>NZ_JBFYLB010000048.1:0-5349 GCF_041305605.1 Methanomethylovorans sp.
CCTTCTGATAAAGCAGTTCCAGCTATTACCCACAAGGTCCAGCCGGTCTGCGCGTTTTAGCCCTTCGTAGACAAGCATTTGATTCTGATGGTCCTTATAGCGTAAAAAAGCTCTTTGTATCATTTTGTCTTTTCTGGAAGTTGCAACATAGATGTTCTTGCCAGTGAAAGGATCAATTCCCGTATGGAACATACATGTGGCAGCAGTCATCGGCGTGGGTGTGAAATCCTGCACCTGCTCTGTGTACCTTCCGGTGTCTCTTATGTATTCTGCTGTTTCTATCATGTTGTTAAGAGTGCACCCTGGGTGGCCGGACATCAAAAATGCTACAAGGTACTGGTCTTTGCCCACTTTCCTGTTGATCTCCTTGTACTTCTGCTCGAATTTCTCAAATACTTCCCTGCGAGGTTTTTTCATGGCATCGGTGACTGCATTGCAGTAATGCTCGGGTGCTACCTTGAGCTGTCCGCTGACATGATGAGCACACAGTTCTTCCATGTACTGTTCATCAAGGAGTGCAAGATCATAACGTACGCCATATCCTACGAAAACTTTTGATATGCCCGGTATTTCCCGCAGTCGTTGCATCAGCTCTATCAACTTCTTATGGCTTGTGTTAAGCGATGGGCAAGCCTGGGGATAAATGCATAGTTTGTCTGTGCATGTTCCCTTCTTTTCCCACTTCCCGCATTCCATCCCATACATGTTTGCAGAAGGCCCGCCAAGTCCATTAATGATACCTTTAAAGCCTTTGATCTTCTTCAGCCCTTCAGCTTCTCTTAGTATTGATTCAATGCTCCGGCTTGAGATAATTCTTCCCTGGTGCAGGACTATTGCGCAGAAAGAGCAGGAACCAAAACATCCTCTGTGAGTCGTGATGGAGAACCTGGCCATGTCAAGGGCAGGTATGGGTTCTTTGTATGAGGGGTGTGCACTTCTTGTATAGGGCAGCTCATACACGTGGTCCAGTTCCTTCTCATTAAGAGGACGCATGGGCTTGTTCTGTATAATCACTGTTTTCGGATGAACCTGTACTATCCCTCTTCCCCGTACGGGGTCCTGTTCATCGAATGTAAGTTTGAATGCTTTGGAATAGAGTACTTTGTCCTGTAATACTTCGGTATACGAAGGTATCTCAATATTGCTCTTGAGCATTTCTTCTCTTTTTTCCTTCCAGATTTTAACTTCCATTTTCCAGACTGTGCCGTCGATGTCAGTTATAACTTTTACAGGTACACCTTTATCCAGTTTTTCTGCTATCTGGAGTATCTGCAGTTCACCCATACCATAGATCAGCAGGTCGGCAGGTGTGTCTGCCAGGATTGACTGGCGCACTTTGTCTGACCAATAATCATATTGGGCAAAACGGCGCAAAGAAGCTTCTATGCCTCCAATGACCATCGGAACATCAGGGTATGCTTCCCGCAGCCTGTTGGAATAAACAATAGTTGCTCTGTTCGGCCTCATTCCGGGTTTATTTCCAGGGGAATATGCATCTTCATGGCGCAACCTCTGCGAAGGCGTATAGTTGCTCACCATTGAGTCCGTGTTTCCCCCACTTACAGCAAAGAATAAGCGTGGCTTTCCTAATCTTTTAAAATCTTCAATGCTGTCCCATTTAGGTTGTGCAATAATACCTACTCTGTATCCGGCATCTTCAAGGACCCTGCCGATGATGGCCGTTCCAAACCCGGGATGATCCACATAGGCATCCCCAGTCACAATGATCACATCAAGTTCTTCCCAGCCTCTTTTCTTTGCTTCTTTAAGGTCCATTGGGAGAAACTGAGGGACAAATGAAGCTTGCTCTTTCTTTTTTCCAGTCATAATTAAATGATTTTAAATATGCTTTTAGCCATGCGATATGATAGTTCTATCTGGCGTTTCACGTTGTCAGAAGTAGGTTCTCCATGTCCTGGATACATTGTCCTTACATCTAATTGTGTAAGTTTATATATAGATTCACTTATCTTTGCGGAGTTACCACCTATAAAATCTGTGCGCCCTATACTACCCTGTGGAAATACCGTATCACCTGAGAACAATGATTTTGATACAGGTTCATAAAGACATATGCCGCCAGGTGTGTGTCCGGGTGTATGTATTATTTCCAGATGTTCTCCATTTCCGATGGATATATTTTCCCCGTCATCCAGCAGGACATCAGGCACAAAAGATGGGGCTTTGCTATCAAAGGCTGCAGCTGCACTGGCCTCATTGTGATGTAGCCCTTCAACATCGTTCTTGTGGATAGCTATACTTGCACCGCTTTTTTTGGAAATGGTTTCTGCTGATGCACTATGATCGTAGTGGCAATGAGTGAGGATGATGAGTTCAAGGTTCTGTATATCAATGTTCTTCTCGATTTCTGTTATCAACGCATTTGTGTTAATGCCCGTGTCTATCAGCACTTTACCGTTGACAAGGTACGAATTTGCATCATAGTAGCCAGTATGGAATTTTTTTACATTCATGTTCTTTATCCCTTGTTCCCAATATCTGAATCTTAGAGGCCGAAAACCCTTATAGTGTTTTTCCTTGTGCACTCTGCTATATCCTTCTCTTCTATTCCTCTTAATTTTGCAATCCATGGAAGGGAATCAAGAATGAATGCCGGTTCATTCCTACCTTTGCGGGGGGAAAGATATGGGCTATCTGTTTCTAGAAGCATGTGTTCTAATGGTACTTCTCTAGCTATTTCCTGATGATGTTCCGAGAAACAGACCAAAGTGGGAACTGATATAAAATGTCCGGCGTCTACTATATTCCGCATGGTTTCAAGGTTCCCTCCATAGCAGTGAAATACTACTTTGTCAAGGTGTCCTGACAATCTCAGTGCAATATCTTCTGCTTCTCTGCCGTGTATCACAAGAGGTTTATTGTATTTATCGGCAAGTTCTATGACCTGTTTGAACACTTCTATTTGCCTGTTCCTTTCAGCATTTGAAGTAAAGTAATGGTAATCAAGTCCTGCTTCACCTATTCCCACTATGTTGGTGACATGATCTTCTATAAAATTTAACATTAAATGTACCTGTTCATCAGTGGCTTCCGGTGAAAGGTGGGGGCTGAATCCCAGAGTTGCATGGATATAGTCATATTCCCGAGCAAGTTCAAGGCTTGATATATTGGTTTTTGGATCAACTCCGGAATTGATCATCTGATCTACACCGGCCTTGCGGGCACATTGTATGGTTGCTTCTCTATCCTTATTGAATTTGGGAAAATCAAGATGACAGTGAGAATCTATAACCTGGAAATCCATGATAAGTCATTAATTGTTTGCTGTAATCATAAAGGGAACGATTCAGAAGATTCACATTCAATGCAGTTGATTATAGCTCTAAAAAGAAAAGGGTTTCCAGGCATTGTTGCCTGGTGATATCTTGATTCAATTGCAGTGTTATTGCATATTCCACAATTTCTTCTTGTCAAGCAGGATGTTTATGGCTGTTATGAGCGCATCCACTGATGCTGTCACAATGTCGGTGCTGGCGGCATGAGCAGTTACCACCCGTCCGTCTTCATCCTCTACGCCTATAGTGACCTCAGCAAGAGCATCGGCTCCTCCGGTGATGGCTTCGATGCGGAAGTCACGTATCTTGACCTTTGTGTACCCTGCAATCATTTGCTGTACTGCTTTAACAGCGGCATCAACTGGTCCGGTACCAATGTTGGAGGCTACTGCTTCATCGTTGCCAATAATAGCCCTGACAACTGCAGTGGGCGTTGTAAGGTTGCTTGTCATCACTGAGAGTTCCTTAAGTTTTATAGTCTCGCTGCCAAGGTTTCTTCCCAGTACGTCTGATGCAACAGCATGAAGATCAGCATCACATATACGCTTTCCTTTGTCTGCGATAGCCTTTATCCTCTTGACTATCTCGTCCAGTTGCTCTTCAGTGGTCTGGATACCAGCATCTTCCAGAGATTTCTGAACAGCATGCTTGCCTGCGTGCTTTCCAAGTACTATACGTCTTTTATGTCCGACCATCTCAGGCGTCATGATGCCAGGTTCGAATGTGTCAGCTTTAGTGAGTACTCCATGTGTGTGGATGCCTGACTCGTGGGCAAAGGCGTTCTCGCCAACAATAGGTGTGTTTGGAGGCATGTGTATGCCTGTATAGTTCTCCACCATTTTGGATGTTTCAAGCAGGTATTCTGTTTTGATGTTAGTCTTTGCACCGTAAATTGATTGCAGGCACATGACCACTTCGGCAAGATTAGCGTTGCCTGCTCTTTCCCCTATTCCATTTACAGTCACTTGGATCTGGCTTGCTCCAGCCTCTACTGCCATGAGGCTGTTAGCAACTGCTATGCCGAAGTCGTTGTGGCAATGAACATCTATGGGGATTTTTACTTCCTTGCTGACTGCACCTACCAATTGGTACATGTGGGAGGGGGACATTATCCCTACCGTGTCTGGTACATTGAGAATGTCGCAACCTGCTCCTTCTACTGCCTTGTATACTTCTATTAGGTAATCGAGGTCAGTACGGGTGGCATCCATGGCTGAGAACATGCACTTAACGCCATGGTCCTTTATGTACTGCACTGCATCCACAGCCATTGTGAGCACTTCTTCTTTGCTCTTCTTTATAGTGTGGATTCTCTGTATGTCAGATGTGGATACGAATGTATGTATCATGTCCACACCTGTGTCCAGGCATGCATCCAGGTCTTTTGTCAGCACTCTTGCAAGACCACACACGTCCAGTTTAAGGCTTTCGTTGGCGATAGCTTTCACAGACTGCTTATCTCCATCAGAGGAAATAGGGAATCCGGCCTCAAGAACGTCTACTCCAAGCTTGTCCAGCTGCCTTGCGATCTTCAGCTTCTGGTCATTTGTCAGAGAGACACCGGGTGTCTGTTCACCATCGCGCAGTGTGGTATCGAAAATAGTGATTTTCTTGTTCAACAGCGGTTCTGTGTTATAAAAAACGATCCCTCAGTTGCATTTCTGCGCTCATAGTAATCATAAAGCTGTGTCAAGTTATTATATTTAAACGTTTCTTTTTGCATGCATTTACTATTCCTCCAATTTTGATTATAAAGTCCCGTTAAAGCGATAGGTATTTATAGAAGCATGTGCTTCTAGGGGTGCTCGCAAGGGGCGTTGCAGCGCGGAAACGCAATGCAGCTCGCTTGAGAGATTATACCGTTAAGTTATCATCGATAAATGTCCGTTTTGCTTTGTGCTCTGCGCCAGTCGCAAGGTATATATAGCAAGACGCGCATTATGGTGATTCCCGCACAACAACTGTTGTGCGTGATAATCACCGCTTTATCGTAAGTGGAGACAGGAGTTATTTCTTGTCTGACGTTGGATTTGGCAGTTCGGTTAATTCTGGT
>NZ_JBFYLB010000049.1:0-7946 GCF_041305605.1 Methanomethylovorans sp.
TAGATATAAAGGAATCATAAAAAAAGCAGGCTTTTAGAACATACATCAACGATCCTGAATTAGAGTTCACCATCAATGGAGAAGGTAGTTCTAAATCAGTTTTAGAATTTGATCATAAGACCTGTGACGAAATAAGTTAAAGTGGTTTCAGAATAAATAAAATTAGTAGTTAGATTTATATAATTATTATGATTATGTAATATTTAACCAAAATATATCCAGACAATAACAGATAGATTCAACTGTTGTGTGTAGTGTTTTGATTTTAGTTGATTAGGTAAAAAAGTTTTACTAGATAGTGATTGGAGATTGAAGTATGTTCGAAAACGTAAAGATTAAAAAATTGCTAATCGCGAGTTTTGCAGTCATACTATTATTGACAACCATAGTTGCTTACACAGGATATAGCGGAATGTCAGATATTAAGACCAGTGCCGAGATTACCGAGGACATGAATAATCTTGTCAAATATAGCGAAGATGCCAGGATTACAGAAAAGAATTATCAGCTGAGAAGAGATACGACTTATGTTATTCAAATGAATGAACTTTTTGATTCAATGACAGCTCAAATAAGTGAATCGAGGCAAGATTTTACAGACTCTGCGGATAAACAGAAAATGGATGATGCTCAAAAAGCAGTTGACAGTTATGATCAGGCTTTCACAACTTACGTTCAACTTGAAAATGAACAAAAAACAATAGATAACACACTCATCGAAAAAGAAAATACACTAAATGAAGTAACCATTAAAATGTATGAAGATCAAATGCAGCAATATTCTGAAATGATAGAGCAAAATGCTGATGCTGCAGCTTTACAAGACAGAGTGTTAAAAGCAGAAGATTCAAGCACTATCAGTAAATGGAACCTTGAAGCCCGTAATGACAGACTCGGTTTTATGATGAACGAAGAGCAACAATATGTTGATAACGTCAATCAGAAAATGGATGCTATCATCACCCTTGCTTCAGATCTGAAATCCAGATATAAGCAACAGAAGAATAAAGATGATGCAGATGCTGTGATCATTGCGGCGACAGCTTATAAGACCGAATTTTCAGGATATGTTGCAAATGAAAAAAAGAAGGACGATGCAGAAATCCAGATGGTGGACGCTGCCCGAACTGTGAAGTCGATTTCTGAAGCAGCACTTACTGACCAAAATGAAAAAATGCAGAAAGAGATGAGCACTGCCTTAATGGTCTTAAGTCTGATATCTTTGATAGCCATAATACTGGGCATATCAGTTGCACTCCTTATCTCCAGAATGATATCAAAACCAGTTGATGAGATGCTTGAAGCAGCAAATAAGATCGCTGAAGGCAACCTGCTCGTACAGATCAATAACACTTCCGAGAATGAACTAGGTCAGCTTTCAACAGCACTCGGGACAATGGCAACAAATCTGCGCAAAATTGTTACTGAGGTTAAAGATGGGTCTTCAAAAGTAGCTTCTACATCCCAGGAATTGTCGGCAGCTTCTGAAGAAATGACTTCCGGCGCTGGTCAAATATCTGATGTTGTAGCTGATATAGCCAAAGGTTCACAGAGCCAATCCATAAGAGCAGAAGAAGTGTCTCGTGCTATGAAAGACATGACAGCAAATGTCCAGGATGTCGCAAGCAATGCACAGAAAGTTGCTTCAGCTGCACAGGGTTCCAGCCAACTTCTGGAAGGCATCAGCAAACAATCTGAGCAGTTATTGTCACATATGACCGAAATACAGACAGCTGTTTCCGATTCTGCCGAAGTGATACGTGAACTGGATGGCAAATCCAGACAAATAGGGGAAATCGTGGAGCTTATTACTTCAATAGCTGACCAAACGAACCTCCTTGCCCTGAATGCTGCTATTGAAGCGGCTCGTGCAGGAGACTATGGAAAAGGCTTTGCAGTTGTGGCCGACGAAGTAAGAAAGCTTGCAGAAGACTCAAACAATGCAGCCAAACAAATAGCTGTACTAGTGCACCAGATCCAGAATGAGACAAATAATGCCGTCACAACCATGGAAAAGGGAACGCAGAAAGTTGCCCAAGGAGCACAGATGTTCAGTAGAACACATATAGATATGAAAACTGCAGCTGATAGAAGTACAGAGGTTACAAGGATGGCACAGGATATTGCTGCGGCAGCTGAAGAGCAATCATCTTCAATTGAACAGATCAATTCTTCCGTTGAAGAGGTTACTGCCATCACCGAACAATCTGCAGCAGGAACACAGGAAGCTGCATCTTCAGTTGAACAACAGAAGGCATCAATGGAAGAGATCTCCACATCTGCACAGGAACTTGCAAATCTCGCATCAAACCTCATGCAGTTAGCTTCCAAGTTTAAGATAGAAGAATAGAGACAAAACTCTATTCTTTAATATTTTTCTTTTTTAGTATAAGTGCTGTCTTTACAATTAAATGGTTTTAACTGTTCAAACTGCTGAAAACTGGTATAAGAGCAACTTTGAAATGGGTTAACAATATAAAAAGACATAGCCATGGAAATAAAAGAACTTGTGCATCAGATCCATTCCTCAGGATATGAATTTGTGCTTGCGATCACAGGTGGTGGAACAGAGGCCATTGGAGAACTATTGCGATATGGAGGAGGTTCGGCCACTTTGCTGGAAGCAGTGGTCCCGTACAGCCAGCAGGCACTTGATGCGTTTACCGGCAGGAAGCCGGAAAAATATGCTTCATCACGAACCGCACGGGCAATGGCCATGGCGGCCTTTCAAAGAGCAATGCTGCTACAAAGACCAGGAAAAAATGGAGGATCAAACATCCTGGGTATCAGCGCGACATGCACCCTGGCAAGATCCGGCGAACGAAAAGAAAGACAGCATGAGCTGTACATGGCAGTCCAGTCACTCCAGAACACAACTACCTATAGCATCTGTTTTTTAGAAAAAAGGGATAGAGAACACGAAGAAACACTGGTGTCCCTGTCGATAATCAACATGGTAGCTTCAGCCTGTGATCTGGATGTGGGAATAACGTATGGAACAGAATTATCATCACAGGAAAGACCGCAAATAAGGAGAGCACAAGCCACAAAAGCAATATCTGACATGCTGTTGCACAAAGACAATGACTCTAACGTGATCAAAAGATGTGTAAGAGTAAATGGGAAGGAGGGTAGCGCACAGCATTCACATAAAATCATTTTCTCTGGTTCTTTTGATCCGTGTCACAGGAACCATGTGGAAATGGCAAGGATAGCAGCCAGGAAGTATGGTGTACCAGTGCATTTCGAGATCTCACTCATTAATGTGGACAAACCGCCAATAGACTACATCTCACTTGAAGACAGGATATCTTCTATACAGGCCTGTTATGATCCTGATTTTATGGGAGATATTTTTGTAACGAACACACCCCTTTTTGCAGAGAAGGCAAATATTTTCCCGGATTCCACTTTTATTATAGGTGCCGACACTATGAAGAGGCTTTTCAATAACAGGTATTATCGTCCTCAAGACGATCTGCATTCTCTTCTGGATCATTTCAGGGAGAAGTGTGTTGATTTTCTTGTTTTCAGCAGAAAAGGGACCGAAATAGAGATACCACCAGAGGTTGAACCTATAATAACCATTATTTCCGAGGATGAATATAGAGACGATGGTATTTCATCCACACAGATAAGGAAGGTACAACAGAACAAGTCTTAAAGTAGTGCTGATGAACAGAGCCTACCTTGGATGATACAGCTCTGTTTCGGAGCATAACAAGGGATAACCTCTTTCTTCATGCATTTGTATGATATCATTACGAAGTCCACCGGCAAGCTTGTGCAGTGTCCTTTGTGCCTGAATGATCTTGTCCGCACTAAGTATGCCCCATTTTTCAGATGCTACGCTATCCACTACGTACTTGAAGTTGTCAAATTCCTCTGTTGGAACACATGAATGCACGTTCAGACAGGTGCAATGCTGTTCTCGTAAAAGACAAAGCATTTCCTCCAGCTTATTGCCAGTTAACACATGGCAGAATTCGTGACATACAGGAGACACTTTTGTATCTATGAAATGAACCTCTGCCAGGAAAAGGAAACGTTCGCATTCGTATATCCAGTCGCGTATCTCGTATAGATGATACATATTTATAGATAGTTGCTGAACTGGAAGATATAAAAATTTTATGGTCGATTATAAGATACTCTACGAATTTTATGAATCTCTTGTGTCAACTACTCTTTTACTTTTCTTTTCACTGCGCGGCAAATCCCCGATGTTCAGACATTCTACATCTACGGAAATACCGATCAGATCATGAAAAGCTTTCCTGATGGCTTTTTCCTTTGTCTGCCTGCAGCAAGGGTCCAGGGCATTGTCCACCTCTACACGGAAAAGCATGGATTCCTTGCCACCATCACGGGACAGCAGAATCTGGTACTCGCTGCTTACACCTTCAAACCTGTGAGTGAGATCTTCGATCTGCCCCGGATAGATGTTGACCCCTTTTATCTTGATCCTGTCATCCGTACGGCCTAAGATCCTGTCAATACGAGGAAAAGGGCATCCGCAAGTACATCGACCAGGGATTATACGGGTCAGGTCCCTTGTCCTGTAACGTATGAGAGGTGCACCTTCCTTTGACAGAGTTGTGACAACAAGTTCACCCAGCTCTCCATCCGGCAATATTTCACCTGTAACGGGATCGATTATCTCAAAAAACAACATGTCGGACCAGTAATGCAGACCATTATGCAGATGGCAGTCCTGAGCGATGCCGGGACCGTATATTTCAGTAAGGCCATAGATGTCAAAGCTTTCCAGACCTAACTCTTCCTCGATACGGATACGCATCTTGCGGCTCCACCTTTCTGAGCCGATGACGCCTGCCTTAAGGTGTATCTTATCCCTTATGCCTCTTCTGTTGATCTCTTCCGCAAGCAGCAGGGCATAAGAAGAAGTACTTGTGATAGCGGTACAGCGCAGATCCATAAGCATTTGCAGTTGTTTTTCCGTATTTCCCGGACCCATCGGCACTGCCATGGCACCCAGCTTTTCGGCACCAAGCTGAAAACCTATGCCTGCGGTCCACAGACCGTAACCGGGAGTTATCTGTATCCTGTCCAGGTTGGTCAGGCCTGCCAGCTCATAGCACCTTTTCATCATGTCGGCCCACATATCCACATCTTTTTGCGTATAGGGAATGATAACGGGTTTACCAGTGGTGCCGGACGAGGAGTGAATGCGCACTATTTTTTCTTCCGGTGCTGCCTGCAGATCAAGAGGATAAGCATCCCTTAGTTCTTCCTTGTACGTGAAGGGAAGGGTACTGATATCTTCAAGAGTTGTAATGGATCCTATATCCACATTCTCTTTTGAGAACTTCTGCTTGTAAAAAGGACTATTGGCAGAAACGTATTCCAGCAGGGATCGGAATTTCTCAAGTTGTTCTTCCTGAGAAGGTACTGTATACTCTTTCCACATACCATGCTGCATTGAGTTCCCATTCATTTTGATCCCGGCCTTAGTTTCCATTAAATTGAATGTCCTGATATAAGCTATAATGTACGATTGTGTACTAAGCAATTCCATATAAACGTTTTGTTCCGCATTTCTGAAACTCAACAGGAAATGATTAGCCTGTTGCCATTGATCACAGAACAGAAGAAACACAGCAAATGGACTATCACATAATGTTTTAAATATTGACATATTATTCTAAATACGAATATTAAAGTAGTTGAATAATCAGCTTGAATAATGAATTTCTTCTTAAACCACGTGTTAAAGACACTGGCTCTTAAATTGGCGGTTAACAAATGTCCGAAGAGATCATCGTACAGGTGGCACAGGCATACCCCAGGGATGCAGGAAGAGGCATAGCCCGCCTGGAAAAAGACCTGATGCAACAATTAGGAACTACAAGCGGCGACATCATAGAGATCAAGGGCAAGGATAAATGCTATGCCATCGTCTGGCCTGGTTATGTTGATGATACCGGGAAGGGAATAATCCGTATAGATGGCAATCTGCGCTACAATGCTAAAATTGGTCTGGACGATCAGGTAACCATCAGGAAGATATTAGCACATGAAGCTGAGAGTGTCACCCTGGCACCCACCCAGCCAGTGCAGCTTGTAGGTGGATCTCGTTTTATCCTGAGGATCATTGAAGGCAGGCCGCTTTCCAAAGGAGAAAGGGTCAGAGTAGAGACCGTAAACAATCCTCTAACATTTGCAGTACTGGCCACCAAACCCTCAGGACCTGTGGTAGTTACCCGTAACACCCAGATCGTGCTTCGGGAAAAACCCCTGGAAGAAGCTACAACCAAAGACCACATCACCTACGAGGATATAGGTGGCCTCAAACGTGAACTGGGTATGGTAAGGGAGATGATAGAGCTTCCCCTGAAACACCCGGAGATATTCCAGAAACTTGGTATAGATCCCCCGAAAGGTGTACTGCTTTATGGCCAGCCAGGTACAGGCAAGACCATGATCGCCAGGGCAGTTGCCAGTGAAACTGATGCTAATTTCATATCTATCAGCGGTCCTGAGATAGTGTCCAAATATTATGGGGAAAGTGAGCACAAGCTCCGCCAGATGTTCGAAGATGCCGAAAAGGATGCACCCTCCATTATCTTCATCGATGAGATCGATTCCATAGCCCCTAAGCGGGATGAAGTGATGGGAGAGGTCGAGCGCAGGGTGGTAGCCCAGTTACTTTCACTAATGGACGGCCTGAAATCAAGGGGCAGAGTCATTGTTATTGCTGCAACCAACCGTCCAAACTCCATAGACCCTGCACTGCGCAGAGGCGGAAGATTTGACAGAGAGATAGAGGTAGGTATCCCTGACCGTAACGGCAGGCTGCAGATCCTGTACGTGCATACACGGGGAATGCCTATTGAAAATGACATTGACCTGGAGCAGATAGCAGCTGTAACTCATGGTTATGTGGGAGCTGATCTGTCATCCCTGTGCAAGGAAGCAGCTATGCACGCTCTGCGCAGGATGCTGCCGGAGATGCGCATAGAGGATGATATACCCCAGGAGATAATGGACAGCCTGGTGGTCACCAGAGCTGATTTTGATTCAGCTTTCAAGAACATAGAGCCTTCAGCCATGCGCGAGGTGTTCGTGGAGGTTGCCCATGTACGCTGGGATGATATTGGAGGATTGGAGGCTGCAAAACAGGAACTGATCGAAGCTGTGGAATGGCCTCTGAAATATCCAGAGATGTTCGAAGCTGTCAATACCACGCCTCCCAAAGGCATATTGCTTTTTGGGCCACCGGGAACAGGCAAGACCATGCTGGCCAAGGCGGTTGCAAGTGAGAGCGAAGCTAATTTCATCAGCATCAAAGGCCCTGAGCTTTTGAGCAAGTATGTAGGAGAATCCGAGAAAGCGGTGCGTGACACCTTCAGGAAAGCAAAACAGGCTGCTCCGACTGTGATATTCTTCGATGAGATAGATTCCATGGCACCTGAGAGAGGATCCAGTACTGATGTGCATGTTACGGAGCGGGTGGTGAGCCAGATCCTTACTGAAATAGATGGAGTGGAAGAACTAAGGGATGTTGTGGTCATAGCTGCCACAAACAGGCCGGACATTATTGACCCTGCCTTGCTGCGTCCCGGAAGATTTGACAGGCTCATCTACGTTAAGCCGCCTGATAAGGAAGGACGCAGGAAGATATTCGAGATACATATCCTGGGAAAGCCTCTGGCCGAAGATGTGGACCTGAATTTGCTTGCAGATATGACAGAAGGCTATGTCGGTGCGGATATAGATGCCATCTGCCGGGAAGCTTCCATGCTGGCTTTGAGAACAGTGATAAGACCCGGCATGACAAGAGAGGAAATGAAGGCACTGGCAAATGAGATAAGGATCTCTATGACCCATTTCAGGAAGGCGGTTGCCAGAATAAAGCCCACAACTTCCCGCAGTGCTATGAACCTCTATGAAAAGGCAGCTGAAGCCTATGCACAGTATGCAGC
>NZ_JBFYLB010000050.1:0-35424 GCF_041305605.1 Methanomethylovorans sp.
GTTTCCTTCTCAAGCCCCAGTTTTTGTGAGTATGATAGATAAAGTGACACCAGCACAAGGGAAGAAGCAATGAGCAACGATGTGCTATCAATAGCTACTGAACCATTCATTTTAAAACCTTCAGGGACTTAATCTCGCCAGCTTCCAAGGTAATGATCTTATTTGCATACTTTTGGCTTTGTTCGGGGTCATGCGTGATCCATAGGATAGTAATGCCATCCCTGTTGAGGGAAGAAATGGCATTCTCCACCATGCGTATATTTTCCACATCAAGGGAAGAAGTGACCTCGTCCAGCAGCAGAACTTCAGGAAGGAACAATAAAGTTCTTACCAGCGATATCCTTTGTTTCTCTCCCCCGGAAAGGTTTTGAACATCGGCATTCAGAAAAGTGAAAGATATATTGAACAATGAGAATAGTTCCTTTACCCTGCTTTCGTTGAAGGGCATATTCCTTATGAAGAAGGGAAAATCCAGATTATCTTTTACACTACTTCCAAAGAGATAGGGGAATTGAGAGCAATAGGATATGCCTTTTCTTAACTCTGTTGGACTATATTCGGTCATATTCACACCTTTGTAGAATATGTTTCCAGCTGTCGGACTTATCAAATGACTACAAAGTTTGAGCAATGTGCTTTTACCACTGCCTGATGAACCAATGATAGAGATAAAATCTCCAGCCTCAGCAACAAAGGATATGTTCCTGAGAATGCTCTTGCCATCGTTGGCAAAAGATACGTTCCGGAAATCGAGCAAAGGCAAATACAATACCTCCTTTCTATTGGTGCTTTGGAGAGAACAGGGATTCTACATCGACCTTTTCAAGCAGTTCCTCAAGAAGGGTTTTGAGTTGCTCTTTTTTCTGAGGTTCCAGACTATCGAATAAGTTCCTGGCAAACATCTGGTCCTCTGTTATATGCTTTTCAACAACCGACTTTCCATTTTCAGTGGCAATCAGCTCTATAGACCTTCGATCTTTGTTCGTTCTCAACCTTTCAATAAATTTTTTATTTTCCAGCCGGTCAAGGAGCCCTGTGAGCGTGGAGGGAGGAATATTGTATTTTTGAGAGATATCCTTTGAAAGTAGGGTTCTGTGAAGGTATATCCTCTCAAGTACATACATCTCCTGAGGAGGGATCCCGGATGTCTGAAGCTGATATTCATTTTTGTAGTGAATAATGTCGATGATCTTGTGAAGTAGAGTATTTTCATCCAAAGCTCATTCCTCCATAATAATTCGTTAGTCGAATATTACTATATACGAAATATATCTTCTTTTTGGTTAGATATCAGGTAGTTGTTTATTCAGATGAACGGCTAAAGACTCTGTAGAAAAAGCTACTCTTGATCTAATTCTTATCTGACAATTTAAAAAGGATAAAAACCTAAAGAAAATCTTACCTTCGATCTATAGTTACAATTTTAAGACGTGAATTAAGAAATCAGATAGATAAAGGAGATCGAGTAGATGAGAGTTTCTTTTGAGGAATCAGATGAAAAAGTAACATTCAGGATTTCAGAGTTCCATCCAAAATACGAGAGAATTTTGCAAATGTGCTTTTATGAAAATGATGGCAAGGGATATACTAAAATCTATCCAAAGGATGTTAAATATTTAGATAAGATACAGAAGCGATATTTTGATAATGCAAACTTGATGTTTGACCAGCTTGGTTATTTCGTTCCTGTTCCATGGGAAAAAGCATTAACAGAATTTTGCCAAAGAACTCAAGAGACAAATATTAACTGGTGGTTAACTGGAAGCTGTGCTGCATGCATTCGTGGAATAAAAATGAATCCTCATGATGTAGATATTATGACTGATTCAAAAAGCATTGAAGAAATTACCGATGTTTTCTCAGACTGTTTAATTGAACCTATTGTTGACACAAACGGATGGTTAACTAAAGATTTCGGGGTAATTTTTCTACATGCAAGAATAGATATTGCATCTGACCCGCAAGAAATCCTAGATATTCCAGAACCAGTAGACTGTGGTCCGTATGCAAAACAGAACCTTGAGACCATAAAATGGAATGGCTATAATATAAAGGTTCCACCTTTGGAATTGCAGCTAAATGTAAACAAAAGAAGGGAAAGGATGGATAGAGTAAAACTCATAGAAGATTTCATGAACAAACAATTTTAAAGATGCATATTGGCAAAAAATTCCTCACTCCAGTCCACTGAACCGGGTTTGTATTTTACCATCAGTTCTTCATCCTGCCCTTTGAGCAGTGCACTGATGATCTCTTCAATATCTGTGATGGTCTCCTCAATGGTCTGGTTGGTGGTGTCTATTTCAAAGACCTTGTCACACCATTCCACTGATTCGAACAGGATCACATCCAGAGCCTCTGCTTCCAGGTTTTCCTGTATCTTGTTTTCAGAATAATTCCTTATCTTAAGCCTCTCCCTCAGTTTATCAGGGGATGCCCTAAGTACGATGACAATATCAGCAATATGATGGGAAAGATGACTGTCCAGTATAATAACAGGGCTGGAACTGTCAACTTTTTCCATGACCCTCTGCTCCACAAGGTCCATATCAGCTACAACACAGTCCCTTTCGGCATCCACTTCGCAGTAGAGCTTCTCTTCCCTGATCAGTTCATTGAGGTGGATTATCTGATATCCGGGCTTTTTTTCTAGCTGCAATGTGACCGATGTTTTACCCGTTCCTGGTGTTCCTGTGATCCCGATAAGCATGATCTCCAATAAACCTGCAAGGGCTTAATCCTTATGCATGCCGGCTATCTTCAGGAAGTTCTCAACGATCTTCATTCCGCTTTCAGTCAGCACTGATTCTGGATGGAACTGTACACCGTATATGGGATATTTCATGTGTTCCACAGCCATGATAATGCCATCTTCTGTATTTGCAGTCACCCTAAGCTCATCTGCAAGCTTTTCAATGGCAAGGGAGTGATATCTTCCGCCTTTAAAGGTCTGTGATACACCATCAAAGAGCGGCGAATTCTCGTGGCTGATGTCAGATGTCTTGCCGTGTACAGGTCCACCTTTTGCGTGTCCAACGGTGCCTCCGAAAGCAGTATTAATGGACTGATGTCCGAAACAGACACCAAGCACCGGAATATCGGGGCCGAAATCCCTTATGATATCAAGACAGGTTCCCACATCTTCAGGCTTATGGGGTGTGCCCGGACCAGGCGATATCACGATGGCATCCGGGTGTATCTTTCTTACTTCTTCCGGAGAGATAGAGTTCGGAACAACCACTGTGTCTGGCTCGAATATGGAAACATAGTCCACAAGGTTCCAGACAAAGGAATCCTTGTTGTTGATGAACAATATTCTCATTATTTCCCCCCGATAGCTTTTATCATTGCAGCCATTTTCCTTTCGGTTTCCAGATATTCGTATGTAGGGTCTGAATCCGCTACGATGCCTGCTCCTGCCTGCACATAGGCGGTATTGTTCTTGATAAGGACTGTCCTGATGACTATGGCAAAATCAGCATCACCGTTCCAGGAATAGTAACCTACTCCACCACCGTATATGCCTCTTGCAGCGGGTTCCAGGTCATCAATTATCTCCATTGCCCGGATCTTGGGTGCTCCGGATAGCGTACCTGCTGGAAAAATGGCACGAGTGGCATCGAACTGGTCACATTCATCTCTCAAATTTCCACTTACAGTGCTCTCTATATGCTGGACATGAGAATATTTGACAACGCTCATGAGGTCATCTACCTTGACGGTCCCACCTTTTGAAACCATTCTTACATCATTGCGTCCCAGATCTACAAGCATGATATGCTCTGCTCTTTCTTTCTCATCTTTAAGCATGTGGGAGGCAAGTTCTTTGTCCTCGTCCTCATCCTTACCTCGGGGACATGTGCCTGCAATGGGATTGGTGATGACCTTTCTGTTGTAGACCGTCATGAGGGTTTCGGGACTTGCACCCACGATACCGATATCCTTGAAATTGAAAATGTACATGTAAGGGCTTGGGTTTATGTCCCTGAGCCGTATGTATAATTGCAGGGGAGTCTGGCTCATTTTAACAGTGTACCTGCGTGAAAGCACTACCTGGAAGATGTCACCGTCAATGATGTGCTGCTTTGAAGCCAGCACCGCCTTTTCAAAAGTTTCCTGGTCAGTGCTTGGAACTGGTTCCTCAGATTTTACCCTGGTCAATATATCGGAACTGATGCCTATCACCGAGGACATATGCAGTGACCGCTCCATGAGCTGTGCATCTGCTAAAGCGTGTTCATACACTGCTTCAAGATCGCTGTCCTTTGTAACAAAAGGAGTGATGACAAAATATGTCTCATTGGTGATGTGGTCAAAGACAAAAGTCTTGGTCATTATGGCAAAATGCATCTCAGGAGTGTCAGAATCTGTTTTTTTCTCCCTTCCTATCCAGGAATCATAGACCAGGTCATAACTGTTGTAACCTATGGCGCCTCCGAGGAATGTTTGCCTGTCAAAACGCTTCTGATTGAGTAGTTGAACATTGTTACTCGTTGGGAATATCTCACGGAAAGCACCAAGATCATCATTTTGTTCCTTTATTTGTACCCTGAACCTGCCTCCGATAAGCGATTCTGTTTTTCCCATTGCCTTTACTTTACCATGAATGAACTTCGAAAGCTCAGAATTCTTCTGGCAATCTATGGTAAGGGACCTATCCTTAATATCTACCACCAGTTCAGGCTCTGAACCCACAAAAGAGTACCTTGCATGCCTTTTCTCTTTTTCCACCGATTCAAGAAGGTATGAATAGTTTGCATTCTGCAAGGTCGCATACAGTTGCAACGGAGTGCATATGCTTTCCACCTTTGCCATAAGCTGTACGATTGCAGGCGTTTTTGAGTTTTCTACAAGGGTAATAAAATCTTCTTTGTTAAGATCGAATTCAACCATTTGCACACCTTATCTGTGTAATGAACCTGCTCACTTTATCAGGGTCTTTCTTTCCATTTTTCTCAACTCCCGATGCAACATCCACTGCATAGGGCCTTACTTCTTCCACTGCCCGGCGCACATTTTCGGGATTGAGACCTCCTGCCAGTATCACCGGGGTTTCCATTATCTCCACAATCCGCCTGCTTACAGACCAGTCATGCACAACGCCAGTTCCGCCTGCCAGTCCGGCTTTGCTTGAGTCAAGCAGTATGCCATCGATAAAGTCATTATCAAACAACCTGTGAATTGATGGAAGCATCTCTTCCACAAGGTTCTGTTTCTCAACAGTTATGGAGATGGTTTTGATGATCTTCTGCCGGACATTGTCCCTTATATATTCAAGTTCCGAAAAGGCAGGGTCGTTATGCAGTTGGACGATATCCGGCCTGCATGTGTCAATAAGTTCCACTGCTTCCTCTCCGCTTTCCGGCATGATCACAAGAACAGAATCTACGAACAGCGGCACTTGTGAGATAAGGGATGATGCAGTTGCAACATCGAGCTTCCTGGGGCTGTTCACAGGTACTTCTGTAATGAACCCTACCGCATCTGCTCCGCACCTCACGGCCAGTTCGATGTCTTCAGCACACCGCATGCCGCAGATCTTCGCTCTTACAGGAGCTCTCATATTCTAAACCTTCGAAGGTCTTGTCGCTGAACTGTCTGAGCTTTTCCATGGCCTTGCCTGAATCGAGAACCTCTTCGACCAGAGGTATAGCTTCCTTCAGAGAATCGGCTGCACCTGCAACGTAGAGTGCGGCTGCGGCGTTTATCACAATAAGATCTCTTTTCGGTCCCTTTTCTCCTTTGAATATGTAGATTATGTCCTTTGCGTTCTCTGCAGGAGTGCCCCCTACGATATCTGTGGCCTTTGCTCTCTTGATGCCAAGGTCTTCGGGAGAGATGGCATAGGTCTTTATTTTGCCGTCTTTAAGTTCCGCAACCTGGGTCTCTGAGATGTTGGAGATCTCATCCATTCCATCCCCGTGTACGATCATGGCCCGTTTTGCACCCATCTTCTTAAGCACCTGTGCAAAAACCTCACAGAGGCCGGGATCATATACACCTATGAGCTGTGCATCAGCACCTGCCGGATTTGTAAGAGGACCAAGGATGTTGAACACTGTTCTTACACCCATTTCCTTTCTTATGCCTGCAACCCTCTTCATCGCCGGGTGGAAAACCGGAGCAAGCATGAATCCGATGCCTATCTTTTCGATGGATTCTTTGACTGATTCAGGGTCTTTGTCGATCTTTATGCCCAACTGTTCCAGTACGTCTGCACTGCCGGAAAGAGAAGTGATCGCGCGGTTGCCGTGCTTTGCTACGTTCACTCCTGCAGCAGAAGCAATAATTGCAGCAGCTGTGGAAACATTGATGGTCTTATGCCTATCCGCTCCGGTACCTACAACATCCACAAGTGTGCCTTTTACATCAGGGCATATGCTTCGGGCAGCTTTTTTCATACCACATGCAAACCCTGCTATCTCATCAGCAGTCTCACCTTTCATTTTCAAAGCCATGAGCAATCCGGCTATCTGGGCATCAGTGGCCTGCGTGAAAATTTCTGTGATCGCTTTCTCAGCCTCTTGCAATGTCAGGTTCTCACCTGCACTTACTTTTTGTATGTACGACTGCATGACAACACCTTTATAGACATCAATGGTTTAAGTTGTACATTGATGTATAAGTAAATGAATTATATATACTTTCCTGTTGAACAAAAGAGTGTCAAAACATGTTAGAAGTCAAATGAAAGATTAAAAGATGGTTCAAAAGAATGCATTATATTTATTGAAATCAAATATGTAAATGGGGGAGTTCAATTTGATATATATAGCAATAGATGGGGACGATATTCATCAAAAATTCGAAAAATGCTTGCTTGAAAATGATGAAACGAACATCACCAGAACAAGTACGCAGATAACAAGTACAATTGATAAGATCATTGACCATTTGCAGCATGAAAGCTTGAAAATTGTTTTCTCTGCAGGTGATTGCATATTATGCAAATGCAAAGCAGTTGATCTGATCGACTTGTGTAATTACTTTGATAAAATTGGAAAGGTAAATACTGTTTCAGTTGGAGTTGGAGATACTTTGGAAAAGACATATGTTGCTTTTAAGTATGCCAAATCCATTGGAAGAAATAGAATAGTAATCTATACGCTAAGCAACAAATTAGAGGTATTTGACCTGAATAGTGTCGTTCCGCATTCATCCTGCTCTGTAGAAGGCCTTACTCCGTGTCTGGTAGAATAAGGCCTTCTGCTTAAATTAAAATTTCAACTTTTCTCTACCATCGTATATATCTTGTCCATGTCCAGACAGCTGCGTACGATGTCGGCAAGCTCCTTGTATGCTTCTTCTTCGGTGGTCGCCACCTCGGGATGGAACTCCACACCCTTCTTCTCGGCCAGGTAGATCATCAGGGAAGTTCTTATGTTGCTGTTCTCGAACAGACCGTGCAGGTATGTGCCTATGACAGTGCCGCTCTCATCGATGCTGCCATCGTCACCAAATGCTGTCCGGGGAGTCTTTGTCTTACCCATGTGGATCTCGTATCCCCAGACTTCCTCACCCTTGATATGACGGAATATAGGTCCCTCGGCAACTACTTTCTTTTTCACCTGAGTAGTGGTCTTCTTGTACTCCCCGAAAGCCGTTTCCACATCAAGCAGTCCCAGACCCTCATAATCTGCTTCCAGACCATTCTCTATGCCGGAATCATGCAAGGTTTTACCGAGCATCTGGTATCCACCACATATTCCAAAAATAGGCACCTTCCCATACAGTGCCCGGATCTGCTTATCCATCCCACTTGCCTTAAGATCTAAAAGATCACTGATGGTGTTCTTGGTACCCGGTATAATGACACAGTCAGGAGTGCCAAGATCTTCATGCGGTTCCACATATCTTACTTTTGCCAGGCGCTCCAGAGGTTCAAAATCAGTAAAATTGGATATGCGTGGCAGTCTGATCACTGCAATATCGACATCGTTCAGGCAGCCTGAAGAAGTATTTCTGCTTTTCGAGATGATGGCCATGGAATCCTCGGAGGGGATATTGAGTTTGTAATAGGGCAATACACCCAATACAGGGATGCCAGTCATCTCCTCCAGTTGCCTTAACCCGGGCTCCAGGATGGCAGGATCTCCTCTGAACTTGTTGATAACGAAACCTTTTATGTTGCCGCGTATATCCTCGGGCAACAGTGCAACTGTGCCATAGAGGCTTGCAAACACACCTCCGGATTCGATGTTGCCCACCAGGATGATGGGAGCCTGTGTAAGCCTTGCTGTGCCTACATTCACGATATCCCGGTCATAGAGATTAATTTCCGCAGCTCCGCCTGCTCCTTCCATTACAATGAGCTCGTATTTCTCACCAAGCCTGTCCAGAGCCCCTTTTACCACTTCCATGGTCTCAGAGATAGAATCGTAGTAGTTGCCTGCCGATTTATCAGCAAACGGCTCACCCAGTATGATAACCTGTGAAGTCCTGTCCCCTTTGGGTTTCAGAAGCACTGGATTCATATCCGCAGTGGGGTCAACTCCTGCCGCCTTGGCCTGCACCGCCTGTGCTATGCCTATTTCTTTACCATCTTTAGTGATCCAGGAATTGAGACTCATATTCTGAGCCTTGAACGGAGCCACGCGGTATTTCTCTGAAAGGATCTTGCAAAGGCCTGTGACCATTATGCTTTTGCCTACATCCGAGGCAGTCCCCAGTACCAGTAATTTTTTAGTACTTTTGCCAGTCATATCCAACAACCTTTTAACATGGAAAGCTTTTGTGTTAACGAAGATTTCTCACAAGTTTTATGAGGAACAACTTATATCTACTTAACTCCAGAACTCCAGTTTACTTAAATTAGGTGGAACATGTTTGATCTTTTACGTGTAAGCGGTGGCCCAACAAAACCGGAAATAATCGCTATCGCTATCTCTAAGTTAGGACTAAGGGACAGCGATATGTTCTTTGATGTAGGGTGTGGTACAGGTGCTGTGTCTATAGAAGCAAGTTCACTTGTTAAGAACCTTAACATCACTGCAATAGATGCAAGGACAGAAGCTATTGAAGTAGCAGAGAAAAATTTCGAAGCATTTAAGATACCGAATGTGAATCTGGTTTTCGGTGAATCCTCTGAGGTCATCGCTCAAGCGGAAAAAGTAGATTGCGCTTTCGTTGGTGGATCTAAGAATATCCTGGAGGTACTGGATGCTCTTGCGGCAAAAAATGCCCGTAGTATAGTCGTGGACGCTGTGCGTATCGAGACCGTAGTAAGGGTTATACAGAGGATGAAAGAACTTGGCATATTCCGCGAGGTGCTCCACGTGATAGTATCCCGTGGGGTCGATCTTGTTGGTGAGACAATGTTCAAGCCTGAAAATCCGGTGTACATCATTGTCGGAGGAACAGACAAAACGAATTAAGAGGAGAATCATATAAATGCTGATTGGAGTTGGACTTGGACCGGGATCCCCGGAACTTCTTACGTTGAAGGCTGTAGAGACCCTTAAGAAAAGCCATAAGGTGTATGTGCCCGGCAGACTGGCCGCTGAGCTTGTTGCCCCGTATGCTGAGGCGGAGATCCTTGATTTCCCCATGCTTACAGATTATAATGTCCTCAACGAAGTATGGACAAAGAACGCAGAACTCATAGCAGAGGAGTCCAGACATAACCTTGTATCCTTCGGACTCATAGGCGATCCGAATTTCTTCTCTACTTTCACACATCTCAAAAGAGTAATGAAAAGGCTGTACCCGGATGTTGAGACAGCCACAATACCAGGGATCAGTTCTATTACATCCTTTGCTTCCAGAGCCGATGCAGAGGTAGATGCTTCATTTGAAGTGAGTGATGGGTCTGAGAAGACCTCTAAAATAGTCCTTAAGGCAACCAAGCCCCTTGAGATCATAGACTCCATGAAAAAAGAAGGCTACAAGAAGTTCACGTTTGCCCAGCGCCTGTTCATGGATGATGAGATCATCATCAAGGAGATGGAACAGATCCCCGAAAAAGGTAATTACTTCAGTATAGTGTTCGGGCAAAAATAATAACGGAGGATATATACAATGGCTCATAAGGTATATTTTGTGGGTTCAGGCCCGGGTAATGCCAAGTACATAACCGTCATGGGCAAGGAACTCCTGGAACAGGCGGACCTTGTAATATATGCCGGTTCCCTTGTAAATCCGGAAGTGCTTAATTATTCAAAGGGAGAAAAAGTAGATAGTTACGGACTAACTCTGGATGAGACAAATAAGTTGATGGTGGATGCCCTGAATATGGGTAAAAAAGTAGTGCGCCTGCACAGTGGTGATCCATCGCTCTATGGCTCTATAGTCGAACAGATAGAGGAGTTGAAGAAGTTCGACGTGGAAGTCGAGATAGTTCCAGGTGTCTCCTCAGTTTTTGCAACTGCAGCAGCACTCAAGACACAGCTAACTCTGAACAACGTTACAGAAACCCTCATTATCACAAGGCCCGCAGGCAAGACCCTGGAAGAGGACCAGATCAAGGAGCTTTCCCGGCATAATGCCACAATGGCTGTTTTCCTGGGTACACAGAAGATCGAGGAGATCATGAAAAAGGTCGAGTACAGCCCGGATACTCCGGTGGCTGTGGTCTTCCATGCTTCCTGGCCTGACCAGAAAATAGTCATCGGCACTGTGGCCGACATCGCTCAGAAGGTCAAGGAGGAAGGCATAAAACGCTCAGCCATGATCCTCATCGGAGGGGTGGTAGACCCCAAGAACTATGGGAGGTCTTACCTATACGGAGTAGCACAAGAACCGCTGTCATAACCTTTGAAAGGAATATGGGGATCGCTGAGCGTATAGCCAGTCACTTAGATGCAGATATCTTGCTATACGAAAAAGAGATATTCAGAAAGGCATTTGAGGAATACGATGCAATAGTGGCGGTCTTTGCAACGGGTATAGTGGTGAGGGACATAGCACCACTTATCCAGGATAAATGGAAAGACCCTGCTGTAGTTGTGGTAGACTCTAATCTCAACTTCGCCATTTCCCTGCTGGGGGGACATCACGGTGCCAACGAGCTGGTCCGCAGGATCTCGGAAATTGGTGCCATTCCGGTCATCACCACAGCAACAGAGGTGCATAACCGTAACTCTGTGGAGGGCATTGCCAAGGCCCTGGGATGCGATATTGTTAACAAGGACTCCACCCGGCAGGTCAACTGTTCCCTGCTGGAACAGGATGTAGAAGTGCTTGAGATAAAAGGTCCCAAGATCGTAGTAGTGGGCGATGACGTATCTGTGCTGAAAAAGGAAAAGGCGGAAAACAGATGATCATAGGTATTGGAGCCAGGCGCGGTGTCAACAAAGAAGAAGTCATATCTGCCATTGAGTCTGCACTTGCAGAAGTGGGTAAAAACATTGATGACGTAGACATACTTGCCTCCTCTAAGTTAAAAGAAAATGAAAATGGCCTGCTTGAAGCTGTTGCTATCCTTGGCAAGGAGATTAAATTTCTTTCCGAGGATGAAATCAATCTATATGATGCGCCGTCTGGGTCCCAGGCAAATCGTTTCGGTTTGACAGGGGTGGCAGAACCATCTGCATTGGCGCTTTCTAAAAAAAAGGAACTGATCTTAAGGAAGAAGGTATATGGAAGGATCACAATCGCAATCGCAGAATAAGACCTCTGCTGGAAAAGGGAGGCTGTACATAATCGGTATTGGACCTGGTTCAGTACCCCAGATGACAATTGCCGCCAGAGATGTATTGATGAACTCTGATTACATTGTAGGTAACGGCACTTATCTTGACCAGATAGCAGAGTTGATCGATAAACAGGAGATCATCCGCAGCGCCATGGGAAAGGAAGTGGACAGGGCTGTAAAGGCAGTACAACTGGCAAAAGACAAAGTAGTTTCCATGATAAGTGGAGGAGATGCCAACATTTATGGTATGGCCGGACTTGTATTGGAAGTAGCAGAACATGAAGGCCTTGATGTCGATATCGAAGTGCTTCCGGGTGTTACAGCCATTACTGCTGCAGCAAGCGTGCTGGGTGCACCCATAGTAAACGATTTTGCAGTAATCAGTTTAAGCGATCTGCTAACCCCCTGGGAAATCATCGAAAAAAGGCTGAATGCAGCATCTTCTGCAGATTTCGTGATAGCATTATATAACCCAAAAAGCAGACAGCGCAAGTCCAATTTCTCACAGGCCATAGAAATAATTAAAAAATACAAGAATGGTTCAGTACCAGTTGGCCTTGTAAAGAATGCCTTAAGGGACACTGACCAGGACTATGTTGTCACCACCCTTGATGAAGTTATGAACTACAACGACTGGGTGGACATGAGCACCACTATCCTGATAGCCAACAATGAGTCCAGGATATGGAAGAGCAATAACGGGGAAAGAATAATCACTCCAAGGGGGTATCAGAGAAAGTATGACTACTAAGAGCAAAAAGCAATCGAGTTCACCTGCTCTTGAAGAGCTTGTGGAGTTTACCACAAAAATGGATCCCGCACTTATTGACATCTGTACTGACCTCGGCGCCCAGACCGATGAGGCAAAGGCCATTTACATGACAAGCCGTAACCTTGCCAAGCAGATTTTAGGAGACAGGACCATAGAGGACAGGATCAGGCAGCGCTGTATGGTTGCTGTGGGAGATCTCTCCATGGCATATCTCATGCATTTCAACAAAGATCCCGTGCAGGCAGGCGTGGAAGCTCTGAAGAAAGGTGCCCCAATATTCGTGGACATCAACATGGTAAAATACGGTATCACAAAGATGGGGCACAAGTCCGATGTCATTTGCGTGATGGATGAGGATAAAGATGCTGCCATAGCCAAGAAGTTCGGCATCACCCGCACAGCCGCTGGTTTCCTTGCATGTAGGGACAGGCTGGAAGGATCCATCGTTGCCATAGGTAACGCTCCTTCCGCAGCACTTGCGGTGTGCCGTATGGTAGAGCATGGCATAAGGCCGGCTCTTGTTATAGCAACACCTGTGGGGTTTGTAAATGCTGCAGAATCTAAGGAAGTTGTGAGAGACACAGACATACCTTCGATCACATGTATCGGTACCAGGGGTGGAACCCCCATAGCCGTTGCCTGTGTTAATGAGCTTGTGGCAATCGCAAATTCAAAAGACGAATGCGAGGAGTAAACCTTCCCGCATCCACTTTTCTTTTTAGTCAAATTTTCTTTTTCTACAGATTAGAAGAGTAAACTTAATTGACTGGTGTACGCCATCCACATTCCTACAACTATCAGTATGACACCTGCTATTTTCTTGACAATAAAGTCATAGCGGGCTATACTCCGCAATTTTGCGGAAGATACGTTTGCAGAATAAGCTATTATCAGCATGGGCACTGCAAAACCGATAGAGTATATAATCAGCAATGATGCGCCGTATGCCAGATTGCCCTGCACAGCCACCAGTACCAATACACTTCCTAATAAAGGACCTACACATGGTATCCAAATGATCCCCAGAGATAGGCCGAGCAAGACACCACCCAGTAGTCCCTGCTTTTCAGTATGGATTTTACCGGTTAATGACGATAGCCTGTTGATGACCTGAAGATCAAATAACATAACAGTGCCAAAAAGAACAATAGTAATAGAAGCTACGAGATGCAAATAAGGAATGTAGCGTATTAACAAGGCTCCGAAGGCAGATGTGACAACACCCATCGTAGTGAAGGAAAGAGATAATCCAATTACCACCGCAACAGGCCTATATTTTCCATCCTTTGTAGAAAAGGCCAATATTGCAGGCAACAGGGGAAGAGTACAGGGCGAAAGCACACTTAACATGCCTGCAAGTAACACAGCCAGAGGATCAATATCTGTAGTGATCATATCTTTGCTTGTTAGTTTCTGTTAATCATTCTGCCTTGACGCAATGGCCAAGTCCAGGGTTTTGGTAAGAACATCTTTCCCTGTTACACCGATGAACCTTGCAATATTCCTGTCCCTGGTAATATTGCCATCAGAGGTCATATAGAGATAACCTTCCGAGTCATTATCCACTATTACGAACATATCAGGTACAGAATAGACATTAAAGCTCATGGCAACTCTTGGATTTTCCTGGGTATCGATGTACATAACCGTTGCCTTTCCAAGATACTCCTGCGAAACCTCTTCAACAGTGGGTTTCATGATCTTACATGCGGGACAGGAGGCAAAGCCCATATCTACAAGCACCGGCCCTGAAACAAGCGCTTCATCTATTTGCTGCTGATCTTGAACAGTCATTATGGTACTATCCTCTGATGAGGGATTTGTATCAAGACAACCGGAAGTGCCTATCAGTAAGGCTACAAGACAAAGGAAAAGGTATTTCTTCATAAATTCACCTGGGAACTACCAATTAGTATACTGTCTTGCCTTAATATAGGTTTTGTGCAGTTTGTACACCACAGTACAAAACCATCTATATTCATTTTAGAAAGTTGAGAACTTTCCATTTCAAGAAAAGACCCTTCTCTATTTTCTCTGCTGAGATAAGTTCAAGAGGCAGAGTGCTGGTATCTGTAAAGCCTTCACCGTCCACCAGAGTAGGAGCCATTTGTCCCCCAATTATAATGTTCCCCACAAAAGTGTAGATCTCATCCACAAGGCCGCTTGAGAGCATAGCCCAGTTAAGTGTTGCTCCACCCTCTACCATTAAATGTCTGATCCCCAGCCTGTGCAACTGTTGCATAGCATCCGGAAGATCAATCCTAATATCTCCGCTAATGATGACCTTGGCTTTCTTCCTCAATGCCTCTACCTTATTAGAATGAGCAGAAGAACTAACCACCACTATTCTCTGACCTTCTCCCTTTTTGAAAATATCAGCTTCAAGAGGGGTTCTTGCCTGACTGTCTATTACAATACGGATGGGATTCTCATCAAGACCCTTTGCCTTACGTTCTCCTTTTCTTTGCGCAGACTTTACCGTAAGACTTGGATCATCGGCAAGTACTGTACCTATTCCAACCATTACAGCATCGGATGTGGCCCGCAACTGATCCACGCGATCAAAGTCAATTGCTCCTGAGATCCGTACCTGTTTTCTCTGCCATGTAGAGATCTTCCCATCGGCAGACATCGCAGAATTAATAAAAGTGAATGGCCGATCCATATTAAAACACCATTATGTAAAACGGCCGGACGCAAAAAAGCATCCGACCGGCAGGATCAAAGATTTACAATTGATCTCAATAGGTCACGATCCCTTAATAGCCCAAGGAACTTCTGGTTTGCATTGACTATTGGAACTTGGTCTATTCGGTTACGTTTCATCTTAAGCGCACATTCACTTACACCAGATATATATGAAGCTTTTACAAGGCTAGTGACCATGATATCCTTGGCAAGCACATTTGGAACCTTGATCCTTGAAACACTATAGTAGATACTCATCGTGTCACGCATGGATTCCCAGGTCCAGTGATCATCATCCGAACCGTTGGACATGTTTGACATCTCTACCGAATCTTCGATGATACTGGCGCTTATAACATCTCGGTCCGAGATAATACCCACGAGTTCCAGTTCGGAGCTCAGGACGGGAACTGCTTTCACATTTGCAAGTTCCATTATCCTTGCGACCACGTTAAGAGGGGTCTCACTCCATACAGGTACTGATTTATTGCTGCTGTACTGACCTACGTGATCAGTCAGATTCAGTTCTGCAAGAGCGCCAACAATATCTGCAATGGTGAGTAGACCTTTCAGTTTCCCATCTTCGACTACAGGAAGCCTTCGGATATTATGTTGCAGGATCAGCCTTGCAGCATCTGTGATATCCTTATCCGCAGTTATACTGACAGGATCCCTCGTCATGAGCAATGCAAGTTGTTCTTCTTCCGGATTCTGCAAAAGATTTGACCTGCTGACAATACCAACAAGCTTCCCATCCTTTAATACAGGCACCCCTGATACTCTCTTTGCCTTCAGGATCTCAAGAACTTCATCTCTAGACCCTGGAAGTGTTGCACAGGCAACATCTTTTACCATTATATCTGAAACTTTGATGTTTTTAGGCATGTAGATCCTCTTCCGCGCTCACTCCTTCTTGGAGGAAACACCTTTTACTACAAGGACAGGCACTGTGGAGTTGCGGGTAACTTTTTCTGCAACGCTTCCCAGAAGGAACCTGTCAAGACCACTCTTGCCCAGAGTGCCCATTACTATAACATCGACCCCATTTTTCTGTGCAAATTCAATGATCTCATTACTGGGATGACCTTCCAGTACGACAGTCTCCGCCTCCACGCCTGCCTGTTTTGCAAGAACATCAACTTTTTGTACAGCGTCGTTTGCTTCGGTCTCCATAAGCTCATACATCATTTCCCATCCGGCATCCATAGGTATGGAAGCAAAAGCAGCTGTGTCCACTACGTAGCCGACAAATATTTTCCCCCCGGCTATTTTTGCCAGTTCTATCCCGTATTCGATAGCTCTTCTGTTCTGTTCAGAACCGTCTGTCGCAATGAATATTTTCTTAAACTCGGCTGTCATTATCCAATCTCCACAAATTAATTGATAATTGTAAGGATGTCATCAGGTCTTGCCCTGCGGACAATCCCTCTTACAGGATCAGTGATACCTGCAAGGTTGTCAGAGCTGCCATTTAGGACCATGATCTTTGGACTAAGACCTTTTGCAATATATCCGATTTTATTGGTATTCAATATTGATGCACCCTTAAGCGTACACATCTTAAATACTTGTCTATCATCAATTCCATATATTTTTACAAGTGCCTCCATCTCAGCGAACATGTTGGGAGAATTAAGCATCACATTGTCAGTACCTACAGCTACATTGATCCCAAGATCAAGCATCTTTTCCACAGGAGGCATGCCTACATCTGTTATGAAATTGGACCTGGGACAAACTATCACTGGTTTTTGCTCATCTGCAACTTGCCTGAGGTCATGAGGTTCTGCGTGGGTCATGTGGATAAAAACATCCGGATCAAGAGAAATAGCATCCTCTACATCACTTCTGTTTTTTTCTCCGGCGTGGATAAAGAAGGGTTTCTTCCGTGCTGCTGCAACATCCCTTAACGTTTCCAGTAGGACACTACTCATATCTCTGGCACCGCTTATGCCAAACCCGTCGGATTCTGCCAGCAAGTGTTCAGCTTCATACGTAATATCAGCCAGGTCACCTTCTGTTCGCTCGATTCTCCCAAGAACCCTGCCCTGTATGTTCTTGCCTTTAAGGGCGTCCTTCAAAGCAAGGACTCCGGGTACTCCGCCTTCTCTGAAATCTGCAAAAGCGAAGGTTCCGGTGTCAATCATATCAGAAATTGTCCTTTGCATAGATTTAATAAGTCTGGACTGTGGAGTAGCCTGTAGTATGCGATGTTTAAGACCATCCGGTGGTCTGACAAGGGAATCCAGATCACGTTCTACCCGGTTGCCTATAGTCTTTCCAAGTACGGGATCTTTGAGAACCGAATCCCCTATGTGAGTATGAGAGTTCACCATGCAAGGAGAAATAATATTCTCACTGCTCGTGTTCTCTTCTGCGATATCGGTTATGACCCCATCCTTAAGACAGATATATCCTTCGATGACTTCCGGTTCCGGCCCCAGGATGATCTTCCCGGAAATTATCTGTTCGCTGGACATTTGAAACTCGTTGCTGTACCCTTATTAATAATATCCACAGGAAAAACTGTGCTATTAAACTGGTAAATGTTCATGATCATTAATAAGATTTTTCGTGTTGTAACGAGCTTCAAACGTCATATAACAGATTTCTTGCAGATTTATGCGTAATATTGATATAGGTGCAGTCTAAACCATTGACTGCGCATTAATAGGTCCTTGCACAAGAACATGGCAGAGCCTTTCGATGAGTGTACAGTCAACCATGATGCGCTACATAAGATAATGCAAAATGCGCCTGTCACGAGGGAAACTGGGAAGGACTGCGGACATTCCAGAGGATGAGCTCCCGGAGTTAGTGCGTCAGGCCACAGCATTATCGGTGTGCAAGCCAGGATTCTCATTACTGCGATATACAATTTGGAGATTTCTATATCCATGCCTTTCAAGGATGCATTAAGAGAGGTAAGTGACGGAATAGTGATAGATCTTGAAGTCACCCCAGGTTCTAAACAGACATGCGTCCCGAGTGGATATAACCCCTGGAGAAAACGCATTGAGGTTAAGCTTTCCCAGGCTGCACAGAAAGGAAAAGCTAATGAACAGCTGATAGAACAGCTGGCAGCTTTATTTGACGTGGCCAGTTCTTCTGTCAGTATCATCAGTGGAGCTAAGAACAGCCAGAAATCGATCCTAGTAAAAACAGTAGATATGGATCTTACATTATCTGTTCTTGGAAAAAATATAAAGGATTGACCAGGTCCACAGAATACTTTCACCTAGCTTGGGACCGGTTAATATATGCTCCTGCCATAGTAAATCTGAGGTGAAGAGCATGGATACACTATTCGATGGTTTACTTGAACGCGCAAGGTATTATGAGCAATTCGAACAATTCCACAGATCTGTACAAATAGTGGATTGCCGAGAAGCTGATACATGCCAGACCACAGAAGCATGAAAATACTTGTCAAGTTGGGAACAAATAGTTGCCGAAAACGATACATCCCATATGTCAAAGAACTTGAAGACCCATAGAATCCCCGGTTATGAAAAAACACTCAAGGCGCCCATGTTTGTATATAGAAAACGTCTTGAGCTTATTGAAGAGTTGCTTGAAGAACTCCTCTGTTTTTCTATGGAAGGGAACATAATCCTGGTAGAGGGAAAAAGAGATCTGACATCACTGAGAGAACTTGGTATAAAAGGAAGGATAGAACTTGTTACCCATCACCCCTTGACAGACATCTGCGAAAAAGTTGCTGCTACTGGGAAAGAAGTTATTATATTGACAGACTGGGACCGAAGAGGCATCATTCTTGAAAAGAAGATATCTGACCATCTGGAATATTACGGCATCAAAATAGAGCACCGACTAAGAAAACGTATTCTATCCCTTGTACGGAAAGATATAAAGGACGTGGAAAGCCTATATACCCACATTCTAAAACTAAGGCAAATAGCTGATCCCGGATACCACTATAACAACACTGATGATAACGTTTTCATTTAGCCATAAGCCGATTGCGTACTGTCCTGAGAAGCAAACTTACGTTCGAACTCAGGATATAGTTCGGCCTTATCCACTAATTCTTCGTAGACTTTATGCCGGGGGCTCACAATTACAATGTGTGCTGGCGGATGGATCTTACGAAGTTTACTGATAGCTGCTCCCGCATTATTATCGAGTTCCACCAGTGCTGCAGAGTTGCATTTGGATTTGAGAGGTACCCCGACCACACTCACAAGCACATTATCTGCATACTGAGGTTCGATGCGCTTAGGCTTTGATAGAAAACGTAGATGACCATAGTGTTCAAGATCATGCAATGCTACATTAACCTTGTCGGCATTGTCCGCCCTTATAACAGCGAACGACTTAATGTCAATCCCTCTGGTCAAACTACAATCCCCCTTTTCAATTTCAGACATACTTTACAGTTCTCGATATAAGAATTTTGTTATTTTAAATTTCAAATGCTCAACATTTACTAAATTCTATTTTAATATATAGTTTTCCATTAGATTTTATTCTCCGAGTTCCCGGGACCTTTTAGCAGAAGCAATGACCGCGTTCATGAAGGCTGCGCGCACACCCCTCTCCTCAAGTACCTTAATTCCCCTGATAGTGGTTCCCGCGGGAGATGTGACCATATCCTTGAGCTCCCCGGGATGAGCATGGAACTCAAGAGTCATCTTTGCTGCACCAAGTACTGTCTGAGCTGCCAACACAAGTGCACTTTCCCGGTCCAGACCTTCATATACACCACCGTCGGCCATGGCTTCGATCACAGGGAATATATACGCTGGTCCGCTTCCTGAAAGTCCTGTTACCGCATCCATCAGTTTTTCCTGGACTATTATAGCACTACCCACAGAACTGAACATCTCAAGCGCAAGTTCGGCATCCCCCATGGAAGCATTTGGACCTGGACAAACCGCAGATGCTGCCTCCGAAACTGTTGCAGCGATGTTCGGCATCACACGGATGATCCTTGTTCCAGGAGCCAGCTCATTTGCAATCTCGTGTAGGGGAACTCCCGCAGCTATTGAGATTACAAGCTTTTCAGATGTAACATGATCCTTTATCGATTTCAGCACACTTTTTAGTATCTGTGGCTTGACTGCGAGCAAAATTATATCGGAGTTGGAAACCGTAAAACTGTTGTCAGTGGACACATTGATTCCCAGTTCCGTGCGCATTTTCTCAAGTGCGGATTCATAAACATCACTTGCATAAACGTTGGAAGAAACTATGACTCCTGAATCGCAAATACCTTTAATTAGGGCAGAACCCATCTTGCCCGTTCCGATTATTCCCAGCTTCTTGTCCTTAAGGCTCATTAACTTACAACTCCCTGTGTGCTTACTTACGCTTGATATTGACTATGTCTCCAAGGGTAGTTCCTTTATGGAGCTTATCTCCTTTCCAGTCATCTGCCCCAATCTTTTCAATTAGTTTTACCTCAAGGATACGCTCAAGCTTTTCCCTTACACTGTCCTCCGGAACAAGCTCCCGGCGTTCAAATTTCCGGATGAGTGTGGCCTTTTCCTTTATTTGCGCTGCAAGTTCTTCCGGGGTCCAGCCATGCTTTTCCCTTGCTTCCCGGATAACCTGGTCATAATTGTCCACGATCTCTTCAGCTAGCTTTTCGAATCCTGTCCTTTGGGACCTCCTGGGCCTGACAGATGTCTGTTGAACCGGGGAGATCTTCCTTGAGACAGGTGTGCGTTTGCTGGCAGGTGTACCGTACTGGGAGCATTTGGTGCATACAGTCAGTTCGCTACCATCGATAGTAACCTTAAAAGGACTTCCACGAATATCTTCACCGCATATTTCGCATTGCATACACAAATCACTCTTAAAAGCCTACATTGCGTTTTTACGAAAGGGCTATATATCGTATGCGCTTAAATAATGTTCGGAGCTGTATGAACGAGACCAGTGAGGCAGACACCAAAAGGTTCTCTCCTGCGGGAGCGGACAGGAAAAACTATGAATATGCTGGTTCAGAAAGTGACGAAGATTTTTCCAAATATCTGCTGGACCGCATGAAACAATTAGAGTCCCGCAACACTCTTCTTAAAGAGCAATGCGACCAGATGGAGTCGGAAAAAAGATATGTAGAAAGCCAGAAACTCAAATTCGAACGCGAAGTTCGCAGGATGCAGGCCGAAATTGATCGATTGAAGACTGCGCCGCTTGTAGTGGCAACCGTAATAGACCTCATTGGTAATGACAAGGTCCTTGTGAAGAGTAGTACTGGCCCCCAATTCTTGGTGGGTGTTTCTCAGTTCATCGATGATGAGACCTTGGTGCCTGGGGCTACTGTGGCTTTAAATCAACAGACTCTCGCTGTGGTCGATGTCATACCTTTCACCGAGGAACCCATGGTAAATGCCATGGAGGTGGTTGATCCCCAGGACGTGGATTATGATCAGATAGGCGGCCTTGATGAGCAGGTACAGGAGATCGTTGAATCCGTTGAACTGCCACTTACTAAACCGGAGGCTTTTGCTAAAATAGGCATATCACCTCCAAAAGGAGTATTGCTTTTTGGAGAGCCGGGTACAGGGAAGACCCTGTTGGCAAAAGCAGTGGCCAACAGGACAGAAGCTACTTTTATTAGAGTAGTGGGTTCGGAGCTAATACAAAAATACATAGGCGATGGAGCCAAGCTTGTGCGGGAGATCTTTGCCATGGCAAGGAAGAAGGCACCCTCGATCATATTCATCGATGAGCTCGATGCCATTGCCTCAAGACGTCTTAATGATACGAATGGTGCTGACCGCGAGGTGCAGCGTACACTTATGCAACTTCTGGCCGAGATGGATGGTTTTGATAACCGTGGCGAAGTGCGCATAATCGCCGCAACCAATCGCCTGGATGTACTTGACCCTGCCATACTGCGCCCTGGCAGATTTGACAGGATAGTTAATGTACCTATGCCGGATGCCAGTGCAAGAGAATTAATTCTCCGGATCCATACCCGAAAAATGAGGATTGCGAAAGATATTGATTTCAAGAAGCTTGCCGCCCTTACTGAAGGAGAGAGTGGTGCTGATCTTAGCGCTGTTGCCATGGAAGCGGGTATGCTAGCCGTAAGAGAAGATAAAGAACAGGTAGAGATGGAACACTTCCTCAGATCAGTGAAGAAAGTAATGTCACCTGTAAAGTATTCGGTCCAGGTCACTACCGATCAACCACAAACAATGTTTGGCTGATGTTCGTGGTTGGCGATCATTTTTTTTTGTCAGCGGATAATCTACTTTTGTGTATAGACCATTCCATATAAAAAGCGAGATAAGAGTACTTGCCATAGATGATTCCGCATTGATTGCTGATCAGATAATGATAGTCGGAGCCTTTTTCAGGGGAGGAGGTTGGCTGGATGGTGTCATGAGATCCTATGTCACAAGGGATGGCATGGATAGTACGGATACCATTGCAGAGATGATATTATCCAGTAAACATTGTGGACAGATACGAATCATAATGCTGGACGGGGTGACGTATGCCGGTTTCAATCCGGTGGACATTCATCACATCTGGGAACTGACAGGTATTCCCGTAGTGGCAGTTATGCGATCATATCCAAATTTCAGAAAAATAGAAGATGCATTGTTCCACCTTCCTGAACCACAAAAAAGAATGGGCATCATTCTTCGGGCTGGCGGCATCACAAAAGTGCGAACAGGGGCTGGACCTAACCATGTATACATCCAATGCGCGGGAATAGAAGCGCAACATGCAGCAAGGATCGTACAACTCACAGCAACCAGAAGCAACATACCTGAACCTTTGAGAGTGGCCCACCTCATAGCCACGGGGATCGTACTGGGTGAATCAAGGGGAAAAGCATAAGGTAAGCTTATGCATATTTTTCCACTAGTTGAACTCCATCATTCATGAGTTCCGCAGCTCGTTCTTTTGTTCTGGACTCCGCAAATATGCGTATGATGGGTTCTGTACCAGAAGGCCTGATCAGTATCCATCCATCCTCATACCAGATCTTTACACCATCCGTGGTATCAACTTTCATGCGCCCGGTGGTGACCTCTGCCTTCACCTTTTCCATGATACTTTTTGGATCGTGGCATTCGACCTTTGTTTTGGAATTGAAATATGCAGGTACGCTCTTTGCCATTTCAGAAAGCTTCTTTCCGTCTGCCATGATCTCAAGCAGCTTTGCGCATGACATAGCGCCATCCCTGCAATACTGATGCTCCGGGAAAATGAGTCCCCCATTGCCTTCTCCACCGAACACAGCTCCTACTTCCATCATCTTGCGTGCAACGTTGATGGAACCTACGGCAGTCCATATAAGATCCACGCCAGCCTCTTTTGTAACATCCAGCATTCTCTGGGAAGAGCTCACAGGTGTTACAACGACTCCTTTCTTTTGCTGCAACACGTATTTTGTCATCATTGCGAGCAAAACCTCTTCATCGATGAATTTGCCATTCTCATCGAAGAACACAGCACGGTCTGCATCACCATCATGGGCCACTCCCATCTGCGCTCCTTCCTTAATGACAAGGTTCGCAAGATCCGCGAGAGCATCCGGAGTGGGTTCAGGATTACGTGAAGGGAATGTGCCATCTGTCTGTGCATTGATAGTAATTACTTCACATCCCAAACGGCGCAACAAGAAGGGTAAAGTAAGGGAACCTGCCCCGCATCCGGTGTCTGTTACAACTTTAAACTTTTTCTGCCTTATAACATCTGCATCTATAGCATTGATGATACCTTTTATATAATGCTCATTGGCATTGATGTCATGCCTGAGGTCTCCCGTGTACTGCCAGGCGGCGGGTTTGAATTCCCTGGAGAAATATATGTTTTCAATAGCTCCCTCATCATCCCTTGACATCTCAGTACCATCGCCGGCTATTAACTTAATACCATTGTATTCCCTTGGATTATGAGATGCAGTGATAACTATTCCTGCATCTGCATGATCGCGTACATAGTACTGTATGGAAGGAGTAGGGCCAACACCTACATCTATTACTGTAAGTCCGGATGACAAAGCACCTGCAATTGCAGCAGATTTCAGCATGTCACCGGAAATACGAGTATCCCTGCCTATGGCAACGGTGCCTTTATTGCCCATGAAAGTGCCCAGGCTTCTCACAACATCCATTACCATTTGGGGCGTCATATACGCATTAGCTATTCCTCTTACTCCATTTGTTCCAAAAAGTTTCATTGTTTATCACCGGTAACTGTTATTATTATGACATCTCACTATTTTATCTTTAGTGGTCTGCGAGGTGTAGATATACATCTTCTGAGATAGACAAATACAGATGTTCCTAGATAAAATGCAACAGATAAAGGAGACACTTTCTTCAAAAAGCAGTGTAGTAGTGGCATTCTCGGGAGGAGTGGACAGTTCCACTCTTGCAGCCCTTGCCTATGAAGCATTGGGAGATAATGCGCTGGCAGTCACCATTAACATGCACTCTCTGCCGGCAGGAGAACTGCAAATAGCAAAAGATGTTGCCAGAGAAATAGGGATCAAGCACAAGATTGTGGATTTTGATGAGTTTACCGTACCCGGATTTGTAGATAATTCTCCTGACAGGTGCTATCACTGCAAGAGATCGATCCTTGGACTTCTATTAGAGGTGGCTGGTGAAGAAGGATACGAAATTGTGACCGAGGGTACGAATATCACGGAGATGCAGGGACGTCGCCCTGGTATGAAGGCTGTTGCAGAAATGGCGAAGCAGGTGATGTCTCCTTTTCTCCAGTTCTCAGTGACTAGAGAAGAGATCAGGCAAATGGCAGAAAATATGGGATTATTGGTTGCTAGAAAACCGTCTTCACCATGTATGGCATCACGTATTCCCTATGGGAAGAAGATCACAAGTGAAGGTATTGCAAGAGTTAAATCTGCAGAAGAATACTTATCTACTCTGGGATTTACCCAATTCAGAGTAAGAGATCATGGAGATATTGCCAGGATAGAAGTAACTATCCCGGATTTTCCAAATGTTCTGAAAAGAAAAGATGAGATAATGAATGAACTTAAAAGGCTTGGGTTTCATTATGTAGCCTTGGACCTGGAAGGTTTCAGGAGCGGAAGCCTGGATGAAGTTATTAATAAATGATGTTAGCACCCGATTTGCAACAGCACGGGACATAGAGGATGTCAAATGCATTGCATCTACCTACTTTCTGGATACTGATGGATTAGAATACAGTGATTTTGTTGTGGCAACATTGGAAAACAAGATCATTGGCATCGCCTGCTTCAAGGAAACCGAATGTCCCGAACTACATACTATTGCCGTACATCCTAATTACAGGGGAAAAGGCATAGGTGCTTTGCTGGTAAAGGAGCTTGGTTCTACTTTGTGCAAAGGTCATGAGCGCATATACGTACGTACTACAGCCCCCGGATTCTTTGAAAAGGTTGGGTTTGTTACCCTGGGAAACGATATCAAAAAAGAATTGTGGACCGATTGCGCTGGTTGCGACAGGTTTAACACCTGCAAGCAAGCTGTTATGTGCCTGGAACTGCGGAGAGAAGAATATGCTGACAATGGGAATAATCAACACCTATGAAAAGATCAAAGTACTTGATGCTCACTACCGTGCCATCGCCAGGGCAGCTCCCATCTGCCATGCGTTCGGATTTCGACTTGCACTATACGATTTCCCTTTCAATATGACTGCTGAAGAGCTTGTGGAATATGTTATCGACAAGACCACCATAGGAGAGTCGGGTAAATACCTCCGGTTGCTGCATGATAAAGGCCATTTCTTTGTTTTCGATCTGCCTAAAAAAGGCTTTCAGCCCCAGTTCGGAACAGCAGTTGTAACAACCTCTAAACCCGAAAAGAAGCGTGCCATAACTCCTGAGGATATAGCGAACGGCATACTCCGAAAAAGTTCATATCTTCTGCTTGTTGGCCTTGGCAGGAAAGGCCTTCCAAAAGAAATGTTCGAACAGGCCCCCCTCCACCTTGATATAACCTCAGCCGGAATTTCGCTTGAAACCTGCACAGCCATCGGCTGTATCCCTGCATATATCATGGGCATAGTGCATACTAAACAAAAATTTTAGGCATAAGTTATATTAAAAAATAATAGAAATACGAGGCTCTTAGAGCCTCGGAGAAGGAGTCTTGCGAAGCCAGTCGATATCGGACTGATATAATTCACGCAGGTCTTTAAGGTCCAGTTTAAGCATTGCCAGACGGCTTACTCCCAGACCCCAGGCAAGCACCGGGCACTTGATACCAAGGGGATCAGTAACTTCCTTTCTGAACACGCCTGCACCTCCAAGCTCGACCCAGCCAAGCCCCTCAACGTAGACCTCTGGTTCCACACTGGGTTCAGTGTATGGGAAGTAGCCTGGCCTGAAGCGTACATCCTTGAAACCCATTCTGTGATAGAACTCTGAAAGCAGACCCAGCAGATTGGCAAATGTCATATCCTTATCCATTACCACACCTTCCAGTTGCTCGAATTCCGGAGTGTGAGTTGGATCGATGGTTTCCCTGCGGTATGCCCTGTCAATGGAAAATGCCTTGATCGGAGGTTCCGGATTATCAGCAAGGTATTTGATGGTTACAGCAGTGGTATGAGTCCTAAGGACATTCTTGCAGGCGATCTCTTCGCTCCACTTTCCACCCCATCCCCGTGATTCAAGGTCCCCTCCATGCTCATGCATGGCACACACCTTGTCTTTGTATTTTTCAGGAAGTTCCGAAGTTCCTTCAAGGTGGAAAGTATCCTGCATCTCCCGGGCAGGATGATCCTGGGGCTGGAAAAGGGCATCGAAGTTCCAGAACGAGCTCTGAACAATGTCACCTTTTATTTCGGTAAAGCCCATTTCCAGGAAGATCTGGCGCATCTGGTCAATGAGACGCTGATAGGGATGGATCTTTGCTCCGTAAACAGCTCGCGGAAGAGTATGAATTTTATAAGGCCTGAACTTTTTCTCCTTCCATTCCCCGCTCTTGAGCATCTCGGAAGTAAGCTGGGCAACCTCTTCCTCCAGGGATATACCCTCACGCACAAGCTCCTGGCCAGCTGGAGTCAGAACAACTGACCTTAACTTCTCTTCATTTCGGTTCACAAGTTTGCGTTTCATGAGATCCTGAAGAGTAGTATTGTTCACTCCCAGCTCCTCAAGCGTAATCTTGCCATTGCTTAAATTTGCAAGGGCTTTTTCATCATCACCGATATCTGCTTTTCCTGACGGGATCACATTTCCCTGCTCTATGTTGGCCCATCCTTTGCGGCGAAGCCATCCTGTAGCAATACCCACCATTTTAGGTGATACCTTCCCTTTCAGCTCTTCCAGGGAAGTTGGTCCAGACAGGAGTGCGATCATTTGTCTTTCTGGAAGACCACACCTCGCATACTCTTCACCTTCGGAAGTAAGGTTATAGGTCTCTAGAACCTGTTCCAACACATCGGCAAGGCCTTTTTCCTGTAACATAAAGGCAGACTGGATAACAGTCTCGACCTTAAGTCCGGACATCTGCGCAAGTTCTGCAGGGGTTAAATTACCTTGCTTCCCCAGACTCATCAGAACAACTTTCTCGTTAATGGTAAGATTATACTGGTGATTCATTGTCACACCTGACCAAAATGATTATCGAATTCATAAGCAGTATTCATCAAGTCTTTCCCTGGCAAGCTCTCTTTTCTCCTGATGATCCTTCAGGAACTTCTCCATCCTTTCAGCAGCCAGGTTCTTACAACTGCCACAGGTTCTCTGCCCTGTGACACATTCCTCACGTATCTGCAAAAGCTCCTTGTCATCTTCCATGAGATGGAAGAGCAAAAGCTCGAACACGGAGCATTTTTCAGGTTCCCCGCCCAGTTTCTTTTGCTCCTCAAGGCTCATACGGCCTCCGGTCTTTGCACGTTTTACCTTTTTTGCCCCTTCCTTGGGATCATCAAGAAGAGCTATATGGCTTTCAGGGATACTACTCGACATCTTCCCTCCCTGCAGGCCGGACATGAAACGATGATAGGTAGCTGCAGGCGGAACAAATGCATATCCGCCATAACTAATCTCAACTTCCCTAACTGTCTTTAGCAATTGCTCAAAGTTGTCAGCGCCAAGAACATCCAGATGGCCTTCAAAAAGTTTTGTGTTGCCGGGAATGATATCATGCAGTTCTTCCAGTGCTCCTTCCGGAGCTGCTTTGCTCCGTATACTGAAATAGTGTTTACCGTCTTTATCTTCCCTGCCTTCTATTTTGAACATGTTCATCTTATGACCAAGCCCACGAGTAAGACGGATATGCGGGTCCTGGTCAGCACCTACAGGGATGACAGTTGGTTTTGGCCCACCGTACTCCTCAAGTTGCGGATGAAGAATATCAGCGCTCTGCGTTACTGCACTTACCATGTGAGAAACACTTGTCTCACCAGTGAATCCATAAATAGCACTTAGTTCTGAAAAGTTTGCTTTTGATCCAAGCTCGAAAGACAGGTTTTTTACGTTATCCGAAGTGGACTGGAAATAAATGTGTCCATGAGGTTCAAAACCCAGGGCAATTAGGCTCACTATATACTCATTGATGCCCGTATCCCTGCATTTCTCCCATGATATGCCTCTTACGGAATGAGCTTCGCGGTCAGCTATTCCTACAAACGCATCAGCACCTTTCTGCTGATGCCATATTATCTCCTCCATAACCATCTTGTGTCCAAGATGTATGCGCCCGGAGGGCATGAACCCGCTCATTACAGCGAATGGTTCTTTATTCTGCATTGCATCAAGCACATGCTCATAACTGCGATGGCCGAAGATCACTTTTCTGCGCATTAACCTGTGAGGATCTTCTATGCGGGGATATAAGCCATCAAACGGCATTATACCAAATTCCTCAAATAATTTGGAATAATCTACGATGTTCGTTGAGCTCCATGGATCGAGTTTTACATTCATGAGGGATCTAGGTCCTGTTTATGTTGATATCAATATTATGTATGCCGCTGGCTACCAGGCAATAGTAGAAACACGTGGTTATATGTAAATCTTCTTATTGTGGATGGAAATCATCAGAGATTATTTTTCCAGCAACCTGAAATCGTATGGTACAGACTCACCCTGGGGTATATTTCTTACCAGTTCAAGGAATACAGGTTCATGCATTTTACAGGTATAACGCTCTCCTCTGTAATATGAACTTTTACGTATTCTTTTCCAGATATTCTTAAGAGACTCTTCACGAACATTACCATAACTGAACGGAATGTAAGGACATGGTTTCACAGAGCCTTCAACGCATAAATGAATCCAGCGCTGGCCAGCCATGCATCCAAGCATACGGCCTTCAAAATATGTATTTGCGAATATACGCGGACCACCCTTTGTGGAGTTGATACGCTGATACATGTCAAGGATCTGTTTACGCTGCAGATCGGAAAGTATCGGATCTTCCGGTTTCTTTGGGATACTTTCCCACAACGAGAATTCATGAACTCCCAAAGATGTTGCCATTTCATACATTGCAGGCAGTTCGTCGATGTTTCGGGGAGAAACATGAGTACACATTGTGACCAGCAACCCGGCCTCAAGTCCCATTTTTATAGAAGAGGTGGCCTTTTCAAAAGCACCTTCAAGCCTGCGGACCTCATCATGTTTTTGTGGTTCCGTGGAATAGATACTTACCAGGAGATTATACAACCCGGCTTCTTTCAGCCTTCTTGCAGCTTCGGGAGTCATTTCAGTACCCGGAGTATACATATTGACGATTGCACGCTCTTTGTCAACATATTCGATAAGCTCGAATATATCTTCCCGCAGCATAGGGTCTCCTTCTGTAAAAGTGATGATGAAAGCCCCCATATCCAGTGCTTCATCGATGACTTTTTTTACGGTGGAAGTGTCAAGTTCACCTTCTCCACCGCTTATCACACAATGCGCACACTGACATTTACATTTGCGTGTGATCTCAAAAGATACGGTCTCGGGCACATATCTTCCAAGTGCTGTCTGAATCTCGGCAAGCAACAACCTGTTAAAAACTTTGCCCGGAATAGGTGGAAGCCAGGTGGAAGCAACAATATAGTCCTCCGTTACAAGAGCGGGTTTTTCCTCCTTCAGGCGAGAATTGATCATGTCCAGAAAAGGCGTACAGGCCCTTTTAAGCCCCCCTTTCGCTTCAAGTTTGAGAAATGCATCGTTCTTATGTAATTTGATTGTAAGTCCTGGTATAGATACAAGAGTGATATCAGTTTCAGGACCTTCTATGGGGTATTCAGCGGAATTCATCGATATTCTCCTTTTTTTGAGGAGTACTGCGGAAAACATCTGCTTTCTGACCTAGGAGAGATTCATGAGAATCAACAACAATCCCGGCATCCGTAATCCTATACGGATGAATGGATTCGTCATGTTTGACCCCTCTCATCTTAAGGATCTCTATGGAACGTACTCTTTCACTTCCGATCCGTGATACATTAAGAGAGATTACACCCTCTGCAAGATACTCCTCCACATTAAAAGTATCTGGCCCATATTTATTTTCACTTGAGATAAGGGTTGTGCAGTAAAGGCCCTCTATACTTTTTATAAATTCCAATAAAATGAATCTGACACTAACCGGATCTCGAGAAAGCTTTAGGGTCGTAATAGAATCGATGAACAGGCGCTTTGCACCTATTTGCTGCACATTATGATAGATCTGAGCAAGGACACTTTCAAGGGTCTTCTCCTCAGCGTCCACTTTTTCATCAGTATTTAATCGCTTTATATACCTGCTATACCTAAGTGGATCGGTCCTGATGATCCGGAGCTTATTCTCCTTGATAAGCCTTTCAAGATCCCAGTTATGCCTCCACATGTTGCGCATAATTCTGGCAGGAGATTCGTCGAAGGTGACATAGACACCCGGCTCATTGTATCTGGTGACACCCTCGTAAAGATACTGTATTCCAAAAGTTGATTTGCCTGCCCCCGGCCCTCCGGTAAGCAGAATTACATCATCTTCGATAAAGCCGCCTTCGATCAGTTCATCAAAACCAGGTATTCCCGTAGGCACTCTCATAAAAGGACCTTCAAGCAGTATTGGATAGTAAATTATATTCCATGTTATATAATCTACTATTCCTGTACGCCTGTATATTGCCCTTTAAACCCTCTCTGCAAAAGCCAGATTACCACTGATCCTCTTGATCCTGGCTTTAACAGTTTGCCCTTTGGAGGTGTTAGGAACGAATATGGTGTATTTGGATAACTTAGCTATCCCATCACCTTTTGAACCGACCGAATCGATCATCAGTTCATATTCCTTTCCTTCTTCGATCTCATCTTTCGGGGCCTGAGCTACAACACGTCTCTTTTTAACTGGCCTGTGGCCACCACATGCAGAACACCTGAGCATTAGTACCCGATCCACTTTTACAAGCTGTGTGTCAGGACGACCACATTCAGAACAGATGACGTATTCTTCAACATAGGCATCTATGTTGGATTTCAACATATCTTTAGTGAAACGTCCCTGAAATACTGCCCTGCTTCCTTCTATCTTGCCTGCGGTACCGAGTTCCCTGGTCAGATATTTCATCAAGTGGTCCGGGTCCCTGTTAAATACATCTGCTATGTTGCTAAAATTGTCCAGGATGGTAGTTTTTCCTTCCACCAATACCCGGGGTTCGGGGACCACAAATCGTTCACCAGTGGTTTCCATATCAGGCAGATCGGCCAACGCGCGGTCAAGCAACTTTTCATAGCTATCCATGTATAATACCTCAGGAACACCGGTATAAAGATTTACTGTACAAGTTCCAGTCCCTGGTCAATTACTATCCTCACAGGTGTGGGGAGTTTCTGACCTGCGCGCCTAAGCGCATCTTTAGCGATAATATAATTCTCTTTGTTCACGGATATTGTAAAGATCTTCTGTCCCGCAGATACCCTGGCAGCAGTTCCCACATTCTTTCCGTAGGCACCTCTCATACCGCTTGATACACGGTCTGCACCTGCGCCTGTTGCCTGCTTATTCTCTCTTAGAACCTCATGAGGATACACCCTTAGCTTCAGGTGGAAGCCTGTACGTCCGGCTGCAGCCATGATAGCCCTGTTAGCAGTGATACGGGCAGCTTCAAGAGCAGTGTGTCTGATCTGACATCTTTCTTTGGAAATAAGGGAGAGTTTTACGGGGAAATCCTCACTTTTGCTACCCATGTCATAGTGGATGACCTGGCTTCCCGGAACACCACCCATGTATTTCCTGCGGGTGAATGAACGTTGTCTGACGTTCCTGTACATACTTGCTGGCTTTCTTACCATGAATAAAATCTCCTTTAAAGTTATGAATAAGTTCCCAGAATAGAATCTGGCTCCTTATAGATAATGTAGGTATTTGAATCTGTTGAGTCCTCTGGTAAATTACTTAGAGTAGAGGCTCTTTCTTTACTACCTTGGGGTTTATAAGCCTTATTCCTCAGTACCAGATCTTGCTGAGTATCGAGCGGTTCATATAGATTATTCTGATATAAACACTGCGTATGCAATCCTCAACCCCGCTATCCCACAAACAAAATATAAAAGGAAATATACGATTTGCACTCATAACCGTCTCAACATCACGGTTCAGTAAATATGGTTCCGTAAGATATCCACATGAAGCTGAAGACTTATCCGGAGACCTGATGTTTAGTATGGTGAAGGATGTTGGAAACGAAGTGGTGTCCTACTCATTGGTCCCAGATGAGGTCAACATCATCCGGAATTTAATTTCCCGATCGATAAATGAAGAGGTGGATGTAATAGTGACCAGTGGGGGCACCGGGTTAAGTCCCGACGATGTGACCATAGAAGCTATATCTCCTCTGTTCCATAAGGAAATACAAGGTTTTGGCGAATATTTCAGATATCTTAGTATCGGGCAAATAGGCAGTTCTGTGGTCCTTACAAGGGCTTGTGCCGGAATAGTGAAGAACAAAGTGATATTTTGTCTTCCGGGATCACCAAATGCAGTAAAACTTGCATTTTCCGAAGTGATCCTGCCCGAAGCAGGCCATATTTTAAAACATCTTGGAAGAACAGTATAAAATTAACTTTCTATAATACCTGTTATATACCAGTAAAGATATTATAGATCGCGACAATTCGCTAAGTGTATAGAAACTAATGGTAAATAATAAATATAATCTCTCAGAAGGTTGTGCATGACAGGATATTCATTAGGCATCAAAGAGCTGGATGAGATCCTTGGTAATATCAGGGAGGGAACGAATATCATGATGATAGGTCCTCCTATGAGTTCTAAAGATGAACTTCTTAACCTGATAGTTTACAGTGGCCTTATGAATGGCAATTCTTCCATAATTGTATCGACCCGGGAGCCAGGGGAAAGGTTCTTTGAATGGTTCGACCGCAATGGAATAAATATCTCTGAAGCTAACATAGGTGTAGTTGATTGCGTTACTAAGACGCTTGGAATGGGAGCTCCTGAAACAGAAAGGATAAAACGTGCATCAAGTCCTGTAGACCTGACAGGGATCGGAGTAAAGATCAGTCAATTCTTTGAGGACTTCGTTATGAAGAAAAGGATACCTCAGAACAGGCTTTGTATCAACTCCCTTTCAACGATTCTGATGTATTCTAACCTACAAACGGTATTCAAATTCCTTCATGTCTTTACCGGAAGAGTGAAAGCAGCAAATGGGTTGGGAATATATGTTGTAGAGGATGGAATGCACGATCAGCAAACTATAACAACCCTTCAGCAGCTTTTTGATGGGATGATCGAGATCCGTGCAAGTGGAGAGCATCACTGCATACGCGTGGTAGGACTAACTCCAAAACCAACCCCTTGGTTCGAATATGAGATCGAAGGCAACCACCTGAAACTCAGAGAATGCAAGTGAAGGGCCTGCCAAAAAACCGACTCCTATCTGCTGATATGCCCTTGACAATAATAATGCCCTTTTATATCATAGATTATTTGAACATGAAAAGAGTTGAGGATAGCTATGGACAAAGATAAGTTATACGAACTAAAAGCAGAAGCCTCACAATTGAAGCCAATTATAAATATTGGCAAGAACGGGGTCACTGCCCCGGTAGTGGAAGAGATCAGGAAGCATCTTAAAGCCAACCGCATGATAAAAATGAAACTGCTGAAAAGCTCCCGGGAAGAAAAAGATACAACAGCGATAGCTGAAGAACTTGCACAAGCCACCGGCTCTCAGGTAATAGAGATCAGAGGCAACAGTGTGGTACTGTACAAATAACAAGACCAATGACAAGACTATTTCTGAATCTGTGAAGGAGGTATTACCTCCACTTCCTGCAGGATCATAAGTTCACGCGGGAGCATCTGCCGTAACTCCGGGATTATCGCCCGGATCTTATCTTCCGCGTCTACTGCCTGCACTATTATGGGCAGGTCTGCGCCAAGCCGGAGCACATTTGCCGTATGGATTATGTGATCCACGCCATAACCTTCTATGCAGTGATGTACTGTTGCTCCTGCAATGCCTGCTTTTTTAAAGAACTCGATCACTGCATGGTAAGCAGCCTTTCCATGATACGAATCCTTTTCGCTCAGGTATATCCTAAGGATCACATGTCTCATTATATTCTCCTATCGGCCCCTTATTAGATTAAGTTTACCAGCAACTGCCCTGCTTTCACAGATGCAAGGCACATGAACAAGTTGAGCCCTATATTGAGGATAAAGTAACTTAGTTCGTTCTCTTCCAGCAGGCGAAAACTCTCGTACGAGAAAGTAGAGAAAGTGGTAAAGGAACCCAGTATGCCGATGTTCACTAAATATAAGATCCCACCATTGGCTCCTGAGAATGTCAGACAGGAGAGTATGAAACTTCCGATGACGTTCACCGTGAGAGTGCCTGTAGGGATCACAGATAACCTTGGCACAGCGCCACCTACAAGGTAGCGCAAAATTGCACCTATAGTACCTCCGATGCCCACAAGTAGTACCGCCGAGTATGACATGCTACCGCCTCCTTCCGAGATAGATCATACAGGCCCGCCCCAGGAGAACTCCAAACAGACCGGGCACTATATTGGCACAAATGAAGATCAGAGAAGCTACAAAACTCATCTGGAAAGCATACACGGCAAAGCTCGAGAAAGTTGTGAACGAGCCCAAAAAGCCTATACCTGTAAAAAGGCGGGTCCTTGTGGGGACATAACCCAGATACTCACTGTGATACATAAGTAACCCCAGGCAAAAACTACCCAGGACATTAACCGCCAGAGTGCCCGGAACAGAGGTCAGGCTCTGTGCGAACATGAACCTGGCCACTGCACCCAGAAATCCCCCGCAGCCAATTGCAAGGAGATCCTTAACATCCCAGTCTCCGGACATTCTTAATACTCAGTTACTGCTCGGTCACTATTCGATGACTATTCGAT
>NZ_JBFYLB010000051.1:0-8851 GCF_041305605.1 Methanomethylovorans sp.
AAGCCTCGGGTTTTTGTCACATGAATATATTTAAATCAGAAGTCTGTCAATCATTGAAGGGTGAAATGAAATGAGTGTTCTTGTGCTTGTCAGACATGGAGAATCACGCTGGAATCTTGAGAACAGGTTCGCGGGCTGGGTGGATGTTCCTCTGAGCGAAAAGGGGATAAAAGAGGCAATAAACTGTGCAAAAGACCTGAGATCTTTTGAATTTGACGTGGCTTTCACATCAAAGCTTACAAGAGCTCAGGCTACGTTGTTCCTTATATTGTCATGCCAGAAAAAGACAGGTATTTTCCTGCATGATGATATAAAAGGTGATGAGTGGTCCCATCATCCTATGCGTGTCGACGAAAGCGAGATGCCCATATATTCCAGTGAAGCATTGAATGAACGGTATTACGGGAAACTACAGGGACAGAACAAACAACAGGCACGAGATGTTTACGGGGAGGAACAGGTCTTTATCTGGAGAAGAAGTTTTGATGTTGCGCCTCCCAATGGTGAAAGCCTGAAAGATACATATGAGCGAACAATACCATATTTCAAGAATAACATAATGCCCCTCCTTGAAAAGGATAAAAACTTAATAGTGGTCGCCCATGGAAATAGCCTGCGCTCAGTGGTCAAGTACATCGAGGGCATATCAGATGAGGACATCCCTAAATTCGAATTGAATACAGGAGACCCTGTAATATACGATTACAAAATGGGTAAATTCAATAAAAGAAAGTGATGAGGGTTAACACCTGCCATCTTACTCATAAGGTGATATTTCGCCAGGCATCGGAGTAATATGCATTGAACATTCATCACCATGTTCAATAAGCTCTTTAATGGCATTTTTAAGCAGTGAAGGATGTACCAATCCCACTGCTTCCTTGATGGCTTTACCTTTACAAAAGAACTTGAATGTAGGGGCTGACCTCACACCGTACCTCATAGCTGTCACTGGGCTATCCATACCGTTCATCCTTATGAAAGTGCAGGAATCTCTAAACTCACCTGCATATTCCCGGAAATATGGTTCGATCTGTTTACAATGCGAACATGCGGGAAGATAGAACATGACCACCATCGGTTTTTCCTGGTTTGCCAGCATTTCCTCCCAGTTAGAATCGTTAAGCTCGATAATGTCACCATTTGCCATAATATCACTCCCGAACACTTTTTTAATCGTGATGATATTAATAAGTATTCCTCAAAGTATTCTTCTTGCGGAAAAGGCAGAAATGGAATAGATAACTCTCAATCTACAACTTTTGAAAAACAACGCAGTAAGCCAAGGGAAGGTCAGAGGGAAAAGTCTCGAATGATCAAGCTCCTTAATCATTTGGGTTTTTACTTAAATTCGAAGATAGTATGTAATGTAGTGTAAACTCTGAAAATTATAGCAATACTTCTGCTTCAAAATAATACAATAAAGTGGTTTATTTTTCAGCCAATAGGTATAAATTTAAGGAATTTTTATATACTAATATAATTATAATAATTTTTGACTGGATGTAAATGTTGCAATTTCTGGCGTTTACATATAATAATATAAAAGGAGTTAAAACTGTGTTTGGAGACCGGAAAAAAGTACATGAAGAAATGGTCAAAGTGTTGGAAGATTTTAGACAAGATAATGCTGAGGCACGAATGTCTCAGCACTCTGACTTGTTGAATAAGAAATTAAGTGAACATTTGAACCTATTACTTGACGATAACCAAAAATTAAGATCAAAAGCCGAGTTACTCAACATCATACCCACTCCTTTCATGACAGTGGATAAAGATTTCAATGTCTTGTTCATGAATGCCAACGGTGCTGCAGCAGTTGGGAAGACGCCCGAAAGCTGTGTGGGACAGAAATGCTACAATCTTTTTAACACCCAGCATTGCAGAACCGAAAACTGCCAGGTGACAAGAGCCATGAAGACTGACACAGTATGTACAGCAGACACTGTGGCGAAGCTGCCAGGAGGGGAACTTCCCATACGTTACACCGCCACTTCCATAAAGGATGATCATGGCAATATTATAGGTGCTGCGGAATATGTATTGGATATATCAGCAGAGGCTAAAGTTACTGCAGAGGTAAATAAACTGGCAGATGCTGCTGTCAACGGCAGACTGGACATCAGAGCAGATTCTACCTGTTTCTTAGGCAATTGTAAACAAATAATACTGGGATTCAATGAAACACTTGATGCTTTAATAAGCCCCCTCAATGTCGCAGCAGATTATGTTGACCGCATTTCTAAAGGTACTATCCCCGAAAAGATCACGGACAAGTACAACGGTGATTTCAATACGATCAAGAACAACCTTAATGCATGTATTGATGGTTTAGGCGGTCTTGTGGAGAGCAACAACGCTCTTCAGCTCATGGCAAATAATGATTATACGAAGAAAGTAGAAGGAAACTACACAGGTATCTTTGCAGAAGTAGCAAGAGCCACTAATGATGTCCAGGCGCGTTTATTGAATGTTCTGAGAGTAAATTCTAATATTGCAGAAGGTAACCTCAGCGACCTTGAAGATTTCAAAAGAATTGGAAAACGTTCTGAAAATGACAGGCTCGTTCCAAGTTACATTGGCATGATGAACAATATACAGATGCTTGTTGATGATTCTCTTATGCTCTCAAAGGCAGCAGTGGAAGGAAAACTGGCCACAAGAGCTGATGTTTCAAAGCATAAAGGTGAATTCCACAAAGTGGTGGAAGGTGTCAACAAGACACTGGATGCTGTTATAGATCCACTCAATGAAGCTGCAAGGGTAGTAACTGCTTATGCTCAGGGTGATCTAAGTGCCAGGGTCACTATAGATGCAAAAGGGGATTTCAAGGAATTGGGTGATACTCTTGATGGATTTGGTGATAGATTACAGGCCATCATCAATGATTCTAATGAAGTTCTTACGGCAATATCGAACAACGATCTGACCCGCAAAATAGAGACAGAAGGAATGGGTGACTTCAAACAGATCACTGATGGTATAGAAAGTTGCAGGTCATCATTGAACGAAGTTGTAATTTTAGTGAACAGCCACTCTGAAAACGTCGCTTCCACTGCACAGGAAATATCATCATCTTCCGAAGAACTTACGTCTTTATCAGAGGAGATCACAAAGACCGTCAGTGATATCGCAACTGGTGCTCAGGAACAGTCCACAAAGACCGAAGACGTTTCAAAAGCGATGAGTGACATGAATTTGAGTGTGCAGGAAGTGGCTACCAACTCACAAAAGGCTGCACAGAGTGCACAGGAATCCAATAGGCTCATACAGAACCTTGGGTGTATGTCAAAGGACCTGATGGACAAGATGAACAATATCAAAGGTGCTGTTAGCGATTCTTCAAAGGTTATAAGTGAACTTGATGAAAAATCGAAGCAGATCGGAGAGATAGTAAGTCTGATCACCAGCATTGCTGACCAGACAAACCTCCTTGCTCTCAATGCAGCAATAGAAGCCGCCAGAGCAGGTGAACACGGTCGTGGTTTTGCTGTAGTTGCAGACGAGGTAAGAAAACTTGCTGAAGATTCGGGGAACGCAGCTAAACAGATAGCTAAACTGATCCATGAAATGCAGGATGGCACACGCAATGCTGTGACCTCGATGAACCTGGGAACAAAAGAAGTGGCAACTGGTGCAGATTCATTGGAAAGGTCGGTGGAATCCATCCAGAAAGTCGTTGAAGCTGGTGACAGCATTGTGAAGATGGTACAGGACATCGCAGCGGCAGCAGAAGAACAGGCTGCTTCTATTCAGGAAGTGAGTGCGTCCGTAGAAGAAGTAGCTTCTATCTCTGAACAATCTGCCGCAGGTACTGAAGAAGCTTCAGCATCTGTTGAAGAACAAAATACTGCTATGCAGGAACTTACAAAATCTGCACAGGTGCTTGCAGACGTTGCGGCAGAAATGCAGTCCGTAGTATCTAAATTCGCTTTGGATGAAGAGAGCAGGTCATCAGGAAGAAGATCGGATAGTAAAAAACAAGCTCTACACTCAAAAGCAGCCCCAAAAATGCCTGATACAATAATTAAGAATAAGGCAATGTCGGCAAAGAAGGCATCAGTATAAGGATGTGAAATTAAGTGGCAGAAGAAAGATCAAAAAATAGCAGCTCCTCAGATGAGCTGCTTCAACTTGTGATTTGCCAACTCTCGGACGAGGAATTCGGTATTGAGATCTCAAAAGTGAAAGAGATAATCCGCATACCTGAAATTACAAAAATTCCCCAGGCTCCGTATCATATAGAAGGTATTATCAATCTCAGAGGAAGCATTATCCCTGTGATCAATCTGGCGGCAAGATTTAACCTTTCAAAGGAGAAAATGGATGACAGAGCCCGCATAATGGTTATCGAACTGGATAATATCATTGCAGGAATGATAGTCGATGCAGTAACAGAAGTAATGAGAATATCCATAGGAGATATAGATCCTGCACCTGATATCATAGCCTCCAATATAAGTGAAAAGTACATACAAGGCGTCGGGAAACTCGATAACAGGCTATTGATACTACTGGACATTGACAGAGTATTCACCGAAGAACAAAAAATGAATGTGGCTCAACTTGAAAATACAGGATTAATTTTTGCCTGATCCTTTTTATTTGCATACATTATTATACAAATATTGTTCGATCTTTAAACTTAATTCACAGAAACCCTAAGTAAAAGATTTAGAAAATGATAAATAGAAGCGAATCTACCAGTTTGTTCTAAAGACTCTGGCTTAATAGAAAATGCAGACTTACTTTTTATTAAAAGTCCAAAGCATTATTCTTAAATATATGGAGGATAGCAAACTGTCCATAGGTAGAACAATAATAGAAATATATTAATATTTCCTGAAAAGTCCGATCTTAAAACCTGCACATAGTATCTGAATGAAAATATACATCATATGGAAGCTGATCCGGAAAATTTTATGAAAAGTAAAACAATATCCCAGATACAATACGAATCCTCCCTTCTTGAAAGCTGCAGAACTGTCCTGATGGACATTTATACAGGCACTGAATTAAACCTCCAGTCAGATTTCTTCGTCACTTTCCTGGATACCATTCCTGCGCCTGTGTTCTATAAAGATGTTTCCGGAAAATATATGGGCTGCAATAAGGCATATGAACATTTTCTAGGGAAGACCAAAGAAGAGATCATTGGCAGAACTGTCTATGAGATAGGACAAAAAGGACTCGCAGAAAAATACGAGAGTATGGACAGGGAGCTTTTTGAACATCCCGGAAAACAAATATATGATTGGAAGATTAAACTGGCCGACGGGTCCGAAAAGAACGTGATCTTCCATAAAGCCACTTTTAGCGACTCATCCGGAAAAGTAGCCGGGTTGATCGGGCTCATACAGGATGTCACTGAACTCATCCGGACCATTGATGCTTTGAGAGAAGGCGGACAAGATGTAAAGGCGATCCTGAATACTTTTACTGAGTCTATAGTTCTTACTGATACTTTGGGTACTGTTCTTGAAGCTAACGAAACCATAACTCATCACCTTAGAGTGGACGTAGAGAATCTTAAGGGAAAAGACCTATACACTTTTCTCTCCCCTGAAGTAGCTGAAAATCGCAGAAAGATGGCAGATAAGGTAATTGTGGAAGGTAAACCCTTTCATTTTGAAGATGAAAGTAATGGATTTTCTATCCTGAATTCCATATATCCGGTTTTTGACAAAGAGGGAAAAGTAGATCGGCTGACCATCTTTGGTATGGACTTTACGGCTGTCAAAAAGGCAGCAGATTCTTTGCGAAGAAATAAGGAAATATACCAGCTCACCATCGAAACGGCTATTGACGGTTATGTGCATGCAGACTTAAATGGCAGGATCCTGGAAGTGAATGAAGCGTACTGTACAATGAGTGGCTATACACGCGAGGAACTGCTTTGCATGCGTATTTCCGACCTGGAAGCAAGTGAGAACTATGAACAAAACGTTGCTCACATCTGCAAGGTCATCGAATTAGGAAAAGACCGTTTCATAACAAAGCATCGTGCTAAGGACGGCAGGATATTGGATATTGAGGTTAGCACAACTTACTCGGAAAAGGCAGGATCGGGTTTCTTCTGTTTCTTCAGGGATATCACCGAGCATAAACTTATGGTAGAAGCTTTGCAGGAAAGTAAAATTCACATAAAAAGAAAACTTGATGCGATCCTGGAGCCGGAAGGTGACATAGGGGTTTTGGAACTTGCAGACATCATTGACCATAAGGCAATACAGTCATTAATGGATGATTTTTACAAACTGACCCAGATTGGTGTTGGTATTATTGATCTTCATGGCAATGTCTTGGTTGCTACTGGCTGGCAGGATATCTGTATGAAGTTTCACAGGGAAAATCCTGAAACATATAAACATTGCCTTGAAAGCGATATTCGGTTATCCAGTAATGTACCTCCGGGTACATTCAAACTTTACAAATGCAATAATAACATGTGGGATATGTCAACACCCATCTTAGTGGGTGACACACATATCGGTAACCTGTTCCTTGGACAGTTCTTCTTTGACGACGAGGAACTACCATACGAAAATTTCAGGCTTCAGGCAAAACAATATGGGTTTGATGAAAAAGCATATATTGAAGCTCTTGAGAGAGTACCACGCTGGAGCCACGAAGTTGTTAAGTGGGCGATGGAATTCTATACAAAACTAACCCATCTGATATCCGCGCTGAGTTATGGAAATATAAAACTTTCCCGAACGTTGGCAGAAAGAGATAAGTTATTCAATTCATTGTGCGAGAGTGAAGCCCGCTTCCGTAGTTACATAGAGCAGGCACCTGACGGGGTTTTTATAGCAGATGACAAGGGCAACTATATTGAAGTCAATGAAGCTGCAAGCAACTTAACAGGCTATTCAAAAGAAGAATTATTAAAAATGAGTCTGGCGGAGATAGTATCTCCGGAAGACCACAAAAAGGCTTTACTGCATTTTAAGAATGCCCTTGAAACCGGAAATGCTGTTGGAGACTTACATTTATTGACCAGGAATAAAGAAAAAAGAATATGCACAGTAAAAGCTGTCAGATTGAGCGAAAACAGAGTCCTTGGATTTACAAGTGACATTACAGAGCGCAAACGGGTAGAGGATGAACGCGAGATGACTATTAATCTGCTCAGCCTTTTAAACGCTTCCAACGATCTGCCTGAACTTATAGCATCGGTGACAGAACTGCTGAAAAGCTGGTCAGGTTGCGAGGCTGTAGGCATCAGGCTGAAAAAAGGGGATGATTATCCGTACTATCAGACACAAGGATTTCCTGCAAGTTTTGTAGATCTTGAAAATTCCCTTTGTACCCATGATATACAAGGTCAGATCCTTCGGGACGACTGTGGAAATCCGGTTCTGGAATGCATGTGCGGAAACATTATTTACGGACGTTTTGACCCGAAGATGCCATTTTTTACCGGGCATGGCAGTTTCTGGACAAATTCCACATCTGAACTGCTTGCCAACACAACTGAAACCGACAGACTGGTGCGCACACGCAACCATTGCAATGGTGAAGGCTATGAGTCAGTTGCACTGATCCCGCTTCGCAGTCATGGGGAAACTTTTGGATTGATACAGTTAAATGACTCAAGGGAAGGCATATTCACGGCTGAAAGTATAGCCTTGTTTGAACGTCTTGGTGACAGCATTGCTTTGGCGTTGGCACAGAGGCAGGCACAGAAAACAGTAAAGCAGAACGAGAAGAAATTAGCAAGTATCTTTAGAGCTGCACCCATTGGAATCGGTGTTGTTGCTAACCGTATTCTTACAGATGTGAACGTACATATGTCTGAAATGACAGGATATAGCTACAATGAACTGATCGGCTCCAATTCCCGCATGTTGTATCCTACTCCGGAAGACTTTGAGTACGTTGGCAAGGAAAAGTATCAGCAGATAGCAGAAAAAGGAACAGGGACCATTGAAACCCTCTTGAGACGAAAAGATGGTTCAGTTATAGACGTTCTGCTGTCTTCAACCCCAATAGATACATCTGATCTGTCAAAAGGAGTGACATTTACTGCACTTGATATCACCGAACGTAAAAGAGCTGAGATGGCATTGGCTGATGAAGCAGTTCGGCGGCGTATCCTGATCGAGCAATCCAGAGATGGAATTGTCATCCTTGACATGAACTGTAAAGTCTACGAGGCAAACCAACGATATGCACAAATGCTCGGTTATTCTCAGGAGGAAGTTAATGAGTTACACGTCTGGGACTGGGATACCAAATGGACCCGTGAGCAACTTATAGAAAAGATCGCAGCATTAGATGAAAAAGGGGATCATTTCGAAACACAGCACCTCCGCAAGGACGGCACTTTGATCGACATGGAGATCAGCAGCAATGCGGCATTTTTTGGCGGGCAGAAATTGATATTTTGTGTTTGCCGGGATATCTCCGAACGCAAAAGAGCTGAAAAGGAACTGCTTGAAAGTGAATCCAGAAACAGACTGATCCTGGATAACAGCCCGATAGCCGTTTTTCTCGGCAGGGATGGAAAATACATCTATTCAAATTCGATGGGTGTTAACAGCCTTGGGTATCCATCGTCTGGAGAGGTCATAGGACTACCTATTGAGAGAACTGTTTCAGCAAGTTGTACGGATGCTATTAGTGATAGGACAAAAAATCTGTCAAATGGACAGGCTAATCCACCAATGGAATTGACGATAATACGTCCTGACAATAAAGAATGTGTATTAGAGGCAGTTTCAGTGCCCATCATGCTTGAAGATGGGCCTGCGAACCTGGTAATGGGAGTGGACGTTACAGAACGCAAGAAAGCTGAAGAAGCTTTGAAGAAAAGCGAAGAGCGACTATTGCTTGCAATGGATGCTTC
>NZ_JBFYLB010000052.1:0-19684 GCF_041305605.1 Methanomethylovorans sp.
GGAGATTGAAAGAACAGTTGATGCATCAAATCTGGAAAAATGTCTAATCAATTGCTTGTAGAGCATTTTGTTTGAATTGTACACATAAAAGTTATATCTCTTCATTTCTAGATTATTATCATAGTGCCATTGCTATTTCAGTTGTTGGGATATATTTCTAATCTGCAATTCTGAATATAGATTGATCATAGCATATTTATGCACAGTTAGGGGGAAATACTGTAGTTTCTTTGGCACCTGGGGAGTTGGTATCAGTGAACACACAATCATCTAATCTTAAATTGGGTGCTAGTATCAAGATGGCCGCACCTTCTGTTGATGATAATTTTCCACAAGTTTTGATGGCTGCACCTCCCGTTGATGATAATATTGAGATAGCTGCGCCTCCCGTGGATGATAATCATAAAGAAAAATTGTCACCAAAATGCACCAAAGATCCAAGTAAATGTCGATTTTTATTCTTGTTGCGAAACATGAGAGTTGAATTTCAGACAATTCGCACTTCCTTCTCCGATCTCATTGATCTGAATTCAAGCTCAGAGAAAGAGACGAGTAGTGTTGAGACATCAGAAATCCATAAAAATATTTATGATACATGCTCAGGCATAATAACCAAGAATTTAGAGATAATTGGTACGCTTTTTGAGGAAAATCCTTGTATTTCAGAACATGGTGACACTGTCCAAGCGATTAAGGACAAATGGTATTTAATCAATAGCATCTTTGGGAATTATGCAAAAGACAATAAGAAAAACGTAGACATATTAAAAAAATGTGTGCAATACCTGGAAGATGAGATCTACTTATGCAATATAATAACCGTTCCTGATCGCGTGGCAGCAAACCTTAAAACCCTTAAATCCGGTTACTCTCTCGATTTCTATGAAGAATTCAAAGACGAGTTCTGTTCAAAAGAACAATCAAATGAGATGCTCAAATACCTTGCCCGGCATCCTGCATTTATAGACGATATCATAGATGAGTCCCAGGGATTAATATTAAAGGTTGAACCAAAAAAAGAACGATGGAAAGGCTATTTAAGAATCGTTGGAACTCTTTTGCTGGGTATTGGTGTAATCTCATGGTTTTTTAACTCCTTTACAGGAGGAAAGTATACATTTAGTGACATTAATTTGTATTTAGTATTTTTTTCAGGAGCTTTGTTCCATATAGCTATAGACGCCATAAAATCAACAAAATCATCAACTGGTATTCAATTCAAGTCTGTTGATGATTGGAGTAGATGGATTAACATCAAAGAATTGTCCATAATTTTTGGAATCTTTTTGCTTGATCTTACTTTCATAGGTTTAGTTGTCACTACTGACATAAATGAACTTGACCGATTAACTTTGGTAGCAGCAGGTTATAGTTTCGATAGTATAGGGGAACTCTTTTCCAACAGATTTGAAAACATCTTGAGTAAGAAAGCAACAGCACTAAAGGATAAGATTTCAAGTACATAAATGAAAATTGAAAAATCTAATTTGAGCCAGATTATCGGTCTTATAACAAGTTATTAATTTTGTTTCTTTTCAAACAAGAAATTAAATTAATAACCATTAAATAAAACCACAGCATTTTTACAATAGGGCATGGTGCTATTTGTTGGCGCAAATATCTTTATCATGATTACCTATTATCCAGGTCTCGACAATCTGGATAGTTTGCTCCAATCACGGACATGCCCCCTCAATCTGTAAAAATTAAAGGTAAATAGATTGTTGGAGCAGGGTGAAAGTAATAAAAAGCATAGCACTGTGCGTATGGCGTCCCCCCTCGGCGTTGTAATATTCATATGCTCATTTCTTATCAGCCATCTTCACAAACCAATCTATCAGATGTCCTGATATACTGGTCTTTCCCGGGAAGTTGGGCAATTCTTCTCTCCTGAACCACTCGGCATCAATTATCTCGTTGCCATCAACGCAAATTTCCCCTTCCTCATAATCTGCAATAAAGCCTATCATCAGCGAATTAGGAAATGGCCAGGGTTGGCTCGCGAAGTATCGTATGTTCTTTATCTTCAGTCCGACTTCCTCCATGACCTCTCTTTTTACAGCATGCTCCAGAGTTTCTCCCGGCTCCACAAAACCAGCAATGATACTGTACATATCGGACCTAAAATGTGATGAACGGGCCAAAAGCACTTCATCTCCTTTCATCACCAGCACTATTATTGCAGGGGATATGCGGGGATATATGAGAAGGTCGCATTTTGGGCACTTTTTACCTCTGTCCTCAAGGGTTTCATTAAGGGTGCCACATCGTCCACAAAATTTGCTTGTAAGTTCGAATTCAATGAGCTGTATTGCTCTTCCGGCAAGGGCCAGCATTCTTTCATCAATTTGTCCTATAAGGTCCCTTAAGAAGACCAACTGCATTTCTTCAGGAATCTCGTTGTGTGACTCAAGCCCTATGGCATAACATAGTTTCTCGCCAAGTGCTCCTATGTATTGTACAATTCCCTTTGTTTCTACATCTTTAATGCCATCATGGAGGATTGTTGGAGAATCAGGCACGTTCACAGGATCTGTAACTACTTTTCCATTATAGATATATATGTAACATGAAGGCTGATCTTTAAAGTATGCAGGTAAAGGGTAGGTGAAATCAAGCTCATCGTTCGAAAAAGGCATTCTTTGGCACATACGGAGATAATATCCATTTTGTCAATTTAATCTATTGGTTATGGGAATAATGGAATAAAAAAGTGAAAATGAAAATCAATAAATGTGGATGGAAAGTTTGTTAAAGTCCCTTCTTCTTGACTCTCTTTTCTCTTTTCTCTCTCTTTTTGATTATTGAATATCCTACTCCAAATACTATCAAAATAATGGCAAGTCCAATTCCTATATAAGGAACTACACTCTTTTTCCGTACTTCAAAATCAAGTTCTTCGGTTCCCACCTGTACTCTATATTTCCCCGCTTCGAAAGGCATATAAGTGAAATTCAGGAAAGCACTTTCATCGATCTCCAGTACTATTATCCTAGTATCAATGGCAGATCCATTGATGTTAAGTCCCACCTGTTCTTCTCCAGCTGCAGTGCCAATGTTCGTTATCTCAACTGAAAAACTCATATTTTCTTTTGCTGTGGGGTCTATAGGTATAATTTTTAATCCAGAGTATATATACTTAGCTTCACGTGCAATAATCTCCAGATTGTATTCTGCAGGGAGGAAACCATTGGGAGCTGTTTTGATCTTGTGTATCCCGGGATCTTTTACAACGTATTTTAATTCTCCCTTCTCAGAGGTATTACCAATGACTTTCCCATCATAAAATAGTTCAACCTCAGGCACAGGTTCACCGCTCAGGGATTTTACTGTAGAGATTGATATCTCGTCGCCTTCATATACTTCATCAGTCGAGATCTCTATGTTGATCTTGCGGGTTTCATCATCTCTTGCAATAACTTCTATCTCTTTTGATGCGGATACAAATCCATCCTTAGTAGCAACAACCTTTAACTTTCCAGCATCAGGTGCTATGTATTTGATGGTGCCCTCCTGTGAAGTAAGGCCAATATCTTTTTCATTGATGTTAACAACAGCTTCTCCAACAACTCCTCCTCTTGACGAAACTCTAATGTTGGCTGTTTCTCTTTCTATAAGTGTTCCAGGAACTTCTATCTCGAGGGATTCAAGGGGAGTCGTATTCTTCTCAATGAATGGGTAATATCTAAGATCACTGGAATCTGCTATGTGGAATTGTATGTTGCCCATGACATCTATTACTTTATCTCTTGGAAGGGATATCTCATCTGTGTTTTCCATAGTGATTCCATCAGCAGATAACTCAGTTACTTCCATCAGTCCATATTTCTTACCCACTTCCATTGTTACGTACTCTTGAGATATCTGAAAAATACCCTCAATAAAGACAGCATTGGTTTCAGTTCCTCTGAAAATGTCATTTAAATGTACGACTATCAGAGGCACATCTTCAACCGAACCGATATCTGAACTATAAATATAATCATGATTGGAAGGCACTGTGTCTGTATCAAGCAGGCTGCCATTTTTGTACAGTGAAAGGAATACGCTACTTCCGTCAGTATCCACTTCCTTTATTTCTAATTCATATCCTTCTTCCAGCAACAAAGACGATCCGGAAAATAATGTTTTTTTCTCTTCGCTATCTATCAGCACTTTGGCAAGTTCACCATTTGAAACAAGGCTTATTCCATCTGAGAACTTATTATCAGGGTAACCTGCAAAATATTTGTCAGCAAGGAATCCCATAGCTTCAAATTCTCCCCATTCATCATGTTCAAATCTTACTTCTTCTGGCTGGCTTTTGTATTCCAGCGTCCCTTTCTTTATAGTTCTGTCATCGATTTCTTTAACGACAAGTGACTCTTCACCAATGCCTTCATCAATATTATAATAGAAACCTTCAAAGTTCATAGGTGTCCATTTAAATTCTTCTTCCGCCACTGTACCCCTTAACACATAGTTTCCGGGCTCAGACATTTCTATCATGGGTGCAAATCTAAGTGTACTGTCATCGGCTACTATGAACTTGAGTTTTCCCATAATGTCAATGTTCTTTCCTTTTGTAAGGACTATCTCCTCCGGGTTCTTCATGATTATCTTTTGAGGAGAAATAGATGTTATCTCCATCTTTCCGTAAGTGTCACTTGAATTTATACTGGTGAGTTGATCGGATATCTGGAACACTCCATCTATGAATACCGCATTGGTTTCAGTCCCTTTGAATATGTTGTCCAGGTGTACTGCAATGATCGCTACTTCATCGTTCAGTCCCAGGTCTTTTTTGTAGGTGTAATCATCGTTTGATCCAACAAAATCCGTATCTATATGTTTTCCATCCTTTCTTAGATCTATTAGCACCTTTTCCCCATCTCTGTCCACTTCCTTTATTTCGAGCTCGTAGCCCTCTTTCAGTACAAGTGAAGAGCCAGAGTAAAGTGATTTTCTTTCATTACTGTCTATCAGTACTTTGGAAAGCTTTTCATCAGCCATAAGGCTCAGGTTGTTGCTGAAGCTGGCATCTGAGTATCCAGCAAAATATCTATCTGCCATAAAACCAACAACTTGGTATTCTCCCCATGTATCGTACTTAAAATCACTGTCTGAAGGCGTGGTTTCATATACTAGGTTTCTAATGCCTATTATTCTCTCTGAGGTCTTATCAAGATCAATTGTAAGGTTTTCAGATCCCTCTCCCGTATTTACATCATAGTAAAATCCAGAGAAACTTTGAGGGGTCCATATATATTCAAGGCTTAAATTTAAATCTCCGTCCCATATTCTATTTCCCGTGGAATTTGAAGAAACAGCATCTGCTATGCCACATAATACTAGAAGACAGAATAAAGCTCCGCCTATGATCAGTTTATAAATTTTATACAACTGTAGCCATCTCCTAAAGCACCACTCTGAGTAAAGAACAACTGGTCAATTTTTATAAGGGCTTTACTCGGAATGGTTATTCATCCTCTATTATATTCTATTATGAAATTATATATTAATAGCGGTTTATTATCGATTATATTAGATATTTATATATTCTTCTTCAACTAAGAAAATAATCTCTATGTCTTTCGCCTTCTGCACGGCAATTTGCGTTTAATTTCAAGCAGCAATAGGGTTATATATCAATACAGTATTATCTGCGGCATCAGTTTATATTCCGTTAGGATATGCAGTCCATTCCCTTTGTGGGAAGTGCCGGCCAATGTGTCGGGGCTACAGGATACAACGTATCCCTAAGGAGGACATAAATTATGGCAGATGAAGAAATAAGACATCTTGTCCGTATCATGAATACTGATCTCAAAGGTGAAATGCCTGTTGAGTATGCGTTAACTGGTATTCCTGGTATTGGAAGAAGGACCTCAAGGATCCTTGTGGAAAGCACCGGTATAGATCCATTAGCAGTAATTGGTTACCTGTCAGATGAGGACATTGCAAAGCTCGATCAGGCTATCAATGGCTTTGAGCAGTCCATGCCTATATGGATGCTTAACAGACAGAAGGATCTGGTGACCGGCGAGAACAAGCATCTTCTTGGACAGGATATCCTGCTTACATTAAGGGAAGATCTGAACACTCTTAAAAAGATCAGATGCTATCGTGGTATAAGGCACGAGCGTGGTCTTAAAGTAAGAGGTCAGAGGACAAAATCCACCGGCAGGCGTGGTAGCACCATTGGTGTGAGCAAGAAGAAGTAATAGGGTGATTTTATGGGATATCCAGGAAAGAAGAGAAAAAGTTATGATACGCCTAAGCATCCGTGGCAGGCTGCCAGGATGGCTGAAGAGGTCGAGCTCATAAAGACATATGGTCTGCGTAACAAAAGGGAACTGTGGAAGGCACAGAGTGTTCTCAGGCGGTTCAGGGCAGATGCCCGTAGGCTCCTGGCAGAGTCTGCAGAAACTGAACAGATGACGGGTCACTTTAAACTTGAGGCTGACCAGATCCTCGAAAGGCTTACCGGTTATTCTATATTGAAAGCCGATTCAAATATCGATGATATCCTTGGACTGAAAGCCAGTGCTCTCCTTGAGCGCAGGTTGCAAACTCAGGTCCACAGGCTCGGGCTTGCCCGTACTCCAAAGCAGGCAAGACAGTTCATTACTCATGGTCACATTGCCATCAATGGTCAAAAAGTTACAGTACCGGGAATGATGGTCACCAAGGAACAGGAAATGCTTATCGATTACTATGGCACTTCTCCTTTGCTTGATGAATCCCACCCGGAAAGGCCTGCCCAGGTAGCTAAATCCATAGCGGGGCATGATTAAGGAGGTATGAATATGGCAAATGGAACATGGGGTATTGCTCACATAAAGAGTTCATTCAACAACACTATCATCACTGTTACTGATATGACTGGTGCCGAGACGATTGCAAAATCTTCAGGTGGAATGGTCGTAAAGGCAGCACGTGATGAAAGTTCTCCTTACACCGCAATGCAAATGGCAAGTCAGCTAGCCGACACATTGAAAGATAAGAACATTGAAGGTGTGCACATAAGAGTGCGTGCTCCCGGAGGCAACAAGCAGAGGAGTCCAGGCCCTGGCGCTCAAGCTGCTATCAGGGCTTTTGCGAGAGCAGGCATTAAGATTGGAAGGATAGAAGATGTAACGCCTGTACCTCATGACGGTACTCGTCCAAAAGGCGGAAGGCGTGTATAATCTCTCCATTAAGATGAAGGAACCAAGCATATGACAATGGAAGTAGACATACTGGAGCTCTCCGATAGGTCTGCAAAATTTGTATTATCTAACACCACTGCTGCGTTTGCGAACGGTATTCGCAGAGCTGCTCTGGCGGATGTCCCTACGATCGCTATAACCGAGGTAAACATCTATAACAATACCTCGGTTTTGTATGATGAGCAGCTTGGCTTACGCTTGGCACTGATCCCTCTTACTTCGAATCTGGAGGACTTTGTTCCTAAAGATGAATGTAACTGTGAGGATTTTTGTCCGGCATGTCAGGTTTCCCTCACTCTCAGTGCAGAAGGCCCCAGAATAGTGTATTCTCAGGATCTTGTGTCGTCTGATGACAAAGTACAGGCTGCCGATCCCAACATTCCGATTGCAGACCTTCGGGAAGGGCAGAAGATCGTACTTGAAGCTATAGCTCAGATGGGTTATGGTAGCAAGCATTCCAGGTGGCAGGCAGGTGTAGCATGTGGTTACAAGAACATGCCAAAGGTTGAGTTCAATGGTTGTGACCAGTGTGGTGCATGTGTAAACGAGTGTCCTGTAAATATCATAAAGATGGGCGCTACCACTGCTGAGATATCTGGTGAAGATATGCTTAAATGCACTCTTTGCAGGCTATGTGAAGGAATTTGTGATATTGATGCCATAGATGTCAAAGTTGATGAACGTTCTTTCATCTTCACAATGGAATCAGATGGCTCTTATAGCACAAAGGCATTGATCTTAAATGCAGGGACTGTCATCAAGGGCAAGGCCGCAAGTCTGGCTGAGATCTTGTCGGCACTCTAAACCAACAGATTTATATAGGAGGTCGCTCTCTCCTATATTGTTCTTTCCCCATGCGCGGGGGTCGCCCAGCCAGGTCAAAGGCGCTAGGTTGAGGGCCTAGTCTCGTAGGAGTTCGTGGGTTCGAATCCCATCCCCCGCATTTTTAATAAATGATATGGGTAATGTAAAAAAACTCTGATTTTAAATTTTTAAGATTTGTCTTTTGCTGCTCAAGCTAAGATTATTTTATTACGTTACAAGAACAATGTTTTTCCGTGGATTCTCTAATAATAGAAGCTACCGTTGTTATAAGTAGGAATGAGGATTATACTGTTTACTTACGGAGTAGAGTTACTTATGCTTGAAGAGAACATGGACAAATTTGAAAAGGTAATAATCATTTCATTAGCTATAATGATGTCTCTGGTCGTGCTGTTCACTACATTAGAACTGGGTCTTATCCTTGTTAAAGACATTTCTCCTCCTACAAGCCATCTCACTATTGATGAAGTGCTGGACCTATTCGGGCTCTTTTTATTGGTTTTAATTGGCATTGAGCTCTTACACACGATAAGAACTTATTCCTTGGAGCACGTGATCCATGCTGAAGTCGTACTGACCGTTGCACTGATCGCCATTGGGCGTAAGGTTATAATTTTAGATATCAAGACAGTTTCAGGTATTACCTTGATAGGTATAGGATCTATTATAATAGCACTGTGTGTGGGGTATTATTATTTTAAAAAGGGATTGCTAATGCGTTCATCAGATAAGTTTTAACGATCCTGTTCTACTTTCAGCAGTGTAGGCAGGATGCCTAAAACACTGCATATGTGAAAATTTAGGCATATTGTAGAACTATAAGGTACTTCTTATTATCTGTTTCCTGCCAATGCGTATTTTGCCATCACTTTCAGGTATTCGTGATCCACTTCCATAAGCACGGTCTGGAACATTGCCACATGCACTTTCTCTTCTCTGGCAACATCAAGAAGTATCTTCCTAAGGTTCTCTTCATCTGTTAGAGCAGCCATTTCTTCGTAGAGGTTTATAGCGTCAAGTTCGGCTATCATGGCACTTCTCAGGATTTCCTTATCAATATCTTCCTTACTGCTCCTTTCAAAGTTTATCGGTGTCTTTGAAAACAATCATTCACCTCCTAATTTTCGAAGCTCTTCTTCTACTTCCTTTTTACCAGCTCCCAGTTCTCTAACCTGCTCTTCATCTTGCTCAAGAAGCAATGTCTGGAACTCCCCGACATGTGTCTTCTCTTCTTTTGCCACATCGAGCAGTACTCTTCTTACTTCATCATTTTCTGTCAGGTCTGCCATTTGCTCGTAAAGGCTTATAGCATCCAGTTCAGCAACGATGGCAGCTCTCAGTATCTCTTTATTCAGATCTTTTTGGTTTACCTTGTCCAAAAATATCGGTATCTTGGATAACATATTCAGATCTCTCCACTTGCTACGCTACGAAGTAGCTGTTTCCCAACTCCAAATAAAAGTGCTTTTTACACTATTTATTGATTACGCAGAATTCTCTGAAAATAAAAATAGAACGAAGTTAAATTACACGCACGCTGTTCGCAGAGCAGTTATTAACTTTTTCAGTATCTTTTTTCTCTAAAGCCTTGAGAAGAATTGCATTCCGCTTTATCATTACACGCTGCTTTTCCTGTATGCGCTCCTGGTAAATCCTTATGGAGCGCAGGAAATCGATCTTTCTGAACTCGGGCCAAAATGGAGCACAAAAATACGTGGCACATTCATTGCCACACGTCTGCCAAGGGAGGAAATTGGATACTCGTTCATCTCCTCCGGTGCGGATTATGAGATCTACGTTAGGGACAGCATTTCCTCCAACAGGATATAGGTGATTGGCAATAGTGTTCTCTGTGATATCTTCAGGATCGAGTTGTCCTTTATCTACCTTTTCCGCAATTTTTCGCACTGCCTGGATTATATCCTGCCTGCCGCCATAAGCAATAGCGACATTAAGATAAAATCGATCATAATTTGCAGTGTATCTTTCAGCTTCTTTGATAGACTGCTGCAAACTGGCAGGAAGTTTTTGGAGATCTCCTATGGCTCGAATATGCATTTTTCTTTTATGGGTACGCTCATCCCGGCAGAGTTCATCGAACTTAAGTCCTATAAGTTCAAACAGCTTTTGTTTTTCATCTGCAGACCTGTTAAAGTTCTCGGTAGAAAATGCATAGACAGTAAGTTGTTTGACGCCTATCTCATGAGACCACTCGATTACTTTTTCAGTTACGCTGGCACCTTTCGCATGTCCGTAATTGGTTAATCTGCCAACCCTGTTAGCATATCTGCGATTCCCATCCATTATTATTGCAATATGTTCTGGCACATATGAATGTGTAACTTCTTTGGAAAGGAAATGCTCATATGTACTATAGGCAATCCCATTTATGTATTTTAATATAAAAATCCCAACCTAAGTTTTTCTCCACCCTTTTGTGGCACATCCGAACGCAAATGACTTGCATCTATTCTATAAAAAGATTACTCTGAGGTGTTTTACATAGTCTGTTTTAATAGTTCTCAAGTACTGAACGAACAACACTCCTGTAATCCTCTTTAAGAAGATATATATTATGGTCTCCAGTCACATCGATGCTGAGAATTCCAAGTCTTGTGTTCATTAAACCGACCATGGCAGAAACTCCCCTATAGCTTACGTTGAAATCAGTTTTATTCAGGAAACCGTACACATCACCGGTTGTGAACTTGTCCCCTTCAAGAAAAAGCTGCAATACCACTTTACGAATACCGGTATCATCTCTGCTGAGATATTTTATGAGCCTCTCCCTTACACGGTCTTCTATCGTTTCCAGTACAAACACCTCGTTTTTTTTATATGCGATTTTAGGTTATAAAGTTATTGTGATTTATATAAATTAAACTGCTATTGGTAGCCAAACTGGAAGTACGTATATCATTCTCGCATATATAATTTGGGTTTTAGAGCGGGATCTTTTCCACTACCATCCCACCGGGAAATGGATATCTTTCAATAATACACATTTCTTTTGCATCTGCTGCGACCTCTATTTTTATCTCTTCCAGTATCCAGGCAGCTATGTGTATCTCCTGTTTGTCTACCAGGAACAATTCTTCAGGAACACCTAATAATAACAAAAGGTCAGTCATCCGTTGTGCGGAATTTTCCCCCCCGTTGCATGTTATGACGCCATAGATAAGAGTCCCGTCTTCTGTCACCTGATGAAATTCCCTGGCTGCTCTTTCAGCTATGCGTAGCAATCTTCTTCGAAGCTGTACGGCATCTTTATATCGGGAAGTGCATAAGTGCCCCTTTTCAGTGGTCTGTAAAATTTCCATGCCAATGGCATATGACCCGGCCACAGCATTTGAGATCTCATTCCGTAGTCTATAGCCTCTAAGTTTCATCGCCTCAGAGTTTGTATCTGAGAACTCAAGCTCATTCAGATTGAGAAAGCAACCCAGCTCATTTGCTGTCCTTGATACTTCTGTTGCTCCCTCTATCGCCGGAATCTCCAGGCCTGCTTCCATTCCGATATGCATAGCCTTTTTGATGGAATTTGCGTAATTTCCTATGTTATCATTCCAGATAGCTGCAGGTGGATGGAACCTAATCTCATCAAGTCCGGCAAATGCAAGTTTTTCCAGCAGACCCTCGTCCAGAGGCAAGGCAGTATATAAATGGATGTGGTGCTGTTTGCCAAACTCTGATTTAAGCAGTTCTATATATCTGAGCACTTTCTCGGGTTTGAGCAATGGTTCCCCACCTGTAATCCCCGTACCAAGTGCTCCCATCTGTCGTGCCTCTTCTATTATGTCATTGTCTGAGCGAACAAGTCTTTCATTTGCAAAAGTAACATCTGCTTTCCTTTCATTAGAAATCGGACAATAGAAACAGTTTTTCCCACAGATGCCCGTTACAAAAAGCACCATTTTTGCTCCTTCCTGGCATAGCTTACAGCCCCTGGAAAGATATGTGTAATAAGAATCAGCTTCTCCCTCAGATATATTCAGCATGATGGCGCAACCATAGATCTTATCATATATATCTGTTGTTTAGTCCATTCCCTTAAATACTTTTATATCTTAGGCTTAGCGTGGCGTTGAGCAAAGGATATATTGTAGTTTCCGGCTGTAAAAAATGTGGAAGATGCAGGACCATTTGTCCTAATTCTGCTCTCAAAAGAAACTCTGATGACAGGCCAAAGATCGACCATGATCTATGTGACCGATGCATGCTTTGTGTGCAGTGCTGTCCCAACAAGGCCCTTATCCATATGGAGTAGTGTGTCATACTGATCTGAGGATATCTACTACAAGATTTCTTCAGATAAATCCTCTGAATATTATCCTTGAGGCTATTGCAGAAGCAGAGAACACCATTACTGATATTGGCAGTGATCGGGAGAGTTCATACATCATCTGGCTTTTATCTCCTCCATATTCGATAGCCGTTGAGAATCGGACAAGGATAGTTGTGATGAGTATCAGGTATATTCCTATTGCCAGCATGAACATATTCGGGCCTATGGAAAGTTCCAGGCTCTCAGGAGATATATCCGCAGGCCCGGGAATCACATTCGGAGGCAGCCTGGATATGCTGTGTGCAACGTTCTGCAGGATCTTTGCAATGACCTCTGAGAGTGCAATTGTCACTCCTGCTATAAGTGGGGCAAATATACATGCAGTAGACTTCATAGTAGATGTCATCTCATACAACGAGTCCTTTATTCGTCTCTCTACCTCCTGCAGGTCGGTCATGTGATCTGCTAGTTTCACTATGGCCACACCTGCAGCTTCGTGGCTCTTGTGAACACTCTCCAGAAATAGTTTCATAGTAGTGTTTATCCTTTCAGAGTACACATTTTTGAATGCACCATACTCCTCATCGAATATTGCACTATGCAGGTCACATCTCATACATGCAACGTTCATAGCAATTTTCTCAAATGGTTCGCAAATGGATGCTCCTTTCATATTGGCAGCCGTATGTACAAAAGCTTCTTCTGCAGACCTGCCCTCCGATATTCTCCTTCCCAGAATGAACAATGCATCTGCAAACTCATTTTCCATAGAGATTATTTTATCTCGTATTCTCTTGTATGGGGCATATGCAGCATTAAGATACCATGAGAACGTAATGGTTATACCAAGTAATATCATAAGTGCAGTAGGTACTAAACCTTCAAGCACAGCTGTTGAAATGATGCCATAAGGGTTTCCGGCATATAACAATACATATCCCAAACTACATACCGAAATGCCAGTTATTACTGCCATAATAAGTTCTTTTTTTCTTTTAGAGGACAAACCTTCCAAGTCAGGGTGTGTCTCGGATATTTTCTGTGGCATGAATGCTGCAGGTCTTTGCATAAGCACATATTCTGCATACATAAATGTGATCAAAGGCAATATTATATCGTATGTCAACACAAGGTTCGTACTCGTGATGCGTATTCCTACAACAGCCATTGCAGGTAGCAGCGCAACAAGGGCGAGGGGTATGAGAATGAATATTGAGTACAGTACATATGTAGGAAGCTTCAGTTTTGCAGCGTAACTATCCATGAGGTTTCGGGTTCCATCCAGTACGATATCCAATGACCTGTTGAGGGTTAAAGTACGCTGAGCAGGATCAGTTTCGCTCATGGAGCTTCTGATGAGATGTAATGACCTTTTGAAATGTTCACTATTCTTGCCCCACATCTCCGAGAACTGGACCACAGCATCATCCATGCCGGTGTATACTCGTAAATGTAGATTCCATAGCATCTTTTTCAAGTCTCTGGCAAGAGGCCTGTTTGAGTTCTCTGCAGCAAAATGCACAGCTTTTTCCATGTTAGGGACTATCTTCATTGACATTACTACATAGCTCATGACTTCAGGCATGTCACCAAGCGATGTTATCTTCATATATCGGGCATGTATCTTCACATATTCACTGAGGTACCACAATGCTGTGATAGGCATCATCAGGCTCAGGATAGCTATTGCTGTGAGTATGCCAGATGAAAATGTAGTGAACCTGAAAAATAAAGCGTCTGTCAATAGGACAATAAGGAATATTCCCACTGTCCCTGCATAAGAAAAAAATGTAGTTTCATAAGGCTCCAGGTCAAATCCTGTATAAACCAGAGAATTCATATATTCCTTACTTACTGCCTTTTCACTTTTCTTTTTGAATTCCTCGTGGTCTTTGACAGACCCGGAGAAATGCCTCCAGGTAAATTTGCATCCTATGTAGTACCAGTTATTATTGCTATGCATCATGGCCACCCTGTGCTACCTCAACCAATGATCCATTGTATAGTGTTTTGTCTTTTGCTGAAAAAGAAATTTCTCCATCTTTGGTAGCTACTATCTGTTTGAACCATGCACACCATCTGTCATATACGCGCTGCATGTCTGGCTTGCCGGATATCTCTTTTTCCTGCTCCATGAACATCCAGAAAATGTTATTCGCGGCAGATACCATTTCAGCTTCCAGGAATGAAGGATCTGTTCTACCGTATTCCGCCATTTTAAGTTTCATACTTGCCCGGATACGAATGTTCTTCGAAGCTTCATCCACGGATATGCCCCATTTTCTTGCAATTTTTCTTATCAGGGCAGACTGCCCTCTATCAAGCAGGTCTGTTGGTACCAGTGAATTAACGGAGGCATCAAAAGTAAGGATTTCCGAGAAGACGCTGTATGTGTTATCAGGATCCCATACCTCATTCACTTCAGCGATTTGTATTACTTTACGTTTTGTTGCCATACTGCCTGCTATACGGGTATTCGAACATACTATTACGGCATCCGTAGCTCTGAAAGAGGCAGGAGGCACTCCAAGAGTATGCACTATTCTTTCATAGACGGCATTTGTGGATGCACCGTGAATGGTCCCTATCACAGAATTTCCTGCAGTGCCGACTTGCATTGCTTCATATAACATAGCAACTTCAGGTCCTCTCACTTCCCCTATTACCAGAGATGAACTGCCAAGACGTAGGGATGCGCGCAAAGCTGTGGAAGGTTCGATCTCAATGCTTGATTTCACGATAGAGGACTGAGCATTGAGGCCTTGTGCTTTCCAACCAAGTTTTTGCAATTGTTCCAGGGGTATTTCAGGTGTGTCTTCTATGGTCAATATTCTGTATTTTTGTGGCATTTCCATAAGCATCGCACATAATAGAGATGTTTTGCCTGCTCCCACTCCTCCGGCTATCAGCACTGATGCGTGCCCGTCCATCATGAAACTAAGCAGGCCCGCTGTGAGAGGAGTGATAGCACCGCTATTGATAAGTTTAGGCAATGTCCAGGGAGTCTTTGCATGTTTTCTAAATGCATAGGCCATTCCTTTTGCACTTAATGGGTCACCTATCACTGAAACGCGTACTCCGTACTCTTTAAGTGCCATTTCCAGGACAGGTGTAGCTTCTCCAAAAGGTCTTCCGCTTATTGTCCTGAACCTTGAGACCATGGAATCCATTTCTTCCTGAGACAGAAAAATGTTAGTAGTGCATTCTTCACCATTCATTACCACATTAACAGGATTCTTATCCGCAGGTGCATTGACATATATGTCTGTAACTCTTTCATCGGATAACAGATCTTCCAGAATACCAAGTCCTGTTGTGTATTTTGCCAGCAGATCAGAATACATATCCAGCTGAGAAGGTGCTAAAACTACTTGTTTATCTCTTATTTCTTCATGCAGCAATCGTTTGCAAAGCCTTCGGAAATACTCCCTTGAAAGAGCGGGATCTGCAAAGTTCATATCTTCCGGCCTATGCTTGATCATGCGATTACGTATGCTTTCAATAAGCAGAAGTTCTTCAGGCTGCATATTGTATTCAGCAGGATTTACTACATACAGTTTTTCAGGTTTATCGGTAAACTCGTAGATAGATATGGGCAATTTTCTCCCGTCATCTCTCTGTACATCATAGCATTCAATAAAAATAGTATTCACTGGTGGCTCAGTATAGATCCTGGACGTGGAAAACAAAGGCCGTACGTATGGCTGGAAATTTTTCTCATAATCAAAAGTCCCATCTGGCTCATGAAGAAAATTATTTAGCAATGGGCACATCCTTCTTTTTATATCGTATAATGTTTCCTGGAAATCCCCTACACACTTATCACACTCTGGATGAGTTGCCTTTTCAGCTTCATATTTTAATTGTTCTATCGCTCTTTCCGTCTCCTCATATGCTTTAACCGGGGACGCTTTTGCTGAATTGATAACTTGTTCTATTGACGCTTTTCTACTCTTTTTACAGGTATCTTTAGAATTATATGTACAATTATATGATACAGTTCCAATGTTCTCATATGGTCGCAAATGATCCTCCAGACGGGCAAGTGTGTATATCTTTTGGAGAATCGTTCCATCATATTCCCTTTCATACAGATTTGACAGTACTAGCCTTTCCGCAATTGTTTCTTTAAGTAATATCTGAAATATGTTTGATCGGCATTTTGGGTTATTTAGTGTAGATTCCCCTCTGCAGTCTCCACAGTCTATAATTATTGCACTTGTATTCCTGGTTTTCTTTATTCTGTATCTGCATTCTTTATTTTTTATTTCCTTTTTCGGGTGGGTTATAGATGCAATTCGCTGGTTCAGATTTGTCCGTGTCCGGTCATTGTCAGGACTATGGGGTGATCTTAAGTCTTGTTGTACTCGATCGTTTGGTCTGATCCCAATGCCTGTGAGTAAGAAATGTATTCTGTTTTTCATACATTCACATCATTATTATTTTTATTTTCATACGTTATATGCACATACATACAAAAACTTTTCTATTAGTCAGATGAATTAGTCTATGATCAAACCTATTTTCAGGTAAATCTATCATTAGATGTATATATACAACCAAGAGTATTTATTCTATGAATATTATATAATATGGTATGAAGCTCATTGTGATGATTCCAGCCTACAATGAAGAAAAAACCATTCAAAAAGTGATCAAAGAGATACCCCGGCAAATAGAGGGAATTGATAAAGTAGAAGTCCTTGTCATCAACGATGGTTCAACGGACTCCACTGTAAAAGTCGCTTTAGAAGCCGGTGCTGACCATCTTGTCTCCCAAAAGGAAAACCGTGGACTCGCATTTGCTTTTCGTACAGGGCTTGAAGCATGTCTGGAAAGAGGGGCAGATATAATTGTTAATACAGACGCGGATTTTCAATATAACCAAAATCAAATTCCTGATCTGATCGCTCCAATTCTTCAAGGCAAAGCTGATGTCGTGTTAGGTTCCCGTTTCAGTGGGCATATAGAATACATGCCACCTCAGAAAAAAATTGGTAACATCCTGGCTACCCGCGTGACCCGTATGGCTTCCGGTTATCCAGTGACCGATGCACAAACGGGTTTTAGAGCCTTCACAAGGGATGCTGCACTAAGGATGAATATCCTTGCTGACTACACCTATGTGCAGGAAACCATAATGCAGGCTGTGAATCACAATCTTACCCTGGTCGAGATCCCTATTGATTTCAGGAAAAGAGAGGGTCACTCAAGGCTCATGTCAGGAGTATTCCATTACGCACAGCGTGCTACTGCTGTAATATTACGCACATATCGCGATTATGAACCAATGAAAGTCTTTGCTTCCATAGGTTTTGTGTTCCTGGTCATCGCGGCGCTATCAGGAGTAACAGTATTGGTACAATTCATTAAGACCGGTATTGTGGTTCCGAATATCTCTTACGCAATACTTACAACTATGCTGTGTCTGACTGGTCTGCAGATCCTGGTATTCGGGCTGATCGCCGACATGTTAAAATATCAGAGGATACGGCAGGAAGAAATATTATATCGCATAAAGAAAATAGAGATGAAATAATTACAATTTAGCCTGATGAACTGACGTTGCAACGATCCAGTATGAATCTCATTATAATAACATCATCTTTTCCAAGGGACAAAGATGACTATAAAGCCCGATGGATACTGGAATTAGGACAGGAGTTCGTGAAGGAAGGCTTAATTCCATCTATTTTATGTCCGCATGTGGCAGGATCCAAAACTTATGAGATAATAGATGGCATCGAAGTCTATAGATTCAGGTATGCACCTGACAGATATGAATCCCTTGGGTATGGGAATTTTCTCCCTCATGAAAAATCCAGTTCCCGTATTGGTATTTTGTTACAATACTTTTTCAACTCAATACTAATATTTAGTATGTTATTTTTTATGTTCCTGAACCTTCATAAACTCAGGAAGAAAAAGAATGCTGAACTTATTTTTTCTAACTGGGCATTCCCCGCTGGCTTTGTCTCTGCAGTATACCGCCAGATATCAGGTATTCCTTCTGTTCTGAAAGTATATGGTACTGATCTGGTGTTTCTTAAAAGGTTTAGATTACAATCACTGGCCAAATACATTCTTGATAAACATGATGTGATAATAGCTATCAGTGAATACACCAAAGATTGTGCTTTGAGCTTTGGTGTAGATCCTGGCCGGGTATCAGTATTCCCGGTTGGCAGCAATTACCCTATCAAATATTCTTCAACGGTTCTGGATGACTTGAAAAGAAAATGGAGTTTATCAGGCAGGCCTCTCATATTCACTGTACATAGATTGATACCACTTAAAGGAACATCTTATTTAATAAAGGCAATGAGCAAAATAGTATCTGTCCACCCGGATGCTTTGCTGGTCATAGGTGGCGAGGGTCCGGAGCGCAGTATGCTGGAGTCTCTTACCAGCAGCAATCATCTTGAACATAACGTGCTATTTACAGGCCTGGTTTTGAATGAAGATCTTCCTCTTTTATATGAAGCATGCGATGTATATGTAATACCTTCTATTACCGATAAGTGGGGAAATGCCGAGGGTCTTGGCATGCCTGCCTTGGAGGCAATGAGCTATGGAAAACCAGTTGTAGGATTTGATTCAGGCGGTCCGGGTCTGACCATAACCGACGGAGCTAATGGATTCAAAGTTCCGGAAAAAGACTGGGAAGCTATGGCAGACAGGATAATTCTTTTGCTCACTGATCCCGTTTTAAGGAATAAGATAGGGGAGACTGGTAAGTCCATGTTCGATGAGTATCGCTGGGATAAGGTCTCACACCTTTATACTGAGGTGCTTCATAATGCAATTCAAAGATGAAATGTCCATTCCAAGGTTTGAATATCAATTCATTATTTTTTCACTATGGTTCGTATGTATTGCATGGGCTGCCAATTTGATGGCTATGTTCTCTCTTTTTTATAAACCCATACTTTTTGCAGCGCTACTATTCATAACAGCTGTTTTTGTATTTTTGTTTCACAAAAAAAAGCCACAAAGTTGCTCATCTAAACACAATGTTCTTGTAATTCTATTTGTTGTACTATTTTCCATCTTTACTTCTATCTATTTCCACGATACACTTTACGGCGGCAGAGATCCTGGTATCTATTCAACTAATGCTATTTATCTTTCAGACCATCACACAATGATGATAGATTCTCCTATAAATGATCTCATTCCAAGTTTTCTGTCTCCGAACAATTACATCAAGACCAGTGATGGAAGATTGATTTCCCAGTTCCATTTCGGATATATTTCCTGGGTGGCCATATATTATAGTCTTTTTGGCCTAGCTGCAATAAAATTTAGTAATATTCTCCCTTTGTTCGTTGGGTTGATTAGTATTTATCTAATTGGAAAAGAACTAAGGAATTCGTATGTGGGT
>NZ_JBFYLB010000053.1:0-12098 GCF_041305605.1 Methanomethylovorans sp.
ACGTTGTGCGCAGGATTCACATCCTGCATATCCTTTTCCTGGGCCTTAAGCATATCATCAATGCGCAATATCATGGCAGCTACTTCTGATGCGGACTTGATGGCCTGTGTTTTGACGCGGAGCGGATCAATTACATTGTCCTTCATCATATCCTCTACCTTGCCGGAATACACGTTGATGCCACTGTTCTTGTTCTTTCCGGATTCGGCACGCAGCTGCAACAGCATATTGATCTTATCCAGACCTGCATTCTCTGCAATTGCCTTTGGTATTTCTTCCATAGCATCGGCAAAGGCACGGACAGCAAGCTGTTCACGCCCTTCTATTGTAGAAGCATAAGAGCGTAATCCCTGTGCTACCACCATCTCAGAAGCTCCCCCGCCTGGTACTATTGCCTTATCTTCCAGCACGGATTTCACCACATTTAGAGCATCATCGAACACACGCTCGATGTTATCAGTGACGTGTTCACTGCCTGCTTTTATGAGTATGGTCACAGCATTGGATCCCTTGAAACCGGTGATCAGTGTTTTCTCTTCATATTCTGATTCCTGCTCCACAACTTCAGCAAATCCAAGGTCATCAGCAGTGATCTCGTTCATATTCCTTACAAGCTTGGCACCTGTGGAAAGGGAGAGCACGGTCATATCCTCATCTTTCAGTCTTCTGCAGGTGTAGATGTCATGCTTCATTAAATAGTGCACAGCATTATCATCCACGTTCTTGGAAGAAAATACAACGTTGGCACCAGTAGCTATTATCTTATCCAGCATTTTATGGAAATTAATCGTTTCCTGGTCCTTGAAGGCAAACATTTCATCTACACTGCCAAGCTGGATCTTTGACTTGGTGTTGGTCTTGGCGAACTCTATTGGCATATCCAGAAGTGCTATCTTTGCATCTTCAACTCTGGCGGGGGTATCAGGATGAAGACGATACTTGTTTATGTAAATCCCCTTTATGACATGAGTGTCTGTTATCTTGCCACCGGTCTCTTTCCTGATAACTATCTTCTCATCTATGTTGTACTTGCCATTTTCCTCTATTGCCAGTACTGCGTCAACACATACTTTTGCCAGGTGGTCTGCGGAAGCTTCGGGAGCTTTTCCTGTTATGGAGGTCTCTGCGATATTCTGAAGCATTTTTATGTCGTCAGTCTCTACTTTTGTAGCGAAGTTCTCCAGGATCTCAATAGCTTTCTGGGCAGCGAGGTTGTATCCTTTGAAGATTACGATCGGGTGGAGCCCTTTTTCCACAAGTTCTCCTGCTTTGTCCATCAAACTGCCTGCTATCACAACAGCGCTGGTGGTACCGTCCCCTGCAATGTCTTCCTGTGTCTTGGCGACCTCTACTATCATTTTTGCAGTGGGATGCTCGATCTCCATTTCCTTAAGTATGGTGGCACCGTCATTCGTAAGGACAATGTCTCCAAGAACATTGACCAGCATTTTGTCCATGCCCTTTGGTCCCAGGGTCGAACGCACCAGTTTTGCAACTGCTTTAGCAGCATTGATATTCATGGAAAGGGCATCTTTGCCCTGTGCATGTTCTGTCCTTGGATCAATAATATAGACCGGCTGACCTCCATATTGTCCTGCCATTTGTATTGACATGCCTTGTTGTGCCATTATTTTGAACCTCCTGAATCCAGAAAATGAACTTGTTTAAAGTATCTTCTTTACGTATGAATTGAACTAACTGTATATGGTTCTATAAAAACATTTCGACATGCGCATATGCGCCTTCGCATGGTCAAAACATTTAAATCATTAATTCCATTTCTCGGTTATGTTGACCTTTATAGGATTGGGGCTTTTTGACGAGAAAGACATCTCTTTGAAAGGACTTGAAGCTATTGCCCGGGCGAACAGGGTCTATGTAGAGTTCTATACATCCAGGCTGATGGGTACCACCGTGGAAAAGATGGAAGAATCATACAATAAGAAAATAGAAGTGCTTACACGGGAAGAGGTGGAACAGCATCCAGATTGGCTTGGATATGCCAGAAATGAAGATGTGGTATTCCTTACAGGGGGAGATACAATGGTCTCCACCACCCATGTTGACCTGCGCTTGCGTGCAATGGAAATGGGTATCATTACAAAGCTTGTGCATGGCTCGTCCATTTCATCTGCTGTGTGCGGACTTACCGGTCTGCAGAACTACAGATTTGGAAAAGCCGTTACTGTACCTCATCCATATACAAGCGGCCGGGGAAAGACCGTCATATCGGAAACCCCTTATGATACTATTCTTCAAAACCTTGAGCATGGGCTTCATACTCTTGTTTTCCTTGATATTGATAAGGAAAAAGGTTACATGACAGTTAACCAGGCATTGGACCTTCTTCTACAGGTGGAAGAAAAGAAAGACACAAAGATACTGCAGGATCGGCTAGCTGTTGGTATAGCCAGAGCCGGATCTGATTCTCCGGTTGTTGCGGCAGACTACATTAAAAGCCTGAAGGATTTTGATTTTGGTGCACCGCTTCATATAATGGTAATTCCGGCAGATACGCATTTTATTGAAGCAGAGGCATTAGTGCAGCTGGCACATGCACCAAAAACAATACTTGAAGTACATAACCAATAGTGGAGTATAATATTATAGGGTACAAGTCTATATATCAAAACAACGTAGGACTTATTAGTTACATATAAAATATATCATTGTTTAAATAAATGTGAGAGGGAAAAATGGTTCGAGATGCAGTTGGCGTGATATTCGGAGAAGCAGGTACATCCAACTTCAGGATAGTATTATCGGACAGCACCACTGTGCATCAGGGAGAATACATAAAAGCCTGGCATGAGATCGATGGCTGGGTACTTGCACAGGTACTATCCATTACCCGTTCCGGAGATAGTTACTCTATCGAGGAAGCAAAGAACGGGAGTCGCAAGGATAAAAGTGGGGATCGTATCATTGCCGATGTGACTGTCATAGGCAAGCGTGACGATTTCGGACTGTTACGGTCACCTACTACCCCTTTTAGTCCGGGAGACCCTATATACAAGGCGAACAACGAGCTTATATGCAGTTCTCTGGGCCTGTCGGGGAAAGAGATGTTCATTGGCATGCTGGAAGGCACTGATATACCCGTGCATCTCAATGTGAATAGTCTTGTACAGAAACATTGCAGTATCCTGGCAAAGACAGGAAGCGGTAAATCCTATACTGCAGGCGTGCTACTTGAAGAGATGCTGGATCGGAAAGTACCTTTGCTTATCATTGATCCGCATAGTGAATATGCATCACTGAAAGAAGAGGGGATCATCAGTGCAGAAGTTGCAGGCAGGTTCAAGGTCTCACCAAGATCATACGCTCAGTATGTTACTGTATACACTCCTGCCAACAAGAGCCTGAATCCCAAAGCTGATGAAGTGTTTCGGCTTAACGGCATGAACCTTACAGCGAAAGAATTGAGTGAGGCTTTTCCTAACAATTTCACAAGCACACATATCGGCATACTCTACGAGGCCATTGATAAGATCAAAGCTGAGATGGACACATATACCCTCGATGAGATCATCTTTGAGGTCAAGAACAATGACAGCAAGGCAAAATGGAATGTGATCAGCCTTCTTGAAGAAATAAGGGAAACCGGTATCCTCTCAACTAATCCTACATCAATTGAGGATCTCGTGCAACCAGGCAGAGCTTCCATTATAGATTTCAAGGGTGTGGCTCCGGATATCCAGTCCATGATCGTTGCGCGTCTGTGCAATACATTGTTCGAGGCCCGAAAGATGAATACCATCCCCCCTGGTATGCTGGTTGTCGAAGAAGCTCATAACTATGCACCTGAAAAAGGTTTCAGCAAGACCTTAAGTTCAGATGTGTTACGGACAATTGCGTCCGAAGGGCGCAAGTTTGGTCTTGGCATGATGGTAATTTCCCAGAGGCCGGCACGTGTGGACAAGAACATTCTTTCGCAGTGCGGCACACAAATCATCATGAAGGTCACCAATCCCAACGACCTGAAAGCTATTAGCAAAGGTCTGGAAGGTGTAAGCTCCTATGTGGAAGACGAACTCATGCGCTTGCCACCGGGAGTTGCGATGCTGGTGAGCACTGATATTGAACGGCCTATCCTGGTGGACATAAGGGTGCGCAAAAGTAAACACGGTGGAGAGTCTGTAAACGTAATGAGAAGTGTTAACCTGAACTCTGCTCCAACAGCGCCAGCCAGGAAGCCACCTGTAGCATCTGTACGTGCAGCACCTGTAATAGAAGACCATACTCAAGAAGAGCATATGCCTGTGCAAACCACTACAGCTCCTCCTCCCAAGAGAAAACCGTCAAAGGAAGTAAAACCAGAAGAAGGAGGCGGTCTTTTCAAGAAAATCTTCGGTGCGAGCAAATAAGGAGGAATAGCTTGCCCGCTGATCTGAATGAAAAGGTTAAAAGATATGAGAACCTACTAAGGCAAGCGCTGGAAAAAGCAGAGTTTGCACCTATCAAGGATTCGCATATGTACGCTGTCGCAAATGACTTTCATACGATGGCAAGATCATATTATGAGGACGGTATTCACTTTGTACGTCAGGAGGACCCTGTGAACGCACTGATCTGTTTCAGTTACGGACACGCATGGCTGGATGCAGGGGCACGTCTTGGAGTTTTCAGAGTGGACGATGATAAACTGTTCACTATATGAATCCTGAAAGGAGACAGAACTCAATTTCCCGGAGACGAGTAAATGTCAAATTATAATGTTATACTTGAAGCTGCCTGGTTGGTCAGAGATGTGAACAGTCCGGATGATGCCATAGGAGTGGCAATTTCCGAGGCCGGTAAAAGACTGAACCCAAAACTCGATTTTGTGGAAGTGGACGTTGGCACTACATACTGCCCTGCTTGCGAGGAAGCCTTCAGCAGTGTTTTCCTGACCGCCAACACTGCTATTGTCGGCCTGGTCCTTGAGATGAAGGTATTTGATGCCGAAACAGAAGAACACGCATCAAGAATAGCTAAATCTGTCATTGGAAGGGCATTGAGGGATGTTCCCCTGAAAATTGTCGATGTTGAAGAGTTCCAGTAAAGTAAGGAGGTAATACTATGGACAGGACAATATCTGTTGTGGGGCATGCAGCTATAGATCTGCTTTTTGATGTCGAGCACATTTCCTGCCATAATGAATCCTATCCCATCGTTGATTACCATGAATATTTCGGAGGTGGAGCTGCCAACATTGCAGTGGGTATCGCCACTCTTGGAGGTAAAGGCCAGCTGATATCTGCTGTCGGAGAGGATTTTGGAAGTTCCGGATATGAGGATTATCTCACTTCTTTGGGTGTCGACCTATCGTTAGTATATAGATGTAAAGGTCAGAAAGTTACAAAGGCCTTTGTCTTTACTGACAGAGATCACAATCAGAGTACTTATTTCCACTGGGGCGCATCTGTGCTTCTGAAAGAACTGGAACCACCTGAGGTTGATTTTGTTCATCTTGCAACTTCCGAATGTTCCTTTAATGCGAGGATAGCAAAAAAAGCAGGTTTTGTTTCCTTCGATCCCGGTCAGGACCTTATAACCTATAACCGTAAGGACCTGGAAACCATATTGGAGCACACTGATATACTCTTCACGAACCGTCATGAGATAAAACGGGTCTGTGAGATGACCCATCGCTCCTTCGAGGAACTTAAAGCAAGTATTGGGACCATTGTGGTGACCTATGATTCCAGGGGCAGCAGGATACATACGAACGATGCAGAATATTGCATACCTGTGGTGCCTGTGAAAGCCATTGATCCCACCGGTGCAGGCGACGCATACAGGGCGGGTTTCCTGTTAGCCTTCACGCGAGGATATGACATGGAAACCTGCGGCAGGATAGGGGCAACAGTTGCTTCCTTTGCAGTAGAGGTCATCGGTTGCCAGGTAAAATTGCCTACCTGGGACATGATGCAGGAAAGATTTGAAGCACAGTTTGGAAAACTGCCCTGACATTTTCTGCATAAAAGTTTTGTACAGGCTGCTGAACTCATCGATATTCAGCAGCTTTTTGTATCAATTGCACAGCTCTCGGGAATTTCACTCACCCTTCCATAGTTCCTTCTATCTTGGCACCATCATAATTGCAGCGCGTGTTTATGATTCCCTGGAGCACAGGCTTATAGTCGGCATCATCATCTTTCGGAACCATAAGAGAGCCATTTTTAAGCTTAGTTTTTTGTGTTCTGGTCTTCAATGATTTCATTGTATCCCTTTAATGATCTATGGTGTTGTTAGGGAGCTGATACTCATGGAAGTTGATATAGATTGCACAAATCTTTTCAGTAGGTGTTCGGTTATCTCTATAGATCCTATAGAAAAAGACCCTGCTTGAAAATCATCTTTGTGCTCAAACGATGCGAACTAAATTCTATTTCTCAGATAATACATTTGCAGGGTTGCAGATGAATCCTGCATATCCTGAATTTCCAAATTGATCCCTTAATAAATTCGTTCAGGTATCTGATCATCAGGACCCGATAATTTCTTCAACGAACTGTTCTATTCTGCTTTTAATGGAATCTCTAAGATTTCGTGTCTGTTCCATCTTTTCGTTCTCTGTTCCTGAAAACGATTCCGGATCAGGGAAGGACCATTTTAACTGAACAAAGGGTTTTGGGAATATCGGACACTCTTTTTCTTGGGTCCTATCGCAAACGGTGATTACATAATTGTAAAATTTTCCCTCTTTAAAAAGGTTCCAGGCTGCTTGGGTTCCTTTTTTACTGAGATCAAAACCATCTTCCGCCATAACAGCTATTACCAAAGGATTCACACTGGTGGGTTCAAGTCCGGCACTCTCTACTTCAAATCTTTCTCTGCCGACCCGTCTTAAATATTCTTCTGCCATCTGACTTCTGCCGCTGTTGTGCACACACACAAACAGTACTTTGATCTTACTATCATTGTAAACCATGTTTTTTTCAATGCACTATAACAAATAAACCTAATCAGTATAGAGACTATAGGACTACTGATGTCCTATGTACCTATATATTTGACGTAGATCTTTGATCAGGGCACTTTCTCAGACCTGGAAACATCAGAATAACAAGTTCTTTAAAGCGTTTTTCTACTTAGTCTACATGCCTCTATATAGGGTCTTTTGGCCTACTTATTTCATTTGTGCAAATGTTTTAAGTCGATATACCTAGGTTTAGTCATGGAGAAGATCATCACTCTGCTACTGGCATGTGTATCCTTTATGTCCATATTCTGTTTCACGTGCTGGTCATCACCTGCTATCTGTTTCAATTCCACCATGTCGTTTGGTCATGTTATACTTGCTTCATCCTTTCCAGTTGCATGTGCCTGCTCTAAAGCATCAGGGACATGTGGGAGAAAACAGATATCCGATATGAAGAAAATCGAGGTGAGGAGCAGATGTTAGTGATAGATCTTACGATTTTATAAGCAACCTGAAAAAATTGGTGGTGGGTGCAATGATCAATAGGAATAGTAGTTCATTGAATATGAATGTGAAATTTATAGGAATAGTACTGTTAATTCATATTATATTATTTTCAATTCCGGCTTTGGCCGCGAATGAAGTAACTGTATCCAGAACGATCTCCGAAGGTACTGTAACTCCAGGTGGCACTTTTACGGTTAACGTAAACTTAACGACAAACCAAGAAATATCTATTCTCAGCCTAAAAGAAACACTACCTGGCGGTTGGTTAGTTACTGAGGTAGATTCGGGACAATTGATCTATTCTTCAAGCAATGTTGATTGGACCTGGGCAGATACTACATCAAATATTAGTTCAGGTACCTCTGATACAATTACTTATAGTGTTAAAGTCCCGGCGAGCACGGCAGTTGGGACCTATGCCATAACCGGGACGGTATCCGGTATTTCCTCAAGCGGAGGAAGCACTGTCCAGATCACTGTTTTAGGCGATAACGAGGTCTCAGTTCAAAAGGATGATACAGCTCCGATGCTTGATCTGATAGGAGATAAAGACATTGATGAGAACACAGTGCTGAGCTTCAATGTGTTTGCAGTTGATGACGATGGCGACACGATAACTTACTCTGCTATAGGTTTACCTCCCGGAGCCAGTTTCAATAAGAATTCCGGTGCATTCATCTGGACTCCGGGATATTCCGCAGCAGGGACTTACTATGTCAAATTCATTGCAACTGCAAATGGGCTTACTGACTCCGAGACAATAGCAATTACAGTGAATAATATTAACAGGCCACCTGTGCTCAATTCGATAGGTAACAAAGCAGTTGATGAAAATACAGTGCTCAGTTTTACAGTCTCAGCAAGTGATTCTGACGGTGATGAAATATCATACTCTGTTGTCGGTCTGCCTCCCGGAGCCAGTTTCAATACAAATTCCGGTGTGTTTAGCTGGACCCCATCTTTCACCGCTTCCGGCGACTACAGTGTAGTGTTCATGGCAAGTGATAGTGTAATCACAGACTCCGAAACAATAACAATAACCGTGGGAAATGCTGAGCGTGCACCTGTACTTGATTCCATAGGGAGCAAAGTTATTGACGAGAATTCATTGCTAAGTTTCACCATCTCAGCCACGGATCCTGATGGAGATTCTGTGGTGTACTCCGCCACAGGTCTGCCAAGCGGGGCAGGCTTTACAAGTACGGGTACTTTCAGCTGGACTCCAGGTATCGGTGTTGCCGGAACCTATGATGTTACATTCACAGCAGAATCAAAAGGTCTTACTGATTATGAGACTGTCACGATCACAGTGGTAGGTTTAACAGTGGATAAAAGTGCATTGACAGATACTCTCAATGCAGCAACTACAAAAGCAGCAGGTGCTGTGGCCGGAACAGAGAATGGCCAGTATCCGCAATCTGCCATCGACGCATTCAACTCGGCTATTGCAATTGCAGAGGCAGTTTATGTTAATACGGCAGTAACGCAGACAGAGGTGGATCAGGCTGTAGCAGCTCTTGCAGAGGCTGCAGCTACGTTCGATGCATCTGTAATCATAATAATAGATCAGACACCTCCCGCATCCGTAACAAACCTGAATGAAACAGGCATAGGCCCAAGCTGGATAAACTGGGCATGGGAAAACCCCTCTGACACAGACTTCAGTCATGTGATGATATATCTTAATGGCATGTATGTTACGGATATTTCAGATCCGTATTATAATGTGACCGGACTGGCTGAAGGAACTACACATACTATCAGTATCATGACCGTGGATACTTCCGGGAACATTAATCCTGCATTGGTGAATGATTCAGCAATGGCTACAGCTTCTACGGATGTAACTCCGCCAGCTTCCGTGACAAACCTTATGGAAACCAGTACAGGTCCAAGCTGGATACAATGGACGTGGACAAACCCCAATGACCCTGACTTTAGTTATGTGGTTATCTATCTGAACGATGTGTTTTTCACATGTACGGCAGATAATTCAAGCAATTACTACAACGTGACAGGGCTTTCGGAAGGTGCAACTTACACCATCGGCATACAGACCGTCGATAGTTCAGGAAATACAAATCCTGTATTGGTTAATGATTCGGCTGTTGCATTGAAACTCCCACAGATCTACAACCTCTCAGGAAGTGAGATTAAGAAAACCTCAATTGCAATGACATGGGAAACTTCTAATGATACTTCCAAAGTGCAAATAAGCAGGGATAATGTATCCCTTGGGGATATCAGCGGATCAACATCGTATACGGATAGTAATCTGACCGCTGGCACGACTTACAATTACGTTCTTTTACCGTACAATGCCGATGGATTGGCCGGTATACCGGCAAGTATCAGCCTTACGACATCTTCATCCGGCAGTGGTGGAAGTAGCGGAGGCAGCAGTTCTAAAAAAAGTAGCAGTAGTGGTGGTGGAGCCAGTGGAAGTACTGAGGATTATGCAAACCTTGCAGTAAAGGACGTTGATACCACATACCTGAGAAAGAATGTAAATGTCACCTATGAGTTCACAAGGCCTGGAAACGACATTCAGGCGATTAGTTTATACTCACTTAAGAACTCCGGAAAAATAACATCCACTGTAGAGGTACTGAACAACAGGTCAAAGGTTGTGAACAGCAACCCGGAGGGCTTAGTGTATAAGTTTGTCAATATCTTTGTAGGTAATTCCGGTTTTTCCACAGGAGATAATATCAAAGATGTACGGATCAAATTCAGGGTGAACAGTTCCTGGATGCAGAAGACGGATGTGGACCCTGCAGATATCAAGTTGCAAAGATATAACGGGGCTGTCTGGGAGGTACTGCCTACTACCCAGATAAACAACACTCAAAGCTATGTTGTATTTGAGTCCCATACACCTGGTTTCTCGCCGTTCGCTATCACTTCTCACAAGACGCTCCAATCTCCTGCTGACACTACTACAGAAATGCCACAGGCAGCAGGCTGGTCAGAAGACACTGATAGTGAACCTGCTCAGATAGAGGTTGCAGATATTGTGGAAACACCACAACCTGAAGCAAACAAGGAACGGAGCAACCTAGCATGGATCTTGTTCATCATACCGATAGCTATAGTAATGAGTGTTATTGTGTGGAAGAAAAGAGACTATATAGTAGATGCTGCCGATGACGCGCTTTATACGTTGAGTAACGTATTGAATAGGGATAAAGAGTGAACCGCCACCTGTTGAAACAGGTGTCTTCCCTCTTAAATATTTATTTTTAGTATAGTTTTCCTGAATCATTCTGGTTTAATTGTATAACAAAACCATTCGATGGAAGCACTACCATCTTGAGATAATGTGCTATTTTTTCAAAAGATTCCAATCAACCTTTTAGACACTATACCTCAATGAAAACTATATACATCGAATTTATTTACAATATTCATCTACTGTTTTTATGGTAGATTATAAATGAATACCAATAGCATAGTCCAGGAACAAAAAGAAAAAATGCGTACTGATTATGTAGTTGATAATGATAGACTAAGCAGACTGTATACTTTAGACATTCCAGTAATATCATCTATAAGATCACTGGAGGAAAATGGGTATTCTTGTACTGCAACGACTCTTGGAAATCCTATTGAATTAATAAGGCGGAATTCGCACGATCCATCGAGTTGTGTAACAGCTGGCTACAAAGCAAATATGAAAAAAAAGACATCTATATTCTCAAAAGTAAAGACATTTTTTAAAATCTGAAATCGATGCTGTAGAAATTAGATCAAAAATGATAGTCTTCGACCAAAGTAGGTAAGTGCTATCGGTATTTACAACTATTTTAAAGTATTGTTTCTTTAATCCTCACTTGAGTATTGGGAATTCTACACAATACTATAGGATAAATTTCAACATGAAGCTATACAATTAGTTACGATCCCCGAGCTAGTCCGAACTCTTTTTTATTTATGCTGATGTGGGATAATAGGGGGAGAAAAAGGCTCATTGTGAACTTCATAACTATGTAGGAATTGTGATTGATACAAACATCATCTATATATTTTATGTATACGCTTGTTTATCTACTAAAAACACTTGTACAATCTATATATCTTAGAATGAATACAAACATCCCTGCAATAATAGAATCAATCACATTGAAGGGATAGCATGAAATCATTAAAAACCACAACAATAATAAGTGAGTGTGAATACCATGGTTCTCTTATATCTGCTAAGGATGATGATACTGACTATAAGCCTATTCTCCATGGAATAATAAGCACTCGCTGTAATTACGATGGTGCTAAGATCGAAGGAAGCCTGGAAGGATGAATTAAGTCGATATTAAAATGAACTTTATTTTTAAGTTTAAGGCTAAATATCGATATCTATTTTATATGATCGATGCTGATTACGATCTTTTCTACATAACCATTGTTCTGAATAATTTATCATTGCTTTACTGCAGGATTACCGATAGACAGTAGAACTTTGAAGCTGATAGTGATTACAGGTCAACCGAGAGGGAAATTATGATGCTACTTTCACAAGGAAAACCATTGAAGTGCATTTCTTTTATTATATTATCTATTATAATACTACTATCCGGTTGCATTGAGAACGGAACAACAGATGTTCCTGCTGCTTACAACAATTCCATTGGTATGGAATTTGTGCTCATTCCCGCAGGTGAGTTCAACATGGGTTCAAATTCAA
>NZ_JBFYLB010000054.1:0-7931 GCF_041305605.1 Methanomethylovorans sp.
ATCAGAGAAGTTGTATAACTCATATCCGGAAGAGCAAATGCATAACCCTTCACAAAGTATACAGTTCCATTTCAGATTTAACTCAATTCTAAGTAAACAATAGACAGCTCTCTACAGAGCCCAATATCATGTTACTTATAAATCAATGACCCTGGTAGACTGTTTAAGATAATATTCAAATAGCTCTTTTGCCCATTCGAGTGCAGAGGGCCTATGGGCTACTACGTATTTTTGGTCGTAATCGCCTGTTTTAGTTAACAATCTCATCATAAAGCAAAAGTCATTGTGCCCGAAGGACGTAAAACCCATTTTATGCGGATATACATAAACTTGATTGGGCTCACTAATAAGCAGATTCCTGAAACCATCATCCATTTCCTGCTTTATTTTTACAAGAAGTTCTTCGGAAACCACCAGCAACATGTTTACCCCACGCTTATTGAAATCTGCAAGCATTGATGGGAAGTGCGGGAACAAGAAAGTGGTGACAGAACACTGGTATTTTGACTCTCTGCTTTTTTCAAGGACTATTTTGCTAGGTTCCCAAACCTCTGTAGAAGGGATATTTGTCATCACAGTGCAGAGTTCAAGTTCATGGAGTCTTTTAAGCAAGTGCGGAGGAATGAAGTCGAGATCATGCTGTCCCCAGTAATCTATATCATTATCAAGAACTTCCAGGGTATCTATGAATGGAGTAATTTTGTCAATGAGTATCTTTCCAATAGTTGTCAGTTCATAAGCATCCCTGTCTATATATTGAATAAGATAACTGTTTTCCAGAATTCTGATTTGAGGGAGCAGTGCTTCTCTCGTAGTATTCAGGGATTGCAGGATCACCCCCATTTCTTTTGAGCCATCTTTCAGCAATAAAAGTGTTTTCTTTCTTTTCTCGGAGGCGAACATGACATCGTGCAAAGGTTTCTTCATCAATATTATCTCCTGCTAATACTACCTTCCTACTTAGAACCCTAAAAATACATGAGGCTGCATCAGTATTTTCCTATTCAACTCTCTTATAAAGAGTAGTAATTTGTCCTATTAAAAATTGCCCTTCGAAATTCAAGGTATTTTTCATGCAACTGTATGTTTATCACATTGAAGTTGGTTCAAAACTCATTTTTCCTTCAGGCAATCAAGGTATTGCACAGTCAAATCCGGACAAGTAGAAGTTTTGAAACTGGTCCATAATTATATCATTAGTTTCAAATCAACAGTTCCTAATTAATATTACTATGTAGCATCCTGAAGAAGATATTTTTATTTATGGATATCTGCAGAATATATGATAATGCTGTTGTAAATTATAATACCGTTAAAGTTTGATAAGATATGTAATATTCTACTACGTTTACGTTAAATATATGAAAATAAAAGGATTATGTAAGATTGAGAGAGAAATGCATGTCTCAATTGAATATACCTGTGGGTTGGGAACTTGGGAGTTCTCAAGCAATTAGGGGGTCTGAAGCTTGTTTCAAAAATCACATTCCATAATTTCATAGAATTCGCCTGCTATGCCAAAAAAGGAAAAGTAGAATTTTTGAAACAAGCTTAGTGAAAATGGCCTTTTACACTGAAAAGATGCCATTTTCACAGGGAGTGGAAAATGCAATCGGTGGTGGACCGAAAAGAGGAAGGATGGCGCCAATCTATCCTTCCATCTTCCTTATTGAAAAAAATCTAAACGCTAAAAAAGGTCTTGAGTGCCATAGTAGTCACACATAGGAGCAACATACAGATTTGGTATACCTTCAACAAAATTGAGGCTTACAACCTTTGAGTAGGGTATATTCCTGCCGTAAGGTTCAAAAGGAACACATTATTGCACGACAGTTTATATAAATCCTTTAACGGAGGGAAAGAAATGGTTATGATGGAAGCTTCGTATTATGATGTACAAACATCACTTAATGAAAATTATAGTACTGTCCTCAGAACACAACATAATTATAGTACCTCCTTGTTGTCTTATTTGGTTTTAATTATGCCAGAGATAGTTCGCCAGAAAAACAGTATAGAATTTACAGAAGACTGTAAGCACTGTGTCATTCTCGGTAATGTTGAGGATGTAGCAGATGAATACATCTTAAAGCTTGCACAATGGGCTACATCTCTATGGGATTATGAAAAGATCAAAATGTGGAAAAAATCCGATACTTTGAGCCCGGGATACTATATAAGAATGGCAGAAAAAGGAACATACAAAGTGCATGTTCTTGATGAAAGCATGATGAAAGACCTTTTTAACGGTGCAAGGAAAGACAGCCCTATACGATTAAAGGATTGGGATAAGAAAGAACTTATCGCCTATGTGGACTGGTATGTTGATGATGTCTGCTAGACATCAGAAATTAACATCATCCACACATGTGAAATACTCTACTGCCTTAAACCATTTCTCTCTTTTCCTGTTCAATTCACAGGTTATGTCCTTAGGTGCTCCTTCAGACATTGCCAGGTTATCCTTTGTTCCCAAATTAGTCCTGAGTCCGATCATCTCTGTATTCTTTTTCATTAATGTGCTACCTCCGCTAAGTTGTTCCCGCGACAATGATCCTGATTTCTTTCACATGATCTGAGGTATTGACAATTACCCGTTATCTTGAAGATGATGCAACCTTTACAATAAAGCAACTTGTTCCCCTGTGAGTAGCCCATCATTTCTATCATGCACATGCAGTCACCAATTCCTCATGGATCTGCAATGTGATATCTTCTCTTATTGATGTGATCCTCCCACATTTCCTGCAATAAAATAAAAAATTTAAACCTATTTGCTGTTTCTTCAAATTTGAAGAACAAAAATTACATATTTGTTGCATGCTAATCCCTTTGTTGTCCCCAAAATGCTTTACTTGCCGATGATTCCACCCATCATGAAACGGTAGATCTCCATATCTTCGCTGGTGAAAGGGTTCTCAATGCGACCATTAGTTATTGCATGGAAGCCGTGTGTTTCACCACGCTCATGTTCTTCAGTATTAATTCTCTTTTTCATTTGTTTGCTCCAATTGTCTTCGTTCAAGATATACTAAGTAATCTGGCTTTATATATGTTGTCGAAATAAACTATAGTTGATTTTATAAAATATATATTCTATGTACTTGCTTGCTAAGGTTTCTTCAGAGTGATATCGGATAATTTGTATAACAATGGGCATTTCAATTCTTCTGAGATCATTATCACATATTTTTATTAAGAAAGCATATATAAAATAGAACCACATACTATAGGTTTGAGTCTGAAGCATGACCCCTCACAAAGTTTCCCAAAAACTTTGAATTTATCTTATATAACTTTAAACTAGATTCTTAATCTTAGAGGTATAGATGTATATTCCTACTTCAAATGTAGAAGAAATAGTCAATGCCATAGAGAAACTAAATGTTCCGAGGAACAAGACCGTCCTTATATTGCTTGCTGAGCAAGAGCTACCTGATATTACACATTTGATCTCTGAACTCAACAAAAGGGAAATAGATTTCTTTGGTGCTATATTTCCGGGGCTGATATATGGAGCTGAAAAATATCACACCGGAGCAATAATTCACTTCCTTCCCGTGATACAGAGACCAATATTGATACGCAATATCAGTGAAGCCTCGACTAACATGGAAAATCTGATGCAGTCCTTCAAATTCTTGAGTAAAACAAACACAACAGCCCTTATAATTATTGACTGTATGTCTTCCAGCATTTCCTCTTTTCTTTCTTCCATATATAACCTGTTTGCAGACTCAGTCGAATATTTGGGATGCGGGGCAGGTTTTCTAGAAATAGAACAAAGACCCTGCATTTTTACAAATGATGGATTTTTTGAAGATGCCGCTGTTGTAAGTTTCATTGATATGCAATGCAGGATAGGAGTACATCATGGCTGGAAGAAAGCCCTCGGTCCGATAGTTGTGACAAAAAGTGAAGGCAATTCTGTCAAAGAACTGAACTGGAAAAATGCCTTTGCGATCTACAAGGAAGCAGTGGAATCAAGTCTTGAAAAAGAATTCAATGAAAACAATTTTTATGACATATCAAGCCATTGTCCATTCGGAATTTATACTGAAGGCCATGAAGACCTTGTCCGGGAAGTGCTTAAAGCAGGTGTTGATGGCGATCTGTTCTGTGCTGGGGACGTTCCGGAAAATGCGGTTGTTAACATCCTGAAAGGTGAGAATTTGGCCCTTGTCAATGCAGCACAGGAGGCATTAGAAGATTGCTTCCTTAAAGGAGAGCTCCGTGTTAACTATTGTGTAGTGATAGATTGCATCGGAAGGTCATTATTCCTTCAGGATGATTTCAAAAAAGAATTGAAGACAATTAAAAATGGATTAGAGGCTCGAAGTATAGATACGGTTCCTGAAGGTGTTCTATCACTTGGAGAGATTGCTTCAATAAGTGGAGATGTACTCGAATTTCTTAATAAGACCATTGTCATTGGAGTATTCCATGAATCAACAGATACAGCACACCGAGATATTTAACCAGATATCTCTTCTCTATGAACTCTCTCTTTCTATTGGAAACTCATTGGACATTAAGGATAATTGTGATAGATTCCTAAATAAACTGATGTCCAGAAAGAGACTTACTTATGCTTCTGTGTGGATAAAGAATGAATACCTGTCTTTAAATGACGACGGTATTGGCAGCCTTGTATATGCAAATCCTGAGTACTATATTACACGAAGGAAAATTCCACTTTCACATCCAATGTTTTCCTCATTTCCGCATAAAAATGTGCTTGTCATAAATTCAAGACATGAGAGATTTAAGGATTTCATTGCAGAGAAAAAATTCACAACAGGTTCATGCATAATTTATCCCCTTAAAGATTTTGGTGTATTGAAACTATATTGGATGAAAGAGCTTGAAGATCCCGGATACGTAGCTAACCAGCTGCATAATGTTATATCCAAATTTACATTTTCACTTGAAGCCTGCCTTCTCCACAAAAGATCTCTGTGGGAAATGGAAGAGAAAAGAAAAGCACTTGAGGATAAAATCCTTGCAGAATCTTCAAACCGTGCTAAAAGTGAATTTCTTGCTAATATGAGCCATGAACTACGCACCCCCCTTAATTCGATCATTGGTTTCTCAGATCTGCTGCTTATTGGAAGCTTTGGTGAACTAAACGGTAAACAGATTCGGTTTGCAGGTAATATCTCAAATAGCGGAAAACATCTACTGAATATAATCAACGATATTCTTGATCTGTCAAAGATCGAAGCAGGTGAGATGACCCTCAAGTATGAGGATGTATCCTTAAGGCAGATAGTTGATGAAATTGTAACGAGTCTTAAACCCTTGTCCTCTAAGAACGATCTGTCGTTAGAAGCATCTTACGTTGAAGATGTGGTCATACAGGCTGACAAGAGCAAACTAAAACAGATATTATTCAACCTTGTCGGAAATGCTATCAAGTTCACACCTCCCGGCGGATCGGTCACGATCTCCTCATCTGTAAAAGATGATGTGTTAAGAATTCATGTAAAAGATACAGGAATTGGTATTTCACCGGAGGACCAGAAAAAGTTGTTCGAACCATTCAAACAACTTGATTCAAGTCTTGGCCGAAAACATCCGGGAACTGGCCTGGGCCTTTCTCTTGTCAAAAAACTGGCTGCAATGCACAATGGTAAAGTATCCCTCGAGAGTGAAGTGGGAAAAGGCAGTACTTTCATGTTATCGTTGCCGACGAGATTTCCCGAAAGCGTGACCTTGCAACAATTATGAACTGTTCAAATCCAATTTCTTGCCTTTTTTCTTCTTTCAGCGGAAGTGAAAATACATACTCGTATGAGATGTTAAGCCATTTGCGCATCTCTTCATTGTTATCATATACAGATGGCGGCAGAACTACATATTCCTTCATTCTTCTCCTCATGGGTTCAAAAGGTGCAGTCTCGTCATGTTCAGCAAATAACCTGTCTGATCCTCGGGTCTTAGGTGCAGCATAATACCTTCTCCGTAAACTCCTGCGAACATATTCTCTTTAACAAAGTAGAGGGGACTTCCAAATATTTTTCTGGCCTGCACATCAAAACCTGCCAGTGCCCCCCCACAAGTACGATTGACAGCTCTTCCGATGGTTTCTTCCAAGCATGAAATTTCATCTCCACATACAGATAAATTCTTATCTTTGCTTCAATGTAATCTAAACTTTAACAGAGACTTGAAGCTCCTTTCTATCTCTTTCCTGCTCTTATGCCCCAGTCTAACCGGTGAATCCTTGAGCCAGGGGATGTATTCCCACTTCCACATCTCATGATTGCAGTCGAATTCGGCCATTGCATGGTTAGAAGTATTAATGAATACCACTGGATGACTGCGATTTCCCAGATAGTACTTGACATTTCTTCTGGGAGCTTTTGGAGGGTCTCCATGAATGGAATCCTCTACCAGTCCATGAGTGTTGCTGTAGATGTTCTCAAAACTTAACTCTGTATCAGCAGTGTCTTTTGGTATATGCAGCTTGAAAGTTTCGATATCAACTGTTCTCCCATGATGTAAGCGCCTGAATAGTTCATAGGTCCTGTTGACGATCCCTCTGAAAGAATGCCTGCGCAATTCTTCATTCTCAAATAGAAGTGTGATCTCCTCCTCCACTCCTTCCTCTTCTCCTTCATCTGTTTCGTTGTTTTTATGTATGTGTATCTCCCGTATAAAATTCCGAAGGGAATCTACAGCAGGCTGATATATCACCGGAACTATGTCATCCGGAAGATCATCTATATTTGCATCGAATATGTTATCTGCATTCAATTGTTGATCGTCAAGTTCACTTATAATTCTTTGATAGATCTCATGTATCACAGAAATTTCTGAGTTGTCCCCTACATCTGCCCACTGCCATATCCAATGCTCATCATTAAGTTCCAGAACCCATCTCTCCTTTGGACCCATTCTTTCTTCAGGATCATTCGAATACTTCCTGGCGAGATATGCATCTTTCACAGGTTCTTTGATATAAGTCACATCGAAGCCCATCATATAACGAAGATTTACATCTTTACCCATGTACCCGCTGTGCTTTTGAACACTGCTTCTCACGATCAGTTTCAATATGTTGTTACCGGTTCTGGCAAGTCCTACTGTACATTTGTCCCAGTCCCATACCTGAGACTCACCTGTCCATCTGAACTTTCCTGATCTTGTATCCCATACTTTTTCCCGGACAGAATACCATATTTCATATTGAGGCAAGTTTTCGGATCTTTGACCTGTGCCTTCAACCCCATCAACGCCCATAGACCAGCTCCCCCTTCAGATCCTATGATTACTCACGTTACAGATTCGATATTCCCATAGGATCAGTAACATATCTTTTTATATCGTTATGTCACAAAATATCTTTCGCTGAGGTTGAAGGAGGAAATAGTATGAGTGAAGTGTTCTTTAGGCCTGCTGCAGATATAGGACCGGAAAATACACAGATAGACCAGATCAAAGAGCTTTTCAAAAAAATAAACATAGTGGAAAAAGGTGATCTTGTAGCCATCAAGATACATCCCGGAGAATACGGTAATACAACTTATGTACGGCCGGTCATAGTTCGGACAGTGGCCGATCTGGTAAAAGAGGCTGGCGGGATACCTTTCATAACAGATACCACTGTGCTTTACAGTGGAAAGCGTTTCAATGGAGCTGATCTGCTCTGGACAGCTGCTGTGAATGGGTTCACATTCGGAAGTATGAACGCTCCTTTTATTTCTGCGGACGGCCTGCTTGGGGACGACAGTGTTGCAGTACCCATAGGCGGTGAATATATAGACGAGATCACAGTAGCTTCTGCCATTGCAAAGGCTGATGCCATGATCATGCTATCACATTGCAAAGGTCATCCTGCATCTGGCTTCGGTGGTGCTGTCAAGAACCTGGGCATGGGATGCCTGGACAAGGAAGGTAAAGCAAAAGTACATGCCCCTGGCAAACCG
>NZ_JBFYLB010000055.1:0-2857 GCF_041305605.1 Methanomethylovorans sp.
GATAAAGGCATAGCATCTTACTCTTGGGACTTTGATGCTTCAAATGGTATTGCCTCTGAAGCCACGGGTAAAACAGCTACAAAGACATATACAACTGCAGGAACTTACACTGTAACACTAACTGTCACAGATACGAACGGACAGAAATCCACAGACACAGTAAATGTAGTAGTTAGTGGAACAACATCCACAACAACAGATACGTCTACATCAACATCAGGTTCGGTTTCTTATTCAGCTACCTATGACAATCGGTTGCGTGAATCATTACCAACCAGTATCCTTTCCGATTCTACATATCTTGACATGGGAAAGAGCACAAGCGCTTGCAGAGATGTAATGATGTTCGACCTTAGTGGATACAAGACTACGGACACAATAAAGAAGGCAACTCTCTCACTGTACTGGTATTATCCTGCTGGTGCTACCCGCACTTCTGACACTATAGTGGAGATATACAGGCCAGTAGAATGGGATCCAAAGTATGTCAACTGGAACAACCGTGCTTCTGGTACTCCATGGAGTACAGCAGGGGGAAATTGGTATGATAAGAACGGAGTTGCTCAGGGCAGTACACCGTATGCATCTCTCACTTTCCCGGCTGGTACAGTACCTGGAAACAAATACTATGAGTTAGATGTCACTGAACTAGTGCAGAAGTACATAAGTGGCGAGAACAAGAATACTGGATTCTTCCTCAAGGCAAAGACAGAAAGCGGTAACTACATTGCTTTCTACAGTTCTGATTGGTCTAACGCTGCCCAGAGACCAAAGTTAACTGTGACGAGCTGATGGATTCACCAGTGATTGCGAGCGAAGAATAACTTCGCTCGATTTCTTTTTTACTCTGTTTAAGAAACACGGTAATATCTTTTGAAATAAAAGATCCCATCAATAATAATATATTTATATTTTGTAGATTAATCAGTAATATAAAGAATGGTATTATTGGTGAAACGTAAGGTGATGATCAAGCAATCCTGCAAAAACTGGTCAAAAACAACTATACAAAGTTTATTTACAACCATATAGTTATAATTATATACTATAAATATCTTGGTTGAGATATACAAGGTGATGATCGGCAATTCTACTGTTATCCTTATACTGTTGTGGAAAATGTGTTGTGGATTGTGATGTCGATACTATCGATTATATAACTTTCATTTAGTATAACAATGAATTTAATTAGGTGGGCGCAAAATGGTTTCTGATAGGGACAAGATTTGTTTTGGAGAAGTGGCTGAGCATTATAAAGAAAATAAACTTATATTTGGAATTAAGTACTTCAGGAAATGGCTTTTAGAACGATTAGCGGCAACTTGCCCTATTCCTTCCTGGAGAGCAAAATTTCATAAAATGAGAGGAGTCAATATCGGAAAGAATGTGTATATTGGCTACGACGTAATTTTTGACAGGCTTCACCCGGAAATGATCACAATAGAAGATTTTGTTGAAATCGGTGACCGCTGCATACTATCCTCTCATTCAAGAGGCAGCCTGACCACAAGAAATGCCTATCCAAGGACCATAGAGCCAATTATTATCAGACGTGGCGTTTCTGTAAATCCCGCATGCATAATTACTCAGGGAGTAGAGATCGGAGAGAATTCCATAATAGGTATTGGGTCTGTAGTTAGCCGCAATATTTCTCCAAACAGTCTTGCTTTAGGTTTTCCGGCCAAAGTCGTAAAAAAGCTGGATGTTGGGAATGAAGAAAAGAATGAAGAAAAATCAGAATCTTGCTGATTATATTATAAGTAAATTAAAGAGGATTGATCTGTGTTATCTCTGGTCAACCCATCTTTTGCCCTTTGTTACTTCTTTCCTCTTGTCACAATCCTTACAAGTAGTGATTTCTTGATTTCTACGGCATGACTTGGACAAAGTTCACGACAACAATAACATTGAATACATTTTTCTTCGTTAATCTTAAGTAAGCCATTCTTTTCTTCAATAGCGTCTACTGAACAGTTCAAAACACATGCTTTACAAAGAGTGCAGATGGAAGGATTGATGAAGGGCTTTACTGTAAATTGCTTTCTAAGTGTCCTTCGAACAAACGGAGGCATAAGAGCAAGAATCCCGCCTGTTGGTCTTTTGAACTTGACCTTTACTTTCTCCAAGGACGTGCCTACAACTTCAGGATGCTCAGTACCAAATCCTCTGGCAAGTGCAGCTTTATTTGTGGGTATCTGCAACGGATCAAATCCAATAAGTTCCGATGCTACTACGTCCAATGCCACACAATCATAACTTGCCATAATGACCCCTGAAGATATTGGAGTGCCACTTGAAGGACCATCTCCTTCCATACCTATTACACCATCCATGACTGCAAGATGAGGTTTGACGAAAGAGTATATATCAACAACTGCATCTCCAAAACGGTCACGATCTTCCAGGAAATGAGCTTCTTTTCTGTCCTTCCTTGGTATAGCGCCAAAAAAGTTCTTGACCGCTCCTGTGTAAAGCGTGAGCTCATGGGTCTTGAGCTTGGGAAGTGAAATAATTACATCAGCATCTGTTACTGCCTTGGCTATATGTAGACGTGGGAACTGCTTGGCACCAGGAACATCAACTTCGACAAAACCTGATGTTTCAAAATTAATAAGTTCCGCCCCACAACTTAAAGCAGCTTCTTCGATACCGGATGTTTTTAGTGCTTGTGCAGTGGCAGTTGAAGCAGAGCTTGTGACTCCAGACCCATCTCCTACCATGGGAATACCGCCTGCCTCTTTAACAAGTTCACACATTGCTGATACAATTGCAGGATGTGTAGTAACCGCAGCCTCCGGACGTTTGATGGCAAGTACATTGGGTTTTAACAATACGCGGTTACCTGGAACTATGATCT
>NZ_JBFYLB010000056.1:0-2977 GCF_041305605.1 Methanomethylovorans sp.
CCCATCTTCACAGCTTCCACTATGGTGGCGAAGTTGTCATCCTGCAGCACCATCACGCTGGCCTCTCGTGACACATCCGTACCTTTGATACCCATAGCGATGCCTATATCAGCTTTCCTGAGGGCAGGTGCGTCATTGACCCCATCTCCTGTCATCGCCACAACATGTCCTCTATCCTGCAAGGCCTTGACTATGCGAAGTTTTTGTTCAGGCCGAGCTCTTGCATATATTCTTACATTTTCCACTACGCTGCTGAACTCTTCATCGTTAAGTTCATCCAGTTCACTGCCAGTGATAGCCCCATCTTCTAAAATGCGTCTGATCTTTCCATCAGTGATACTATCCAAAGGTACGATTCCATCAGATAGGCCGATCTCCATGGCAATAGCTTTTGCAGTTTCCTGATTATCTCCTGTGATCATGACTACCTTGATTCCCGCTCTATGGCAGGTTTCAATAGCTTTTTTTGCTTCCTCTCGCGGTGGGTCCAGCATAGCTACAAGTCCCAGGAATATCATGTCTTTCTCAAGTTCATCACCCTTTTCACTCAGGGGCCTGTACGCCAAAGCGAGCACACGATACGTTTTCTGTGCAAGCTCATGGTTCTTCTCAAGCATTTCCTCTCTGTCATGTTCTGTGAGAGCCCGCACACCTGAAGGGTCATATATGCGTGTGCACCTTTCAAGCACCATTTCGGGAGCACCTTTTGTAAAAGTCATCTTCTGTTCTTTTATATTGTGCAAGGTGCTCATCATCTTCCTTTCGGATGTGAAGATCACTTCCTGCAATCTCGGCAGCTCATCATCCAGTTTTCTTTTCCATATCCCGGTTTTAGCTGCAGCCACCAGCAAAGCTATTTCCGTAGGGTCGCCGATACCCTTCCATTCTTTATTTAATTCTTCCAGTGCGGCATTGTTGCATAAGGCCCCGGCTCTCAGCAACATTTCCAGACCCTTCTCATTTTCAATATCAACAGGAGTGTTACCGTTGAGTAGTTCCCCTTTCGGCTCATATCCCATCCCGGTAACATCCAGTTCTGAACCGGGCAGCACGATCTTCCTTACGGTCATCTCGTTGCGGGTAAGGGTACCTGTCTTATCAGTACAGATCACAGTGGTAGAACCCAGCGTTTCCACACCCAGCATTTTTCTTACGATAGCATTATGCTGAGCCATGTGACGCATCCCATTGGCAAGAGTAATGGTCATGGTGAGGGGTAAACCTTCAGGCACTGCTGCCACGGCAAGAGCGATGGCGATCAAAAGCATATCTGTCACCGGCGCTCCTTTAAATAGGCCAGTAACCAGAGTGACCAGGGATGCAATAAGTGCTATAGCAGCAAGGGTACGTGCAAGTTTTGTGATCTTCTCCTGCAGAGGAGTTGTTTCCTCTTCCTGCTGTACCAGCCCGGCTATTTCTCCGAGTTTTGTCTTCATACCAGTGGAGACCACAAGGGCGCTGCATTTGCCGTGTACTATCTGTGTGCCTGCAAAGATCATCTCGTCCTTTTCTTTGTTCACAGGTACGCTTTCTCCAGTCAGTGCGGCCTCTTCTACCCGCAGCCCGATCATTTCGATCACAAGAGCATCTGCAGGTATCATATCTCCGCTTTCCAGTACAAGTATGTCTCCCGGAACGACATCCTTTGAAGGTATTTCCTTTAGTGTTCCTTCCCTGCGCACTCTTATGATGGGCTGCACGAACTTCTTAAGGGCTTCCATGGCCTTTTCTGCTCTGTATTCCTGCAGGAATCCCATCAGTATTACAAAAAGAATGATGCCGATTATCGCCCAGAAATTGATAACTTCGTCAGCCACCAGAGCTATGATCGCAGCGGCAGCCAGTACCCATACTATTACATTCGCAAGCTGTCTGATAAAAACCTTAAAAGGAGTTACTCTGTTCTTTTCTTCAAGCTGGTTAGGTCCATACATCTCAATCCTTTTCTTAGCTTCTTCGTTTGCTAACCCTCTTGGGGAGCTTTCCAGTTTCAAAAAGGCTTCATCGGTCCTCATACCATTCTCCTATTTCAATAAAGATGCAAAATCCTTTGAGATATAGTTCTCAGTGTGTGTGCAGACATGCGTAGCAAAGCTTATTGCAGTCGTAATTATATAATTCCAGCTACGTTTCTCATTCCATCGGGTAAAAAAATTATCATTATCAAGTTCCAGCATGCTGTAGATCATGCCCGCATTAAAACTATCTCCGGCCCCTACAGTGCTCACAACTTTTACAGGGGGTATGGTGTAATAGGTTTGGTATTCAGCTGTCCTGAGCCATACCCCTCTGTCATCTTTCGTATATATCAGGCAGTTGCAGCCACATTCTCTTATGTGCTCATATACTTCGTCCACATCTTCTTTACCAAAAGCTATCTCAAAGTCTCTATGGGAACCCCTGACCATATGTGCCAGTGATATGTTCTCTTCAATAATATTCCTTGCACTTTCAATACGATTCAGAAGCAATTCCCTTAGGTTTGGATCATATAATATAATGGCTCCGGCATCTCTGGCTATTTTCAGTATGTCCGACAGTTTATCTCTTACCTGCTCTGATACCGCTATCAGGGAGCCAAAAAGTACTATATCACCTTTTGTGAAAACAGGAGTTGTTATCTGTAATCTTTCATTAGGAAATATTTCATAAAAAGCATATTCCGCATCATTCGCCTTATCCAGAAATGCCAGTGCAAGAGGTGTTTTTCCCTGTTCATATCTGTATATGTTTTCAGTATTCACGCCATTGATTTTGAGGAAGTCATGTATAATATCACCTAAAAGGTCTGTAGAGAACTCGGTTATCAAAGTTACATCTGCCCCGCACCTTCCCAAAGAAACGGCAGTGTTGAGCATCGCGCCGCCAGGGTTTGCAGCGAGAGGTACCTTTTCCCGAAAGGTTATATCGTAGAACGTCTCACCTATGGCAAATACCTTTGTCACTTTGTTGCCTGCCGGATATTCTGAACAATTCA
>NZ_JBFYLB010000057.1:0-3059 GCF_041305605.1 Methanomethylovorans sp.
ATGGAAAAGTCGTCACCAACCATGAAGCAACAGGAATCATCTATTCAGAGATCGCTTCCAGGTTCAAGGAGGCAGGCTCAAGCGAGATCCTGGTAATAGGTCTTGGAAGGGTTGGGTATGCCGGAGCTAAACATCTTGCAAAAAAAGGATTCAATGTTTATGCCTGTGACCCTAACAGGAATTTTCTGGAGAAGGCAGCCCATGAGCTTGGGATTAAGGAATACTGCAAGGAAGATCGCAAGAAATTTTCAATGGTCTTCGAGGCCACACCCAATGCAAATACCATCACCGAAGGTATGATCGCAGAGAGGTGCCTGGTTTCAACCCCGGGAATACCCTGTGGATTGCCTGAAGAGGTCGGAAAGAAATTCAGAGTGGATCTAGTCATGGAACCGCTCTTCATTGGGGTCGCATCGATGCTATATTCGGTAGTATGACCTCACTTTTTTTCCTTTCCGCCTGAAGCCTGATGTCTATATAGTGCAATTTCTATGGTCGTGCGCAGGTCATCCTCCTCAAAAGGCTTGAGAATATAGCCATAGGGTTCGGTAAACTTGGCTCTCTGTAATGTCTCTTCATCAGAATACGCAGTTAGGTAAATCACAGGTATGTTAAAACGCTTGCGGATTTCTCCGGCAGCGTGTATGCCGTCTATCTCCCCTTTGAGCATTATGTCCATCAGAACAAGATCAGGAAGAATACCTTCAACCTTGCTGATTGCGTCTTCACCCGTTGACGCCACTCCGGGGACTATATAGCCCAGTTTCTGTAATCTTTTCTTAATTTCGAGAGCAACTATGTTCTCATCTTCAACTACAAGTATCTTGGCGTCTGTCATTTTCACACCCTAACCTTACATTTTAACTCCTTAAAACGGATCTTGAAAGATGTTCCCCCATTTCTTTCAAGTTCAATAGTTCCATTTATCTGGTCAACAAGAGTCGTAACAAGCTGCAAGCCCAGAGAAGTTGTTTGCCTGAAATCGACATTTTCAGGGAATCCTATACCATCATCACTTACATTGAGAGTGAGCTCATTGCCATGAAGCTCAAGAGTAACGTTAACATTTCCTTCTAATGCATCTCTATACCCATGTTTCAGGGAATTGGATACCAGTTCATTTATAATCATTCCCAGAGGGATGGCAGTGTCCATACCCAGGTAGACATTCTCTATCTTCGAATTCAGTTTAATGGCTTTGGACTCCATGAAATAGGATTTTGACAGAAAATTCAGCAAATTTCGGGTATAATCTGCAAAATCAATTGTAGACATATCTCCTGACTGGTACAGTTCTTCATGTATCAGTGCCATTGATCTTACACGGTTGCGGCTATCCAGGAAAGCTTCAACTATCTCTTTATCTCTGAAATTTTCAGCTTCAAGGAACAGCAGACTTGATATTACCTGTAGGTTATTTTTTACTCTATGATGAATTTCCTTTTTACGGATCTCTTCAGCCCTTAATAGAGTTTCTTGAGCCTTTTTACGCTCAGTGATGTCCAGGATGATACCTTGGAGCAAAATTTCTCCAGATTGCTCCATCCGGATAAAGGTTCGCTCATCAACCCATCTGATATCCTTGGATTTTGTAAATATCCTGTATTCCTGATTGAATTGATCTGAATGAACGTTTTTATATTCCTCAAGCATGGGATGGAACCTTTCGAGATCCCCTGGATATAAAATATCTAGGTATTTTATTCTGCCAGAAGTAAAATCCTCAACAGTATAGCCTAACTGGCTTACATTTTCAGAAACAAAACTCACAGGCCAATCTTTTTCAGGCTTCCATTTAAAGACGATCACAGGACTGTTGTTTACAACTCTTTCCATTTCTTCTTTTATTTGATTGGAATGTTCAAGTTGTTCAGCATAATCCTTGAGAGCTTGTTCAATGCGTTTACGTTCTGTAATATCACGGGCAATGGTAAGTACAGCATTTTTCCCTTCATACTGGATGATCCGGCTGCTAAGCTCTACAGGTAATTGTTTGCCCGATTTGGTTACATGCACAGTCTCAAAAATATTATTTTTTAGTTCAAGCAATTCTTTGATACGACTGAAGAGAGATTTAATTGCAAGTGTTTTATCTATATCCATCTGCTTCATTTTAAGGAATTCATCGCGAGTATAGCCCATTCTCTCACAGGCTACCTGGTTAACTTCCAATATATTGCCAGCCATATCATGAAGATATATAGCATCATTAGTACTGTCAAAAAGGGTCCTAAACTTCTTTTCGGACTCCCTTAAAGCCTTTTCAGCTTTTATGCGTTCAGTGGTTGCTTCATCCAGAGACAAACGTGTCTGTTCGATACCATTGGTGAGTATTCGTAGATCACCTTCCCCTTGCACTCTAACAGATCTGGAAAAATCATTATTCTGAATAGCTGTAAGCACATTATTGGAGTCATCTACAATGCTGTCAAGATATTCTGCGAAATTATCAAGTGTATCTCCAGCCTGCTTGAATTCACCTTTAAGTTCAAGCTGTATTCTTGTTTTTAGCTCTCCTTTTGCAAGAGCATTAGTAACTCTCATATTCTCACGTATGGGAGCTGTCACAGCATCAAGTATCTCATTAAGCCCCTTAGGTATCTCCTTGAAATCTATTCCTACATCAGTGTTTGCTCTTGCATCCAGTTTTCCTTCCACAGCATCCTGGGAAATCATTTTAAAACTGCTTACTATATTGTCAATAGGTTTTGTAATAGACATTGCAATAAGATATGCCACGAGACCCATAAACACAATGGATATGGCAGATATTATGATGAGTCTTGTCCTTAGGGCAGCTACCCCTGCAAGCATCTCTTCCTTGGGGACCACAAGGATAAATGAATAGTTCCCGGTTTTCACAGGTTCATAGAACATTATCACATCTTTACCTGTAGCTGGATCAACAGTCTCAAAATTCCCTCCTTTTCCTTCTTTAATATTATCTGCAGCTTCTGAAATCTCAGGTATATCGAAGTCATAAAGGGTCTTTGAGGCTATCCAGTCCTTGTGTACGGGATGGGAAACTAAAATACCAGTATTACCTGTAACGAAAGCAT
>NZ_JBFYLB010000058.1:0-5470 GCF_041305605.1 Methanomethylovorans sp.
TTGATTGTGGTTTTGTTGAACTTGACGAGGATTACGACGTGCTGCTGCGGGAAGTATGCATAATAGCGGCAAAGCATCAGATATCCATGACAGATACCGATGATAAGCGCATCATCCAGGCTGTGGAGGCCATGGATGACATTGATAAAGCGGCCAACGAGCTTTCTGAAAGGCTTTCTGAATGGTATGGCGCGTATTTCCCGGAACTGGAGCTTACGGCAGAGTCCATGGCGAGGTTCGTGGCAAGGTTTGGCTCCCGGGAAAATGTGCCTGAAGATCATAACATGTTTGCAAAGGCCAGCAGTTCCATGGGTGCGGAGCTGTCGCTGGTGGATGAGGGTCTTTTACGCAATTTTGCAGCCAGCCTGTGTGGGGTTTACGATACCCGCAAGCAACTGGAACAGTACATCATGTCTAATATGGGTGCAGTGGCTCCTAATCTTACAAATATAGCAGGTGCTCCCCTGGGTGCAAGGCTCATCAGCCTTGCCGGAGGATTGGACAAGCTTGCGGCTTTTCCTTCAAGTACGGTGCAGGTCATCGGAGCCACCAGTGCACTTTTCAAGCATCTGAGATCCCGTGCGCCATCTCCAAAGCACGGAGTGATCTTCAATCACCCGCTGATCAAGGGTTCACCGTGGTGGCAGAGGGGTAAGATCGCTAGGGCACTGGCAGCGAAGATAAGTCTGGCGGCGCGTATGGATGTCTATGGCGGGAAACCTGACCCTTCGATCAAGGAAAACCTTGAGCGTAAGGTGGAGGCTATCAGGAAAGCTCACCCTGAGCCTCCTAAGAAACAGTCCACGAAGGTCACAAAGCCGGGTCCGGGAAGGGTAGGCGGCAGGCCAGCTAAGAAGCGCGGTGGTCAGAAAAAAGGTGGCATGAACAAAGGCAGCAAGAGCACAGGTGACAGATCGGGAGGCAGACCTGCATGAGCATTGAGCAGTTGTCAGACGGTATCTTTGAAGTGATCATGGAAGACAGGAAGATACTGGCCACACACAATCTCTTTCCCGGTCATAGCGTATATGGTGAGAGACTTATGGATGTGGATGGTGTGGAATATCGCCAGTGGGATCCGCACAGGAGCAAGCTCGGTGCTATGGTGCTCAAGAGTTTTGAGATTCCCATTGAGCATGATTCCCACGTACTGTACCTGGGGGCTGCATCCGGCACGACCGTGAGCCATGTCTCGGATATCCTGACCGATGGTCTGGTGTATGCTGTAGAGTTCTCTCCGCGCACCATGCGCGATCTTATCAAGCTCTGTGACCAGCGTCCTAACATCATCCCTCTACTCGCAGATGCCAACCAGCCCAGATCTTATGCTCATATCGTGGAAACTGTGGATGTTATTTTCCAGGACGTTGCTCAGCCCAACCAGGCTGAGATAGCCGTTCTTAACTCAAAATACTTCTTAGAAGAGGACGGCCATCTGATGCTTTCTATAAAATCCCGCAGCATTGATACTGTTGCCAGTCCCAAGAAAGTATTTAAGGACGAGGTCAAAAAGCTGGAAGGCGACTTTGGCGTGGAATTCGAGGTGTTGCAACGCAAAGAACTGGATCCCTTCCACGAGGACCATCTGGGCGTGCTGGCGCGGATGTTCGTGGATGAGGATTAAGGTCAGGAAAAATTTTGAAAAAGGGAATAATTAGATTATTCTCTCCTGCCTAATAAGAATGCCAGTTCCAGGACCGCAAGCCTTCTATGAAGGGCTGGATATGTGGTTACAGGAACGTAAGAACACTGATACGCTAATATAAGCGAAATGGGAGAATCAATAATCAAAAGTTCGGTTAGTCCAATATTGGAAACACTGGAGAGAACAGCTAAGATACAAGTTTCTATGATCCTTTTTTATCATTCATATTTCACAAATGTTATGTATTTCATTTTTACCACCACCTAAAAAAAGAACATTGCACGGGATACTGATTATGTCGTGATGTAGTACATCATAATATGGTGTACGAATGCTTACGAATCCCATGAACAAAACGGTGATGAGTAAAGAGTGTCTAATAAGAGCACAAAAGGAGATGAGTGAACGTATACTGTATATGTAAGGCTATATGATAGTGATAATAATAGATTATATTCGTTTGATGTGGATCAAATAGAGGGTTTTGCTATTTCTCCGGGAAGTGTTGCAATAAGCACTGTTCATGGGCACGTTTTCTCTATAGTCCCTGACACCGATATTGTTGTTTCGCATATCGGCTTTGCAAAAAAAATATCAGAACAAAATGGAGTCCCGGTAATATTGGATCTAACAGGAAGTGTACCGAAAATAGAGAAGCTTAGATTACCCCAAGAGTGAGCTGCTACCATATTTTCCACCATGGCCGGGCTTTCCTGGGTCCTTGTATGGCCTTTTGATTAATGAGTGTTTGAACCTGCAGCATATAATTATTATGCATATCCTTGAGATCTTGAAGATCCTTCTTTAACGTGCTGTTGTGTTCTTGTAGCTCATTACATCGTGTATGAAGCTGGATATATTCTCCTGGATCTGGAGCTTTAAGGATCTGTTCTTTCAAAGTTTTATTTTCGGCATGCAGTAATTGAATATCCTTGATGTATTCTAAATTATCCTCGCTGGATCCTTTTGTATCCTGGAATAGCATTTCTAATCCTTTAATAATGGCTTCTGTAGTACTGCTATATCCTGCAGATACTACCTTCTCATACAGTTCTATGGGTATCCAGGCATTGATTTTTCTTTTATCTTCAGGCATTACAGGACAAGGATATGTTTAGGATATATTTGTATCTTGTTGTATCCACAGGATGCTCCCGGGTGAACGAACAGATTCAAAGCTATGAGTTTTTGCTATGGAAAAAGTGACACTAGTCGATTGTAGAGGTTCTGGGTGAAGCACTTAGCTGGAGATTTTTTAAAAATGGCCACACCTTTGTTACACCAGGCCAGCAAATTGTGGAGAATTCTGGTATGCTTCCTCTGATTCAATTGATATATTGTTTTTCTGCAACATTCCCAATACATATGCCTGTTATCATTGCAGCAGCCATTTCCAGATGGGTTTGACAATTATTTTCCTACCATCCATCTTTTATATCATCAGTAAAGATTTGGTTTTTTCTATTTGGTCTAGCAGGCCAAATAATAGGCAGTTTATTTGGTCTAGTAAACCACATTAGTCAGATGATATTGATTTTTCTATGCTTTGTACTTAGAAATCTGAAAATAATGCTTCTTCGAAGAGGTCAAAAAATGGAAGTGACTTTGGAGTGGAGTTCGAGGTGCTTCAACGCAAAAAACTAGATTCTTTCAGCGAGGACCATCTGAGAGTGCTGGCACGGATGTTTGTGAATCAGGAATTAGGTATCAGTTATTTCTTTTTCGTATGTTTCTATTTTCATGATAGAAAGTAAAATTATCTGTATTAAATTCTCGTATTTGTTTGTTGGACTTTCTTTCATTTTCGTAGCAAATAAACTAAGAATTCTTTTCGTTTCCTCTCCAACTTTTCCCCTACCTACGCCTACTTTTATTACTTCTAAATCTCCAATGTCTCTTTCCACCCTGCTTCTAATCTCTTTTAAACTATATTCCAATCCTCCTTTAGCCGATTCAATTCCAATATATTCTAAACTATCTATTATATCTTTCAACACTTTCTCTTCCGTAGACTCTTCGATTGCTTTTATCCCAATATTTTCAAGCGCTTTCACTATTGTCCATGTGACATCTCCATACTTTTTTTTGGGCAAATTGATGGCAGTATTATTTAGTATTTCTACAATCATCAATAAAATATCTAAAAAATTGTTTTTTGCAGCTTGAGCTCCTATATTTCCAAGCGCTTCCATAGTCCATGAAGTTGTTATATCGCTTTCTTGTTCTAATGATACAGTTCCCTTATTTTTCAGTATGCTTACAGCCTCAGAAGCAACAGTTGGAAAGCCCTCTTTGAGAGCTTTTATACCTATATAGCCTAATGTTACAGCAACCTCTCCTGAGAAGATTTTAAGATTTCTTTCAATCGCTTGTGTCCACAATTCTTCTAATCTTTTTACAACATTAAGAACAGTTTTTCCAAGCTTATTTTCTGCTGCAGTAATTGATATATTTTTTAGTCCTTTTACTGCTGCTTGTGCGGAGGCTTCAAATTCTTGCTTTTGAATCGCTTCTTTAGTCAGATCTGTTAATTTTGTTACAACATCAAATGTTATTTTTAGTTCATTTTTTGCTGCTCTTTTACCCACTTCTCCAATAGCTGTAGCAACTTTGCTAAAAGAATATTTACGCCCATTTTCTATTGTTTTAATACCAATTTCATAGAGACTAATGATTATATTCCTAACAAAGATTTCTTTTTTCTTGTTAGCTCCATATATTCCAAATTCCGCTATATGTTGTATAATGTAGTCTATTATTTTTTCTTCTTCATTTTCTTCTAAGGGATTTTCAAGTATGACAATGGTATTTTTCTTAATCACTTTTAAACCATTTCTTACAGTTTCGTAGTCATTTCTTTCAAAAGCACTATTCATTATGTCAATAATTGGCTGTACAGGGTCTTTCTCAATGATGTCATCACTGTCTTTCAACGCTTCTAAAATATTCTCTTTGGTTATGTCTTTCTCTAACCATTTGATAGCAGTCGAAATTTTCAGTAACTCAAGAGTACTCCATATGTAAGGTATCAGACATATAAATGCAAAGAAACCCAAAAAATAAGCTACATAAATAGCAGTCTCCATGGTGATATCTGCAACACCAATGTCTATGACCTTGAGTAAAGCAAGACCATAGAAAATGACAACAATGTAGATACCGATAAGTATCAACATATCAGGATTTCTTCTATAGAACTCTATGATTCTGGTAGAATGCGATTCGGCTGCAAATTGTATTGCTATTAGGCTGAGAGAGACCACAAGTGCGATGGTAGCTGCAAGGCTTTGTACAAGGGCGCTGATGAGGTAGCGCTCGTTATCGAAGAAGCCCATGTTCCTTAATTCAGTGGTGTTGTATTGAGAAAAAATAGTGTTATTTGAAGTGTCTAAAATTAGCATACAGATTATGACTGATAGAAATATCAATGCCAGGGAAAAAAACAGAATACAATAGAAATAGATTCTATCTGACCATGATGAACTCTCAAGGTGTTTATCCATATATTTACAGTATTCATTCCAATATTTCTGTGGCATTCCATTCTAATAACAGTTTCAAGAAATATAAGATTATTGAAATGAAACAGAGAACTTATACATATGAAAAATGACATATAGCACAGAAATACATATCTTGAGATGGAAATGCCAGCTAATACGGATGTTGAAACTTACAGAAAAAAGCTCCATGAGATGTTGCCGGAGTTGAAAAAGGATTATAATGTAAGTTATATCGGAATATTCGGGTCATATGTGCGTGGTGAGCACACCCCGGAGAGTGATCTTGATCTGCTGGTGGAGTTCAGTAAGACTCCTACTATTT
>NZ_JBFYLB010000059.1:0-16405 GCF_041305605.1 Methanomethylovorans sp.
CCCCAGGTTATAACTGTAAATGCTTTATGTTCTCCATCACGCTGGAATATCTCCATACCTTCCGACTCATGGATTAGCCTGTAGTTCTTTCCCATGGAGAGGATGTGCTCTCCTATAGGCAAAAGTTTGCCATCTTTCAGGATAAGGTGTTCGTATATACAGTAATTACCCTGTGGTGCCTCTGCCATCTCCTGCACACCTTCCGTAAAAGCCTGCATCAGCAATTCCAGAAGATTCACTCCTGATGAATGATAAACAGCTGTAGGTGTCTGACTGGGGAACCTCGCATCTATTTCCAGCACTTTCAGTCCCCGGGGGCTGTCTATTGCCTCTACGTCCATGATACCTTTGAGGTTAAGATTGCGGGCAAGTTCATAGCTAATTCTCCTTAATTCGGGATTGTGTCCTATGGGTGTCACCATATGACAGTCGTAGGTATCATCGATATGAACCTTTGTTTCCTTCACCACTGCAAAATGTTCTCCATCTCCTACAACTTCAAGAGATAACACGTCTCCTTCCACATATTCCTCTATCAGCATGGTGGGATTAAGACCTTTCAGGCCTTCGTCGTCATAGATTATGGCTGTGCCTATGCTGCTGCTCATGCAGGAGGGTTTTATGAAATACGGGGGATGGGTGGGTTTATCAGCAGGAGTTGGGATACCTATGGATCTGAAATATTCCTTAGATGTATTCTTATCTCTGCTTATCCTGTATGCATCAAAATCAAAGAGCAACGGGCATTGAAGTTTGCCCTTTATAGTCTCAAGGTAATCGATGGTATCGAAGTTTTCGTTGACAGGAATCATGGCATCTACAGTTGCTGAGATCTCTATGAGTCTCTCAGGCTCTTCCATGATGTCAAAACAGTGGAATTTATCCACTAGATCTTTTATAAATGCATTTTCATTCCTGTCTACCAATACCACTCCCATACCTGCTTTCCTGGCATGGTATGCTGCCTCGAAGCCTTGCAGCTTACCTCCGATCAAACATATTTGTTTCATGCCACCACTCCCAATATCTTGTTGAAATCTGACTGTGCAGCTGGCTCCATACCCATACTCCTAAGCTTTCCGATCACACTCTTAGGGTCTCTCTTTCTTTCTTCATGTTTGCGATCATAATTTGCCACTCCTTCAAGGGAAGAGTCAGAGGGGATTATGGATGTAACCACATTAGCACCTGCATTAAGGCGGTATACCATGCCTTCAATGCCCTCCACGTCCAAAGATGCCGGTATCAGCTTGTCAGGGAACATCAGCCTTAACACTGATATTATCTTGAGTTCTGACAAGTTGGATTCCTGTACTGTTTTCTCCAGGGGTGTCCCTTCCTGAGGAATGAAGGTCATCACCCGGACCATCTGAGGATTGTCTTTTGCCATACCCTTCAGAGAAATTATGGTGGATTCGATATCATTACCCACACCTGTGAGCAATCCGTCCTCAACACAGTAACCTATCTTCTGAGCGAATTCACGGGCATGGATGCGGTCTGAGAAGGATTGTCCAACTCTCAGTTTCTTATAGAGTTCTTTATCGTAAGTCTCCTGGTACAGGGCAAGGAAGTTAGCTCCATGTCCACGAAGCATTTCCAGTGTCTTATCATCCATCACACCTGGTGAAACCATGATTGGTAGACCAAGTTCCTCCTTAACAATATCTATGACCTCGGTGAATCTGGAGGGTTCTTCATGGAAATAAGGATCTTCTCCCATAGTGAGGTCCACCATGTGGATCTGCTCTCCTTTAAGCTGCCTGCATATATTGCGGATATCTTCAAGTTCTAGTCTGTACCTGTTAATCTTGTTCATTGAGTTGTAGTAGCAGAATGCACATCTGTTCTTACAGTGTGTGGAAAAGTAGACAAAACTGTACAAAAACACTTTGTTTCCAAAGTAGTTGTCTCTCACTTTCCTTGCAACATAATGAAGCTTTTCAAGTTCCATACTATCATTGATCAAAAGCACTTCCCGAAGGTCATCATCAGAGAGCTGCATACCATCTATGATCTTTTGTGCATATGTATCAAGGTCATTTTTGTCCATACTATTAAACATTAAGATCACCTCATAGGTTCGTACTTATGCCATTGTAGTAATTTTCACAACGAGCTGCCCTTTTAATGGTCTTGAAACTGTGCATGACCTTAAGCAGCCTTTCCAGTCCAAATCCGGCTCCCATCCAGGGTTTGTTTATACCCCAATCTATGTCCTGAGGGATGGGACCTACAACTGCAGAAGAAAGTTCCATATCTTTGTGGAGTACATCTATAGTTTCTCCGTATACCATGCAGTTGTCAGAGACGATCTCATGTTCTATGTTCAGGAAGTCAAGAAAATCCTGAATTAGAAGTATCAGGTTTTCTCGGGTACATTTTGAGCCCATCTGACAGAAGTTGAGCATTGTGAACTCTTCAAGGTGACTTTTACCGTCAGATTCCTTCCTGTAACAGGGTCCTATCTCGAATATGCGTATAGGATCAGGAAGAACGTTATCAAACTTGTATAGGTAATTGTAAAGGCCAGGTGCAAGCATGGGACGAAGGCACATGCTTTCATCCACACGGAATATCTGCTGGGAAAGTTTTGTATCTTCACCTACTCCCATTCTTTCCATATACTCAAAGGGTATCAGAATAGGTGATTTGATCTCCATGAAACCCCTTTCCACGAAGAATTCAGTGATCTGGCGCTCCAATTTTCCGAGAAGGTTTTCCCTGCTATCCTCATACACTTTACGCAGATCATCTTTTCTTTTGTTTATCAGTGTGACTTCAAGTTCCTGGAATGAACGCTTCTCCTTTGAGAAGGATATCATCTCGTCCGGCCCGAGGAGCGAGACTATCCTGTCCTTCTGGCTCTGGGTGAAACCTACCTCTTTTGTTTTTGTGTTGGATGCACTGGGTTTTTTTGAAATATTTATATTTTTCCCTTGATCTTTCTTTTCAGTGTCTTTCTGAGCCTGTATTAAAGGAGATTTTTCAGGCTGAACTCTGGAGATAGATGGAACAGAGACCACCGGTCTCTCAACTTGAACAGGAGTAGACATATTTACAGAAGTTGGAATTTCTGTGACTCTTACATGCTTTGTTCTACTTTCCCTGGATGTCTTTTGCAAAAATTCATTTATCTTCATGTCAGAAATACGACAGTGTTTACAGGGTTTTTTGAACTTCCTAAGCCTCAGAGACCTTGCTGAGCGGCTAGACCTCGAGTTCCTTATGTCAAAAGTCTCTCCACAATCAGTAACTATATGAACAAAACGTTGAGATATATTCAAATCCCGTATGTTATGCAGCAATCCGGTTCTCGATACCCACATATCGGTATCATTAAGTAAGGATTCCAGTAACTTTTTTTTCACGCTTTCAGCTCCTATTGTACGCTACGACCTTTCAAGGACCTTCTATAAGCCCATATACTGCAATGTCCAGTTGTTCTCATTCTTCAATGTCATTTTACTTCACCTTCTTTTTGGATAGGGATTCACTTTCCAGTCTTTCAAACTACCATATATATTTATCGCTAGGAGAAAGCAATATTTATAATTTGCTGTGAGAAAGTACAGGTGAATAATGCTAACAACGTAGAACTGCAAAAGGGAAAAATCAGCAACTAAAGAAATTAAAATGGCGGAAACCCCGGGAATTTAACCCGGCTGAACGGATTTAGAGTCCATTTGATCAACCTGATCCGGTTTCCATTTGGTAAAAGTAATGAATCAAACTATTATTTATATTTTGCGCTTATGAGAATTCTATCAAAAATAAGAGAAGTAGATTACGATCTATTATTAATCCTTAGGCTTCCCACTCCCATAAACACAAGTTTAGTTTCTATGGGGATAGGGCTTCCTTCATGCAGCGTTATATCTTCTCTGGACATGTCTATTTTTACATCGTTCCAGTCCATGTCTGCTTCTCTCATATAGTCCATGATCAGGCTCTCGCCCATGTTCTCAGCATATTTAAGAGCTTCTCCATGAGTGGTAAATTCCTCAAATCCTCCAGGTGTAAAAACAAGGAAAACTCTTTGTTTGTTCCTGTAAACGGCTTTAATAAGAACTTCTATTCGCTTGACACCCTGACCTACTAATGCGCCTACAGCGTTACCCACTTCGGCAAAAGGTGGCAGTATTATCTCTGCATCAATGATATTCTGCATCTGTTCCACGTATGCCTTCACAGGTCCCCCAAGCAGTACAACAGGTACGGAGAGCCTGAATTTAGAGAAGAACTCCCCCCTTAGTATTTTTTCGATCTCTTTTCCGTCAACTCCTTTGAGCATATAGGACATAAGGTTCAAGGCCATGTTGTATGCAACTTCTTTCTTTATGTGCTCAGCAAGTTCCTCCTCGCTCATTTGCACAAGTCTTGACATAATAGTTGCACCTATAAGTGAGGCTTCTTTGTCCCACTCATTATATTCACCCAATACATGCAGAGCATCGGTGGGTGTGAACCCAATGGCTTGCACAAGCCTTTTCTGTATAAGGTAGTCAAGATGCTCTACTGAAACAGGACGACCAAATTTCCAATAAATATCGCTTATGCATACTGGTTCTCTGCCTATCGTATTGAGTATCTCCTGCTCATAGGGGCTTATCCTTATGGGTTCTTTTCCTGTACGTACAAAGAACTTTGTCGGTTGCACATTTTCTCCCAGCTCCACTCGTGCAGGGGTGCGTCCCATCTTCAATGTTTCCTTAAAACCAGGATACTGTACAGCAGCCACACACAAAGGTATCACTCTACGTGGTCCGATATTTATCTTCCTGTTCTTTATCCATACATGACTATCTCCTCCCATAGCAGAAGTTTCCATCCGGATAGCTTTTACTTTCGTATTCCAGCCACCAACTTTAGCACCTTCCTCGCAAAGTTCGGGTAGCCCTTTATACAACAGGGAAACATCAGTGCTCGTACCGCCCACATCTACCACTGCGCATGTATCTCTATCGGACAGGAAAGAAGCTCCTACAAGGCTTGCTGCAGGTCCTGTAAAAATAGACTCTATAGGTCGCTGGATGGCTTCTTTGATGTTTATTAACGAACCATCACATTTCAGCATCATGAGCTTTGCGTTGATGCCTCTTCTCTCGATGTCAGAGATGATCGCATTGATGAACTGGGTGGCTATGGGTATTAGCTGAGCGTTAAGATAGGCTGTCACACCTCTGTCATAGGCTCCCAAGTCCTGGGACAATTCATGCCCGCACACTACAGGCATTCCTGTAGCTTTTACAATATAGTCCTTTATCTGCAGTTCATGTTCCGGGTTACGCACACTGAAGTATGAAGAAACTGCAAAGGCAGATACGTTTTCCTTTACCCTGTTTACAAACTCTTTTACAGTTTCCATATCAAGAACAGCTGCTTCAGCTCCGGTAGCAGTATGTCCCCCTCTGACCATGATATATTCTTCTACAGATGTTTCTTCGGGCACTAGATAATTACCCACAAGGATTAGACCCACTGGATAGCCCGTTTTCTCAAGTATTGTATTAGTTGCAAGAGTCGTGGAAACTGAGACAAGCTTTATATCTGTCAGGTATTTAGGATCCAGGCCATCAATAGCGTTTTCTATACCAGTGAGCAGTTCAGGATAAGTAGTAAGAGCTTTGTGTGAAGCCACAACTTTCCTGTCAGAGTTCCTTATGATAACCGCATCAGTGTAAGTACCACCAGCATCAATACCAAGACTATATTGCATTTTTTCCCTCTTTAACACTTTTAAATAAACGTTGATATATTCAAATGCACATTAAATTTCTTACTTGCCTTTTACTCCCCTACACCAAGGAACTCCAGCCTTGTTTCCAGAGGTGTGGTACCTTCTTCCACACTTATGTCCTTGCGGCTTATGTTTATCTTGACTGCACTACCGTCCAGACCAGACGATGACATATAATCCATTACAAGTTCAGATCCGATCTTCTCTGCATGTTGCAAAGCTTCTGTGTATGATGAGAACTCTGTTCTTCCACCCGGGTAAAAAACAATATAAGATTCAGGTTTCAGGTTGTATTTTGATTCGGTAAGGGAGGCTTTTATGAGCACCTCCAGTCTTTTGATACCTTTACCAACCAGTGCTCCTACTGCATTTCCAACGTCAGCATATTCCGGAACAACGATAATAGATTCAAAATATTTACCAAGATCGGCCTTGTAGGCTACTACTGGTCCTCCCAGCAATACCACCGGCATTTTAACCTTGATACCTGCAAAGAATTTTCCATTTATTATCTTTCTAATTTCTTCCTTATCCACACCATCCAGCAAAAAAGCAGCCAGATTCAGGGCTATATTGCTTGCCACTTGTTCCTTTACCTTGGAACATAGTTCTAACTTTTCTATGCCTGTAAACCTGGATAACACTTCAGCGCCTATATGTGCTGCCTCCACATCCCACTGTTCATATTCTCCCATAACATGGAGGGCATCAGTAGGTGTAAAGCCTATAGTTTTTACCAGCCTTTTCTGGATCAGCGTGTTCATGGTCATAGGACTTGGCATCCGATTCTCGTTCCAGTAGATGTCACTTACTGTATAGGGCCTGTCACTGAGACGCTCAAACAAGTCCTTTTCCTCGGAGTTCAGTTCATCTGGTATTTTACCACTTTTCATGAAGAACTTTGTCGGCTGTATATTTTCTCCGATCTGATTTCGTAGGATATTTTGGTCCATCTTCAGTTTTTCCTTAATCTCTGGATACTTCATCGCTGCAAGGCATAACGGTATGACCCTGCGCGGCCCAACATGTATCTCATGATTAAGTATCCATACGTGGCTATCTCCTCCGATAGCTGAAGTTTCCATCTTGAGGGCCTTGACCTTTGTCTGCCACTTGCCCACCACTGCTCCTAAATTCGAGATTTCGGGAAGACCTTCATGTATCATAGAAACGTCAGTGCTTGTTCCACCTACATCAACTACCACACAGCTTTCAAAACCTGAAAGATGAGAAGCACCCAGTAAACTAGCTGCAGGACCTGAAAAAATAGATTCGATGGGTTTTTTAAGTGCTTCCTCGATACTCACCATAGATCCGTCGCATTTGAGCATCATTAGTTTTGCTTGAATGTTCCTCTTTTTGATTTCTGAAGTCACAGCCTGCATAAATTGGCTAGTGATAGGTATCAACTGTGCATTCAGATAGGCCGTCACACCTCTATCATAGACTCCTAGGTCTTGAGCCAGTTCATGTCCACATACAACTGGCAGGCATGTAAGTCTCACAACACTTTCCTTTACCCGTAACTCATGCTCAGGATTACGGACACTGAAATATGAAGATACGGCAAAAGCTGAAACCTTGTTCTTTACTTCCAGAATAAAGTGCTCTACAGCCAGGATGTCCAGAGGTTCAACTTCGTTACCGGCACTGTTGTGTCCTCCTCTTACTTGTATACTACACTTTATTTTCTGATCGACGGGTATACCCGCTTTTCCAACCAGTATAAGACCTACCGGATAACCCGTATTTTCAAGAATTGTGTTTGTTGCAAGGGTTGTTGAAACGGAGACTAACCTTACATTAGAAAGGAACTTTTGATCAAGGCCATCCAAAGAATCACGTATTCCAAGGATCAGGTCAGGGTATGTTGTCAATGCTTTGTTTGCCTGTAAGACCTTACCATCATCACTGTTAAGAAGAACCGCATCAGTATATGTCCCTCCGGCATCTATTCCCAGGCTATATCTCATTACAGTCTACCCTCTTTTTTTCTTATTGAATCCTTTGCTCTTTGATAGGACTGTTCTGAAATCCTGACCGTGCCTTCAATATCGACTATTCGGAAATCAAAAGATTTTGCAAACTCTTCTACCTTTGTACCAAAGCTCTTCTCATAATCAAGTCCTGTGTTGATCTTACCCACTTTTGTGTAGCCTGCATAGTCGAAAACTATCTTGGTCATTGCTGTATTATCAGGATTATTTGTAAGGCGAGCTATCACTGCCATTTCTTTCCAGAAAGCTGCTCCCATCGGTGTCAGGAAATACATACCTTCACCACCAGCTCCTTTCAGGACTGCAAGATATGGCTTTCTTCCACCAAGAGAAGCGCCTATACAGTCATCAATGATCTCACCGTCTTCTTCTCTCAGGATGTGTACCGGGCAAGAAAGGTGTGCAAAGTCCCTGTTTATATTACCCAGAACATTCCCGCACAACCCATATAATATAAGGATCGAATCAGCATATTCTGACATGAGGCCAACTTGTTCGTACACGTTTTCTTTCAATAACTGAGGAGATGCATCCAAGGAAAAACCAAGAATATTCAGAAGAATATAATAGTCTTCATCCTGTTCATAATGCACGATATTTTTTACTTCATCCGGTGAACAGACTGTATAATGGATTTTATTCTCAGATAATTTACTGAGAATGCCTACAGCATCAGGGCTATCTAAAATGAACACTCCACTAATTTGGGCATCGTTTCTAATAAGATGCACAATTTCATCCTCAAAGATCCTGCAGGCAATCATACACATAAAAGTCATCGAGAGTCTCCATAGACATTATCTGGCGGGTTAACTAATTCTGTTGGTTTTTCGCTAATAAAAATCATACCCAACATATAGTATATATATTTTTCTCATGGGACTAATCTAATAAAACGCTAGTACATGATTTTTCATGCCCCTTGCAACAAAGGGACAAGTTTAATATTTATATTTTTTGATTACCCGCTCAAGAGAACATATAGTTTGTAAAGCGAGGAAAATTGCTAATGCTTTGTTTTTCATTTGTGCTTGAACTATCCATTCCTGAGTTAAGACAAAAATGATTTTATATATCTAATTTTTCCGTAAATGGATATCTTTATATATGTAGTTTTTAGTTTCTTAGGTTGATAGCAGGAACTATTCACATTTTCATAAAGTAGAGAATTTCCAATCCTCGGAGGTAGTTAGAATTTCCAAAAGTACAACAGTTTCTGATGAATATTCAAAGAAGCGTGCTGAGTATTATCTCCCGAAGGACACTGACACTCTAAAAAAACTCGAAGCACTATACAAAGTGAGTCCAGTAATCTCTTTTATGTGGAAGGTTGATGAAAGGTGGCCTGTTGAATGGGTTTCGGAGAATATCAGTCAATTCGGATACACCTCTGAAGAATTAATGTCTGGAAAGCTTGATTATGCTGATATTGTTCATCCTGAGGATTATGGAAAGATTAACTCAGAAGTCAAAAAACTCTTAAAGAAGGGCAATACTTCTTACTTTACTCTCGTCTACAGGATACTTACCAAATATGGTGAAGTAAGATATGTAACTGAAAGATCTCTAATAAAGAGGGACAATGATGGAAATATTTCCCGTTACCAGGGTATAATCATTGACAATACTGAAAAAGAGAAAGCAGAACATACTTTGAAAGATGTGGAAAGTAAATACCGTATCATCTTTGAACGCGCTCCCCTGGGTATTCTTTGTTTCGATGAGAACAGCACAATTATTAACTGTAATAGCGTCTGTTCAAAAATCATAGCTGAGCCAAAAAGTAAGATCTCGGGTCTTAATATACTTAAATATGTAGAAGAAGGACCTTTGAAAGCTGCTATAGATCTTGTTTTTTTGGGTGAGTCCGGTCATTTCGAAGGCGAATATATTTCTCCCACGGGAAAGAAATCTGTTATAAAAGCAGAATTTTCTCCTATAATGTCCGAAGATGGTTACTTGATAGGAGGGCTTGGGCTTATCCAGGATATAAGTGAGCTTCAAGGAACTGAAGAAAGAATACACCTAAATGAAGCACGTCTGGAGGCACTTCTTGAACTGCATCAGAGGGGAAATTCCTCTGTTTCAGAGATTGCTGAATTTGCTATAGAAAAGGCTGTGAAACTAACCCATAGCCAAATAGGTTACCTTGGTCTGCTGAAAGAGAATGAAAATAATCTTGAAATGTATGCATGGCCCATACAAAAAACAAATCATGAGAAAAAGACATGGACATCTCCTGTAAATTCTGCAGGTATGTGGGGGGAAGCAATAAGGGAAAGGGAACCTATAGTAAACAATCATTTCTCAGGTCCTGGTCTTATCAAGGGAATCAAATCTGATATAGATATCAAGATTGGTCGCTATATTAACATACCAGTGATGGATGGAGATCAGGTAATCGCTGTTGCTGCCGTAGCTAATAAGTTTGAGGAATATGATAGTTCAGATGTCAGGCAATTAACTCTGCTTTTTGATGGAATGTGGAAGCTCATACAGCGCAAGCTTGCCGACGAGGAACTCATGGAGACCCGTAGGATACTTAAGGTTCTGGAATCTGTGATAAACGACAGTCCTGCAGTTGTCTTTATGTGGAGCCCTGAAGAAGATTGGCCAGTAGAATTTGTTTCAAAGAACATCGAACGTTTTGGCTATTCGGTAGAGGATTTCCTATCAGGCAAAATGATATATGGGGATATTATTCATCCGGCAGACCTTGAGAAAGTGCGTACAGAGGTTGCTAGATGCTATAAAGAAGGATATTCTGATTTCAGCCAAGAGTACAGGATTCTTACCAAGTCGGGTGAAGTCAGATGGGTCGACGAAAGAACGCTTATCCACCATGACAAGCATGGAGAAATCGATTTTCTCCAAGGTATTATAGTTGATATCACTGAACGCAAGCAGGCAACTAATTTTGTTCAAGTGGAATCAGATTTTGATAATGTCCTGTCTTCGGGCGACAATATGCAGGATATGTTTGAAAAAATACTTGACTTTGCTCTCCAGATCAAAGCTGTAGACTGTGGAGCTATATATTTAGTGGATGGTTCAAAAGGTGATTTTGAACTCATGGCTTACCGTGGTCTGTCTGAAAAGTTTGCGGATAGTATGAGCCATTTTGGCCCCAACACTATTCAGGCAAGGCTTTTTACTACCGGCTATCCTGTATACAAATATTTTTCGGAGATTAGTGCCATGATCAAGGAAGATCTTGATTATGAAGGTTTGCAGGCAATGGGTTTCATTCCAGTGCACTACACCGAGAAACTTATTGCTGCAATGATACTTGGTTCTCACAAAGAACTGGAGATACCTGCAAATTCCAGAAATGTTATTGATACCATTGCAAACCAATTAGGTATGATCATCACCCGTTTCAGAGAAGGCACTCTGGTTAGGAAAGAACAGAATGGGCTTCAAGATCTTTTCGAGACTATGGACGATTTGATATTCATCATGGATATGGGTGGCTTGATTGTCCATACGAATCATGCTTTGCAGAAATACTTAAAGTACTCCAAAAAAGATTTATCTAAGATGGATTTTTTAGAGCTTTTCCCTCCGGGTAAGGAAGAAGAGGTGCTTGAGAGTATTGATATCGAGGGTTTGATTTCAGGTAGTTCTTCAAGATGCTATGTGCCTCTTATGAGTAAAGATCGTAATTTCTTGTCCGCAGATACCAAGTTTTTTATTGGGAAGTGGAGTGGACGAGAGGCCTTGATAGGTGTAGCCAGATTATCAACGAATGAGCCATGAATTAGGGTTCTGTCAAATTTCGGATGTTGTCAACGAAAATACAATTATCTATATATGAGTGCTTCTCGCGCGAACTGCTTTCACAGCAACATCTATAATTATTTATGGATTACAGGGCTTTTAACAAGTCTCCTCTGTGTGGGTAGAATAAACAACATCTGTAGACACTATTTCTTTTGAATTGACTCTCTTCTCATCTTTTCTACAACTATTAACATAATTAAAAGGCAAAACTTATTTATAGCCGTTCAATTCCAGCAAATTGTTTGACTTACATAATAATTACCTAAAAGGATAATAACTGTCTTATCTATCTTTTTTAATGTAGCCTTTATTGCTTTTTTACTCCGGTATCTTTAAATAATATGTTTTTCGGGTATGCAGCCAAAAACTATAAATAGTATTGCCAATCGAAGAATATATATATAAGATAAAGTAAGGCTTAAGTAATAATCAATGCAAGCCAGAAACCTGTAGTCAAATACAATATTCAAAGTTGGCATGCGTGACTAAAGTAAGGAGGAAAGAATATGGTAAACCACTATTATCCAGGCAGGGATATTCTGGACGGTGTGAAGTTGGAACTGTTCTCTGAAGAAGATCTCAGAGCACTTCACTACGCCACAATGGATGTTTTGATGAACCCCGGTGTTCAGGTATCAGACGCTGAAGCGAGGAATGTTTTCAAACAAGCTGGCTGTCAGGTAGATGAGAAAACCAAGATCGTCAAGATTCCTGAATATGTTGTTAACAGGGCACTTCTGGACTGTCCATCCAGGTTCACTCTATATGGCCGTGACCCTAAGAAAAAAGTAGTACAGGAACACAAAGGTAAGGTCCACTGGACATGTTTCGGTACTGGTGTCAAGATGTGCAATTACAAGGCACCTGGACAGTACGAGACAGTAGACTCCACTGAGGCCGATGTTGCAGCAACTGCAAAGCTTGTGGACTGGGCAGAGAACATAGATTATTACTCACTTGCAGTTTCTGCCAGGGATTGGGCAGGCAAGGGTATGCAGGATGTTCACGAAACTTTGACCCCACTCATGAACACCTCAAAGCACTTCCACCACATCGACCCTGTCGGTGAACACGTAGAATACTACAGAGATATTGTGAAGGCATACTACGGTGGAGACGAGGAAGAAGCACGCAAGAAGCCTATATTCTCAATGTTGCTCTGTCCAACCAGCCCATTGGAACTTAGTGTCAATGCATGTCAGGTCATCATGAAGGGTGCACGTTTCGGTATTCCTGTTAACGTACTGAGCATGGCAATGTCCGGTGGTTCATCTCCGGTCCACCTCGCGGGTACACTGGTCACTCACAACGCAGAGGTACTTTCAGGCATTGTATTGGCTCAACTCACTCAGCCAGGTGCATCAGTCTGGTACGGCAGTTCTACAACTACATTCGACCTTAAAAAGGGCACAGCACCAGTAGGCTCCCCTGAACTCGGGCTTATCAGTGCTGCAGTAGCAAAACTGGGACAGAAGTACGGTCTACCCACATACGTAGCCGGTTCGTAGTCTGATTCCAAGATACCAGACGGTCAGGCAGGTCACGAGAAGACCATGACAACGTTGTTGCCAGCCTTGGCCGGTGCAAACACCTTGTATGGTGCAGGTATGCTTGAGCTTGGTATGACCTTCTCTATGGAACAGCTTGTCTTTGACAATGATATGATTTCCATGACAAAGAAGGCCATGCAAGGAATTCCAGTATCTGAGGAGACGCTTGCGGTGGAAGCTATCCAGCAGGTAGGGATTGGAAATAACTTCCTTGCACACAAGACCACAAGGAAGAACATCGATCTCCCGTCCAACCCAATGCTGATCAACAGGCTGATGTATGGAGATTGGAAGGCAGCAGGTTCAAAAGACCTGGCAACAGTGGCCCATGAAAAGGTAGTCGATGTCATGAAGAACCACGAAGTTGCACCAATAGATGCAGATCTTCTCAAGGACATGAAGGCCATCGTAGATAGGGCAGACAAGGCATTCAGGGAAGGCTTGTGATTTCATAAAAAATTTAAATGGAGGATTATCAATGGCAACAAAAGCAGAAATTATTGCAAAAGCAAAGGCAGCAATCCTTGACTTTGATGAAGAAGCAGCCGAGGAAGTAGCTAATGAGGCCCTTAAGGCAGGGGTCAATCCTGCAGAGCTCATCCAAGATGGGTTCACTGCCGCGATGACAGAAGTAGGTGACCAGTTTGAAGCAGGTACATTGTTCCTGCCACACGTAATTGCAGCTTCCGAAGCAATGAGTGTTGGCGTTAAAGTGCTGACACCTGCACTGGAAAAAATGGGAGGAGAGGCAGAAAGCAGGGGTAAGGTCCTGATATGCACTATCGAGGGTGACATCCACTCCATAGGCAAGGACATTGTAGCTACAATGCTCAAAATAGCAGGCTTTAAGGTCATAGACCTCGGCAGAGATGTCGCTATCAAAGAGATTGTCAGTAAAGCCTCTGAGTTAAAGCCAGACGTTGTGGCAACTTCAGCCCTGATGACTACCACTATGGTCAACCAGATCCAGGTCGAGGAGCAGCTCAAAGAGTCAGGACTACGTTCTGGGATCAAGACAATGGTCGGTGGCGCACCCGTGACACAGGCTTGGGCTGATAAAATCGGTGCAAACATATACGCTGAAAATGCAGCAGATGCAGTAACGAAGCTTAAAGCTTTGTTCTAACCCTGAAAATCGGGGTCTAAATCCAAATGGGGTGTCCTCTCCAATACACCCCAACTCCTTCAATTAATGGGTGATTGAAGGATATCTTGGTGTTTAAAGGGGAAGCATATTTAAGTTATTCCTTTGGTCACATGGCCAGGGGCCATTCTAAAGGTTGTTATGCCTGTTTTCAGGCAAGTTCAGCGGGTAAATATCCTGCCAGTAAAAAAGGAGGTACTTGAATTGGATTTGCAAGCTTTAAGAAAACTCGAACATCAAAGACGAGTGAGATATGGATACATGTGGGCTCTTTTCTGTGCTGTACTCTGGGGCCTGTGGTATCTTCCCGGTACAGTTGTATGGGTGCTCAATCCTTTCGATGAAATGTATGGTGAAATCGCAGCTGGAAGCGGCGATTCAATGGCTCTGATTGTAACTGCAGTATTGATCACGGCTTTCAATGCTCTGACTGTTATACTTGCACTTATGGTATGGAATGGTGTCCTTGGTAAGTTCGGTGAGATGAAAAGGACTTTAAAGGAATTCAAACCCTGTTCAAAATGGTTCTTTTTGGCCTCTATATTTGGTGGACCTATAGCTATTCTAGGTTCGTTCATTGCAATGGGCTTCGTAGGTGGCGCTTTTGCAGCTGTTGCAGCTTTGATGTATCCTGTAGTGGGTTCCATACTCGCATCTCAGTGGTACGGTGAAAAGATCAGTAAGCGGGCAGCAACTGGAATCTTCTTTATCATCGTTGGTGGTTTCGTAATCTTTGGTGGAGGATTGCTTTCGGAACTAGGTAGCGGTAACGTTCCCTGGATAGGATATATTGGCGGCTTGATGGCAGCAGTCGGCTGGGGTATTGAAGGTGCTATAGCCGGAAAAGGTCTGGATATTGCAGAACCGGATGTTGGACTTACCTTACGTTTCCTGGGAGAAAATATCATCTGGTGGATAATTGCGGTACCACTCTTGGCTATTGCCGGATTCCCAATGGTAAAATACGCTCTGCTTGCATTTGAACCACTCACAATGATGGTACTTATATTTGCGGGCATAACATTCGGTTTTTGCTATGTTACCTGGTACAAATCGTTCCCACTCATAGGAGTTGGAAGAGGACAGGGTATAGGAAACCTCTACGGACTTTTCGCTGTGCTCTTTATAATCCTATTCTTCGGGGATATTCCTTCATGGACTCTGTTGTTAGGAGGTGCATTCTGTCTTGCAGGCAGTTTCACTATGTTCTCTGAAGATACCAGTAGTCTCGAATCTCTCAGAGGTGACTGAAATGGCCGGGAACCGTCCGATCAAGTTCAGAATATTGGAATTATTCAGTGATGATCAACCCCACTGGAATTATGAGATCGTACAGAAAATACAGAAGGAATACAACCACATGGGTGGCTTCCAAAGAGATTCAATAAACTTTGATATCATCGAGCTGGCTTCAGGAGGTATGCTAAAAGGTATCGAAAGCAAGGTAGATGATGAAGGGATCTATAAGAAGGGTTTCCTTCTGCATAAGTACGTAATCACAGACTTCGGAAAGGTCAGGGCATCTAATGTATGTCTTGTATATGTTTGAGGAGGAGTGAAAATGGTACAAACCGCAGCCGCAATGGAAGCATACAACGGATACTGGGTAAACTCATATCTTCCTTCTGCAGAAATTCTGTGGATGGTAGTGATCTTGATAGTAGCTCTTGTAGCTTTATGGCAAGCTAGGACGTTCGTATCAAAATTCTAAAATAAAATCAGATTTGTCGTACATGAAGGCTACGGGTCTATCATCATTAACGTGATATTAGACCTGTGATGGCTTTCATTTTTTATTTATGGTAGTCCAAATCTATATGGAATTCCATAGCAAAAATATAAGTAATAGTGTACTACGAGTCTGTGTTAAAGTTTATGTACTGCTATTAATTGCAGTATATATAGATTATGCAAGGAGGCTCCCTCTCTCCTATTATAAGAACAAAAGAGGGAATAAACATTCAGTAAGAGGTATAAAAATGAGCAAAGAAGAGATGTTCAAGGAACTCTCAGATGCGATCATCTCCTGTAAAAAGGATGTAGTGATCGCTGCTGTGAACAAGGCAAAAAGCCAGGGAATCGCACCTGCTGAGATCATTGAGAAAGGTCTTGCAGCAGGTATGAACGAAGTTGGAGTGATGTTCGAGAGAGGCAAGCTGTTCTTACCTCATGTTATGATGGCAGCAGGTGC
>NZ_JBFYLB010000060.1:0-5553 GCF_041305605.1 Methanomethylovorans sp.
TTGCAAACGAAGAAAAAGAAAGCGGATTCACGGTTTCTGCGATAAGGTAAAATCCATATTTCATCTTTTGGAAACATAGTTTCAGTAATCTGACAAGGTATGCAGGCTCTAGGTGCTCCACTACCTGGTCTATAAATATTCCATCAAGACTTGCATCTTCCAGTTTTTCCATATAATCAAATGCATCCTCTAGTTCCACTTCAAGGCCCTTTGAGCGGCAGTAATCCACCATGGTTTCATCGAGATCTACTCCACGGGCACCTATTCCGTGTTTACGCATAGTTTCAAGGAACTCTCCCCTTCCACAGCCAATGTCAAGTACATTCTTACATCCTTCAAAATAACGGAGAAAAGCAGTTTGCCTTTGAGCAATTTCCTCTCTGGCTCCTCGGAATTTATCCTCGAAAACAAAGTAGTTAATACCGGTGTCAAGGAGGGGTGGCTGTAGAAGTTTCTCAGTCTGTGATAATCCATATGTTATTCTATCATCAAGCATATTAGAAAGCCATGCCTTCTTCTCTATATCTGCGTCCATTGCTTCAATAACCGAGCGCATTCTTTCCTCGTTTTCTTCCTTTATTTCATTCTTTAACTGTGGAATACGCATTTTCACATCGGTTCTGATCTGGTCGGTCATTTCATACATTTTTCTGTTAACCGCTATCTCGTCATTGATCTGTTTTTTAAGAGCTTCGAGCCTATCCTCTACTTGTAATAGTCGCTCATCGGTCTCTCTCTCTACCTGTAATAGTCTCTCATTAGTCTCTTTGAGTTGCTGTCGCAGGCTTTTCGGCTCAGGAAAATGCTGGTCTTTGATTTCAAGATCACCAATTGTATTTTCTATACTTGAAAGCCTATGGGCTGCATTGTTGAGAACTTTGGCAGCATTCTGGTTGAAACTTATCTGCTTAAAGACCATTGGATCCACATATCTTCGTACTTCTCCATGGACAATCTCTCTGCCTTTAACAAGGCCTTTTCCTACAAAGAGACGATGGGAACTGATTACGTAACTATTATTTTGAATATCGCAATTAATGTTCAAATTAAGAAGATCATCGGCAATCTCTCCTCTAATTTCTCCCATTGCCCATTTCTGATCTGATGTCAGCTGTTGGGCTGCTGCATCAAGTTGAAGTGGATAAGTTCCTTGCTCTTTTCGTTTACTTATATTTTCCCTTATCTTTCTCATGATCTCTTCAACATTCACTTCTTCATCGTTGATCTCAAAAGTATCCATAAATGTCATTCCCACCATTCATATTATCCATTTGCAAGGTACATCGAATATTCCCGCATCCCTGCTTGTCGGGATCACATCAAAATGATATAGTTTATCATGCCAGTCATAGGGGTTATGTGTACGACTATGTATAGCAACAGTTAACTGAAATCTTCCTGAGAGCATAGAGATGCTCTCGATGTTCAGATCTATATGACCTTTACCTTCGATATAATCAATAGTTATGTCTCTCAATTCCGTATTGGTACCAAAAAGATTCTCTCCTTTTTCTGAATACAGAGCAATGCCAAAAATTGGGTCAGGTACCTTCTCATGAGCATGATAAAGGATCCTTATGGTCATTGCATCAAAGGAATTGAACCTGTTACTTATATTACCGAATTTATCATGGAACTCGACATTTACGATCTCAACTTTCTGGTCACCCCATCGGGAGTTTTTGACAGAGTTTTTATCTTCGGCTAGGATGGCAATATCACTTTCAACTACATTGTGGATTGCTTCTGAAACGTTTTTATCCTGCTCTCCATACACATACTTATCTATTACTTCCCCCGTTTCCCCCAATGCGACCTGTTCTCCCTTGTGTAGTAATAAGGTCCTGTCACAGAACCTCCTTACCGAACCCAGGTCATGGGACACAAATACTATTGTTACCCCTTCCTTGCGGTAGTTGTTCAGGACATCCAGGCATTTTTGTTGAAAATCCATGTCCCCTACTGCAAGTACTTCATCCATCAGCAATATCTCCGGATCTGTCTGGATAGCAGTGGAAAAAGCAAGTCTTACCTGCATCCCTGAAGAAAAGTTCTTCAGTTTTGTGTCTCTGAACCTCTCCAGTCCTGCAAACTCCAGTATGTCATCTGTCCTTGACTTAATGTCATACTTTGACATTCCCATTATAGTACCATAGGTCTTTATGTTCTCCACGGCTGTCATATCGGGCTGGAACCCGACACCAAGTTCAAGGAAGGGTGTAACTTTCTTACGGATACATACATCACCTGAGGAAGGATATAGGATACCCGCTATTATTTTCAGCAAAGTGCTTTTACCGCTTCCGTTCTCTCCAATTACCCCAAAGAACTCACCTTCTTCCACATCGAAATTAATGTTCTTTAAAGCATTGAAGACCTCATAGGATTCCGGCTTGAACACACCTGTAAGTGCCTCGAACAGTGTAGTTCGCTTTTCATGTGGGATGCGGAATGATTTTTCAAGTTTCTCTACTTCGATCACAGGCATTCAGATCTCCTCCGCAAAACGGGGCTCTATTTTATTGAAAATAGCATACCCTATGAGCAGGAAAACTACTGATGCAATGCTCATGAATATCAGATCTTCCGTTTGCATGGGGGAGGCATAGATTATTGTATCTCTTGCAGCAATGATCACCCTTGCAACAGGATTCAGAAGCACTATGCCCCTGAGGTTTGCAGGAAAGATCTCGACCGCATACATTATGGGCGTTGCAAAGTAGCCTGCCTGCAGGAGTACAGCCCAGATGAACTGCACATCGCGGTAAAGTACATTAAGAGCTGCTAAAGCCAGGGACAGGCCAACAGACAGTACCAGGAGGCAGATCAGTATTATGGGAGCCTGTATTATATATATTGACAATGGCACCTTAAAGTATATCATAAACAATATAAATACAATAGATTCAAACACACTCATAAGCAATGCTGTTATGCACGATGATATCACAAATATGTCCCTGGGGAAATATATCTTTTTAATGAGGCTTGGTTTTCCAACGATGGAGTTCATTCCGATGCTGGTAGCTCTGCTGAGAAAATTCCAGATGATAATACCCAGCAACAGAAAAAGCTGGTAATTCTCTATCTGCATTCTCATAAGATGTGAAAACACATAATAAAGGACCGTGAGCATGAGCAGAGGTTCCAGCAATGACCAGAAATATCCCAAAACAGAGTTCTTATACCTCAGTTTGAACTCACTCCAAGCTAATTGCCATATCAGTTGTCTGTAAGCATACAGATTTACAATATGTTTGACCGACATTTTCCATCCGTTAGGCAGCTTTGTAAGAATAATTCGCTATTTACTGCTTGTTTTAAAAATCTGTCAATAGGTAATACTTTCATTATATATAGTTTTGGTCCACTCAGATCTAATAGTCAGCAGTTCATCAAGTAGTATTTATAATTGTACGACCTTACCTTTTTTGAGCTCATGTTGCATATTCCGCACACGTTTTGTTCATGGGGTCAGGGACAATAGTAATGTTAAAGGCGAGGCAGAATACTTATGGTCGCATCAGATGAAAACGACTCTATACAAAAGTTGGTGTTCGGTCTGGACGAACCGATTGCAGCCATACAAAAAGCTATATCTGATTTTGTATCAGGCCAAAGGGTCAACATCGCTATATTGGCATTGCCTTATGCGGGGAAATCTGAACTTGTAGATGAGATTGTCAAAATGCATCCACATGAAGTGACAAAGGTCACTTTTTCATCTATAATGGACAACAAGGACCAGATACCTCTGCTTAAAGACCCCACCAGGATAATGATATTTGACAATTGTCATTACCTGTATATGAGAAAGATTGGTGGATTCGATGTTATCGAAGAGTTCCTGAATATGGTGCTTTCCTCTGATAAAATACTCTACATAACCACATGGAATATCCACTCATGGAATTATCTTGATCGGGTATTGGATATAGGCAGATATTTTCCAGTACAGGTGAAAATTCCATCGCTGAACCCTGCAGATATGGAAGAGTTCTTGCTTTCAGCATATAATGAGAATGAAATACAATTTGTAAATGACATTGAGGTAAAGAAAGAAAAAATATTTCAGGTGGTTAAAAGACCTATAGCGAAAAATATCACACGTGGCAAAGTCAATCTATACAGTTTGCGGATCAACTATGTTGCCCTTCAGACACTTCTCTTTAATAGAACACCAAGTGAAACTGCAGAATCCATTATATTTAAAGAAATTGCAAAGATCTCACGTGGAAATCCCGGGGTTGCAAAGGATATATGGAACAAATGGTTAGAATATCCTGTGATCAAAACAAGTAACATCAATACTGTTTTCAGTAATATAGATCTCGATAGTACCGGAAGATTTGTTCTATATATTATATTGTCAATGGGACATATTAAAAAAGCGGAACTGAAAAATATAATATTAAACTGGACTTATAATGTAGATGACATGATGATCAACAAAATAATATTTGAAATGCTCAATCAGGATCTGATAGCAAAAAATGATGAATATTACAGTGTAAAACCTGAAAAACTATCGGTTGTTGTCAAATATTTAGAGAACATCAGGTTGGTGTGGTAATGGCTGAAGTGAATCTGGATACAGTTGTCACTGGCTTTGAACAAATTGACCCAAATACAGTGCTTGTGTCTTTTGCCATCATAATCCTTGCTGTCATTCTTTCAAAGATAGTTGCATTTTTCCTGACAAAATTTTCAGAAATGACATGGAGGTACAGGCTACATTTCAAGACTATAATCCCTCTGTCTAAAGTCCTCATTTATTCATTGGCTATCTATTACATTTTTGCATCTATATTTGCGCTGTCCTTCAATCAACTAGTATTATTAAGTGGCCTTATTGGTGCTGCAATTGGTATAGGGCTGAGGAACCTCTTTGAGAATATTGCAGCGGGAATTATAATCGTAATGGAAAAAACTTATCATGTTGGGGACAGGATCGAAATGGGTGACTATTATGGAGAGGTCAAGGATATAGGCCTCAGGGCTACCCGTCTTGTTACTCCCAACGATGAACTGGTATTGGCTCCAAACAACCTGGTGTTCACACAGTGTGTTGCAAGCGGCAATTCGGGTAGTTCAGAAATGATGGCAATGCTGGATATATATATAGAGAACGATTCTGACGTAGACCTGGCAATGAAGATATTAAGGGAAGCAGTCGTTACTTCAAGATTCGTATATATATCTCCAACCAGGCCGGTTGTTATTCTTTTAAACGATTATCCCTTCTACAAAGGTCTAAAAGCAAGGGCATATGTGAACGATCTTAGGGATGAATTCGTATTCAGATCTGATGTAACCCGAAGAACCTGGAATGAATTCTATAAAAAAGGAATAAAACCTCCCAAAGCACATATTGTGAACTATGGGAACGCAGCTGAATGATCTCAAGATCAGATTGATTGGCTACAAATATACACATAGAAAGCATTTAGGTCGAGAAGACCTACCAATTCTATAAATTTCTGATTGCTACCCAAAACCCCTCACCTCAGCATCTTTTGCACTCTTTCCCGAAGTTCCTGTACTTTCTTATCA
>NZ_JBFYLB010000061.1:0-7256 GCF_041305605.1 Methanomethylovorans sp.
CCTGCACGAAATTCCCTTCTATATACACACTATTAAATTCCCGGAGGTTACCGGGTCTACATTCTATTACAGTAATCGCATAAGATTGGGACAAATGACGCGTGAAGAGGCCCTTAGATTCGAAGAGGAGGAACGGAAAAACCCGGAGGTTGTGCAAGGTCTTGAGTTTTTCCTAAAGCAGATAGGCATGTCCAGGGAAGAATTCATTGCACAGGTTAGCGATTGGGAAAAGATCCAGAAATATCGGAAAGAAGAGCCCTTCTATACGAAAATTTATCTTAAGTTCAGAAAATGAGTTCTGAATAAATTCTTTTATGTATATTCATACTCTTCTCTTCCTTTTTTTAAACAAATGGGAATATATTCAGAAACTCATGAACCATAAACGTATTTATATCAGAATATTATATTAATACGATGTTTGTCTTCGGCCATTTAGGAATAACATTGGGTCTTTTCACGCTTCTGGAGCATAAATTACCTGCATTAAAAGGTCGCGTTGACTATGCGGCTGTGCTTGTTGGCTCCATGCTTCCGGACCTTATTGATAAACCAATAGGGAGGATCATCTTCTCAGGAACTATAGATAATGGGCGAATAGTTGCACATACTTTGTTGTTCTTCATGATCCTCTGCGCCGGTGCCTTTTATATGTGGAAGAGAAAGAACGATCCCAGATTCCTTTTCCTCTCTGCTGCCAGTTTTTGTCATCTGATGGAGGACAATATGTGGGATACCCCTGCAACATTGTTCTGGCCCCTTATGGGTTGGCAGTTTCCAAGTAGTCCGGGGCCTTATGATGGTATCTTTGGCTATTTCCAGAGCATTTTTATCTATGCATATACACCTGCTTTGGATTATGTGTTTATCTCGGAGGTCACAGGTTTCGTGATCCTTGTATTCCTGGGTGTCAGGTACCTGCGACAGAAGAATATATTGTATGCCATATCTAGGGCTCTTAAGCCTTGAGCTCGGGCTGTAATCTTTATATATACTAATGGAGATATAATATCGGAAATATAGATTATCTAAAAAGTTAAAAGAGGATATTAATGGGAGAAAATATTAGGATACACTGTAGCTCAAAGCTCTATGGTACAACGTCCATAGGTGAAGGGACCGTTGTTATGGAAAATGTTACTCTGGGCTATCCCGAACATCGTGTACTAATGGAGATCATAAAACTGGGAATAGACATAGAAGATCATGATTTCCCTGGCACCACTATCGGCAAGGACTCTTTTATCCGCGCAGGTACAACTATTTTCAGTAATGTGAAGACAGGGGAAAGGTTCAAGACAGGTCATAATACCATGATACGGGAGAACACTATTATGGGTAATAGTGTTCTCGTGGGCACTAACGTGATCATAGATGGTAATGTAAAGATCGGTAATAATGTTAGTATTCAGGGTAATGTTTACATCCCCACTCATGTCACAATAGAAGATAATGTATTCATTGGTCCATGTGCAGTGCTTGCAAATGATAAATACCCTGTAAGAGGTGAATACATCGCTGATGGACCTACACTGCGCAAAGGTGTATCTATTGGTGCCAATGCAACTCTTGTTCCGGGAGTGGAGATCGGGGAAGGATCCATGGTAGCGGCTGGGGCTTTAGTCACAAAAGACGTGCCTCCGTGGAAGCTTGCCATTGGGTGTCCTGCAAAAATAACCGAACTGCCGGAGAAGCTTAGACAATTGAATAAAATATAAATATAAGTCTATTGTTTCAGTTATAGTTCTAAATGAGGTATAATGATGATAAGCATCGCAAAACCATACCTTGACGAAGCGGAGATCGAGGCCGTCACCGCTGTACTGCGTTCAGGGGTAATAGCTGAAGGGCCAAGGGTGGCCCAGTTCGAGCAGGCCTTCGCAGAATATGTGGGAGTAGGTCACGCAGTGGCCTTGAACTCCGGAACAGCCGCTTTGCATGTAGCATTGATGGCTCATGGGATAGGCAAAGGAGATGAGGTGATCACTTCACCGTTCAGTTTCGTAGCTACTGCCAATTCTATTGTGTACACGGGTGCAAAGCCTGTTTTTGCGGACATTGAACCTGATACTTATAATATTTCGCCGGACCAGGTACATGAGATGATAACCAGTCGCACAAAGGCAATAATGCCTGTGCATCTTTACGGGCATGCTGCTGACATGGGTGCGATCATGGAAATTGCTGAAGATCATAACCTTCTTGTCATCGAGGATGCCTGCCAGGCTCACGGAGCAACTTACAAAGGTAAGAAGGTCGGGTCTTTCGGAACCGGTGCTTTCAGTTTCTATCCGACCAAGAACATGACCACCAGCGAGGGGGGCATCATTACCACCGATGACCCGGACATTGCAGCTCGCTCGCGTATGCTCAGGGCCCATGGTTCAAAACAGCGCTATCTGCATGAGATGATAGGCTATAATTTCCGTATGACCGATATTTCCGCGGCTATAGGTATCGTACAAATGGGAAGACTGCCAGAGTTCACTGAGAAGAGAAGGCAGAACGCCAGGAAGCTTTCAAATGGTCTAAAGGATACCAAGAACATTATATTGCCTGTGGAGAAAGAGAATTGTTCACACGTGTACCACCAGTATACTATCCGCACTCCTCGCCGGGATTCACTACGCGACACACTTCAGGAGAAGGGTGTTGGTACCGGTACATATTACCCCCTGTGCATCCATCAGCAGCCCTTATACAAGGAAATGGGTTATGCAGGAAGTTTCCCCAACAGTGAGAAGGCATCCCGTGAAGTATTGTCCATACCAGTGCATCCGGCATTATCAGATGCTGATATAAACACTGTCATTGCAGCTATAAAGGAATGGGACCAGAGGTAAGATATGATAAGAATAGGAGTTATTGGTGTAGGTTCCATGGGAAAGAACCATGTACGGATCTACAGTGAGATGGAAGGCGTCAAGCTTGTTGGTATCTCTGATGTGAACCAGGAACTTGTCGAAGAGCTTGCAAATACTTTCAAGACCACGGCTTATACGGATTATAAGAAGTTACTGGCTCAGGGTCTGGATGCCGTGAGCATTGTGGTGCCCACCAAAATGCATACGGCGGTCACATTAGACGCTTTGGATGCCGGAGTTAATGTTCTTGTGGAAAAACCTATTGCAGACACCCTTGAAAATGCGGATCTGATGATCAGGACTGCCAGGGAAAAAGGCATGATGCTCATGGTAGGACACATTGAGAGGTTCAATCCGGCTGTGATCAGGCTCAAAAAGATCATAGATTCGGGATTATTGGGTAAGATCGTATCCATTTCCACAAGAAGGGTGGGTGCCTATAATCCCAGAATAAGGGATGTAGGTGTTATTCTGGACATTGGTGTGCATGATGTGGATATTATTTCTTATCTGTACGGTAAGAAGATAGATCAGGTGTACACGATTGCAGGAGCAAACATTCATTCTTCCGAGGACCATGCATCCATACACCTGCGTTTCGATCATGATTATTCCGGTCTTGTGGATGTAAACTGGCTCACACCACATAAAGTACGTACTCTCACTGCAGTGGGTGTTGCGGGTGTAGCATATCTTGATTACATCAAACAGTCTGTTGTGCTCCACGACAAGGAATGGGTCCGTGAGGCAAAGGTGGACCCGAAGGAGCCACTGCTCAACGAACTTGAATATTTCGTGCGTTGTGTTGCCAACAAAGAGCAGCCCCATCCAAACGGTGAGGATGGAAAACATGCCCTTGAGGCATGCATGGCAGCTATAACGTCATATCATGAAGAAAAAGTCATAGATATCTGATAACAAAAGGAAAGTGATTATAATGAGCGAGAAATTAAAAAAGATCCTTACGGAGAAAGGGCCGATTAAAAAAATAGGCGTTATCGGTATGGGATATGTGGGTATCCCGGCAGCTGCACTGTTTGCAGATGCTCCATGTTTTGATCATGTGCTGGGTTTCCAGAGAGCTTCATCCTCGTCAGGATACAAGATCGAGATGCTCAACAAGGGGGAAAGTCCCCTGAAAGGTGAGGAACCCGGGCTTGAAGATCTGCTAAAAAAGGTAGTAAAGGCAGGTAAGTTCACCTGTACATCTGATTTCTCAAGGATCAGCGAGCTTGACGCCGTTACATTGGCTATTCAGACACCTTTCGAGGACCCTAAAAGCCTGTTGCCGGATTTCACTGCACTCATAGAAGGCATAAGTAATGTTGGTAAGCATCTCAGGAAAGGTATGCTCGTTGTACTGGAATCCACCGTTACTCCCGGTACCACCGTTGGTATGGCGAGGGAGATCCTGGAAAAGGAATCTGGTCTTGTTGCTGGTGAAGATTTCGCACTGGCCCATGCCCCGGAAAGGGTAATGGTCGGAAGGCTTTTGCAGAACATCAGAGAGCATGACAGGATAGTGGGTGGTATCGACGATATTTGTACTCAGCGTGCAGTTGAGCTTTATACTCCTGTGCTCACAAAAGGTAAGGTCATACATATGACAGCTACTGCCGCCGAGGTCACCAAGACCGCTGAGAACACGTTCAGGGACCTGCAGATAGCAGCAGCTAACCAGCTTGCATTGTACTGTGAGGCTATGGGCATTAATGTATATGATGTGCGTGCAGGTATCGCCAGCCTTAAAGGTGAAGGCATCACACGAGCTATTCTGTACCCAGGGGCAGGAGTCGGTGGACACTGTCTCACCAAGGATACATACCACTTGGAGCGTGGTGTCACTCTTGGTACAGAACCACTGGATTATCCTGAGAATGCCGAATCTATCTATGTGCTTGCCAGAAGGGTCAATGACTTTATGCCAAAACACATGTTCAACCTTACAGTAAAGGCCCTTGAGAGGATTGGCAAAAAGCCCAAAGGCAGCAAGATCGCTATGTTAGGCTGGGCTTTCCTTAATGATTCGGACGATGCCCGCAACCCTCCTTCAGAACCATACAGGGATATGGTTCTACAGGCAGGCTGTGAGATAAAAGTGCATGACCCTCATGTACTCTACTATCCCGGCATAGAGATACATGCCAATATTGATGTGGTACTGGCCGGAGCTGATGTAGTGGTCATCTTTACCGGACACAAGCAATATTTCGGTCTGACGCCTGAACAGATCAAGCAGAAGATGGGACAGAAACAGCCTGTGATCATCGATGGCCGCAATGTAGCGGACCCCGACAAGTTCATAAATGCAGGCTTTGTCTACAAGGGAATAGGCAGAGGAGATAAGAACAGTCACGCTTTAAAGTGACTTTTCTCTTTTCTCCATTTTACTATTTTTAAATGATTCCGTCCTTTTTCTTGTTCTTTTGTTCCACAGATACCTTGTGGTAAATACTATGATACCTGTCTGAGCCACATATGCCTATGCTGTCAGCTAAGAGGTTCCACCGGGTATGAAATACTGTGGGAATTATTCACAATTTCATAGAAAAAGCTGGTCGTGTATCCGTTATAGGATCTGCAGATGCATAATTTGTGATATTTAAAGTCACAATTCAGTCTTATCGTCACTACGCTAATGGATCTCTCATATTATTTGCTTTCGGCAAATTCCATTAGGCCTTCCCTGAGCGGCACCTTTGGTTCAAATCCCAGTATTTTCCTTGCTTTGGCAATGTCAGAACAACTGTATTTTATGTCCCCTGGTCTTTCCGGCATGTATTGCACCGGCACATCCGCATCGAATATGTTAAGGATCATATGTGCAAGTTCACTTACAGTCGTACTGTTCCCTGTCCCTGCGTTGAACACCTGGCCATTAGCGTCCTCATTTTCAAGCAAGAGCGTTATCATATCCACTATATCGTGAACTGAGATAAAATCCCGGGTCTGGGTACCATCCCCGAATATGATTGGACTTTGTTCTGCTTTGGCCTTATCTATGAAACGTGATATCACGCCGGAATATGGATTTCCCGGGTCCTGTCTGGGACTGTAGATATTAAAAGGGCGGATGCAACAGGAAGGCAGGCCGAAAGCCTTGTGGTACATCATGCAATATTTTTCTCCGCTCAGTTTGCTGACACCATAAGGAGAAAGCGGATCCTGGGGATGGGACTCCGTAACCGGTGTATAGAGGGGATTCCCGTAAACTGCTGCAGAACTTATGTAGATGAACTTGGATATTGAGGATCTGCGAGCGGCTTCCAACAGATTGAGTGTGCCAAAAACGTTATTCTGTGCATCGAATAGAGGATCTTCCATTGAGGCTGTGACGCTTATCTGGGCTGCAGTGTGGATAATAACATCGTTTTGTTTTACAAGGTCTGCAGCTATTCTGTCTTTAATATCTGCTTTTATTACGTGGATTCCATGAGGTACGGCTTCCCTTGTAGTAGATGAAAAATTATCCAGCACTGTAATACTCGCTTTTTCGTGCAGCGCATCCACCAGATAACTGCCTACCTGCCCTAATCCGCCAGTGATGAGTATTCTTTGCATGTTACTTTCAGTAGACATTTATAACATATATAATATTCGAGCATTTATCCGGTCTTAAATTAGGATGTATCTACTCGCATTTTCTATAAGCAGCAAGTTTTGGGATGTCCGGGGCCGGATAAAAAACAGATAAAAGCCGGAGAATTATCTCAGGCTATTTGTTGTTTCTCTGAAGTGATCGAAACGTTCAGACAGTGCAGAGTACAGTACATATGTTCCTTAATATAACCTTCATATACATAGATAGGCGTTCCACAAACAACACACTTTACTTCAATGAGTTCCATTTAAATCGCTCCGTTTTGCTAAGTACCAATTCCACCTTAAATGAACACAAAATTTAGTTTGTGTTCTAAATATAAGAATGTCTTTGCATATATATAAAATCATCTACAGTCGGGTATATAATTACCATTATTATGATGATGAACACGGAAGCTGAAGTTAAAAAGCAAACGGTTTTTAATAAATAATGTTATTTTAAAGGGGATTTTGCTTCACCTTCTTGTTTTAATTCGTTAATCTCTTCAGTTTGGAATTTGATCAAATCTTCTTCGATTTCCGTATTTTTTTCACTTCTCTTTACTTTGAGCATAGCTTCAGCTATCTTTTTATATTTTTCATTAAGAACAAGATCAGTAAATGTATCTTTGATTAGAACTTCTATTATTTAATATTTACATTCCAGTGAACATTAATGAGGGTTAATCAGAATCCTCTAAAGATATTGTAATGGTACTTGAGACAAAACTTGGCAGTGTATCTATTGCAACACCTAACCGGAATCATAGTTTTTCTAACCGTTGCACTCTATGGCTGTGATCCTTGTTC
>NZ_JBFYLB010000062.1:0-12325 GCF_041305605.1 Methanomethylovorans sp.
TCCTTTTGCTGTTAGTTTTCTATTGTCTGAAGGATGTGCACTGGTTCCAGTCTCCCTATGGGACTCCGGAGCTTTTTACAATAGCGGTGATCACAGTTCTGCATGTATGGAAAAGAAATGCAATGCTTAGTATTTTCATAGGCACAGGGTTGTATATGTTGTTAGTGCAGTATAATGTGTTTTCGATGCTCTTTTCATGATCATTAGAGCTGATATCTCAGGTATGGATCAGGGTTCTGAATGATTTCTGTTTACACTAATTATTTAAAACACTATTTATTATTTTAATCAGATAATTTATATATACAACACATGTGTTCTTCTAATAAGATGCATTAGTAATTGGACTATAGAACAGTTACGAATTTGTTCGTTTTAAGGAGAACAAAAATCTTATCTAATATAAGACAATAAGGTTAATAATTACTATAATTTCCTGACAGGTATTCAGATGGCATTAAACAAGTTATTCCCTTCGGCTTTCGCATTAGTGATGTTAGTTTTGCTTTTTACTCCATGTGCTAATGGTATGGGTTATGAGGCCAGTTTGTTCAATGAACAGGGTCTTGAAATGGGTCGTAACGGTTCGTATACGGAAGCTCTGGAGTTATTTGATCAGGCCCAGGAACTGGATCCCCAGTCAATAGAGATCCTTGAGAATAAAGCTGAAACTCAGTATCTTATGGGTGATCTCCAGTCTGCCCTAGGTTCATATGAAGCCATTTTGGACATGCAATCAAATTCCAGTGAATTCATGTACAAAAAAGGTATCATTCTGGAGGCTTTAGGCAGATACCAGGAGTCCCTTGATATTTATGATACTTCTCTTGAGAAGTTCGATGTGCAGTATTCAGCTCAATCTTCGGATGCATCTAACACCTCTTCTCCCAATGAATCCACTTTAAACAATGTCAATGTTACAACTTTTGATATTGAATATATTCAACTGGTCTATCACAAAGGTAGGTCTCTAGATGGTCTTGGAAGACACGACGAGGCTATGGTTTGTTATGATCAGATACTGAGCATCTACTCAAACTATGCAAATTCCATGTATGATACAGGTTACTCCTATTTGCAGGTAGGAAGATACAATGATTCAATTTCTTCTTTTGACACTGCCCTGACAATGGTGCCAGATGACTCCAATATCTGGTTTTCAAGGGCATCAGCATATGAAGCTATTGGTCAATACGAAAAAGCCATTGCCGATTATGACAATGTGCTCAAGCTTGATCCTGTCAATGTCGAAGCCCTGTCTGGAAAAGCAAGGGTCGCTGGTATCCTTGGTGAACATATTTCAGCTATCGAAGCTTATACCCTTATCCTGTCTCAGGACCCTTACAATATCAATGCCTGGTATCTTCAGGCAGAGAGCTATGATAGTCTGGAACAATATACTGAAGCCATCAACTGTTATGATCAGGTGCTTGCACTTGATCCCCAAAATGCCACTGCCTGGAATAAGAAAGGCAGAGATCTGGACTCTCTGGGCCGGTATTCTGAGGCAATAGAGTGTTATGATCGTGCATTGCAGCTAAATCCGGATGGTCTGAGCGGTGTATACGTTGCAGATATGTCATCTTATCTTTTCATAGATGAAGTAGATGCAATGGAATGTTATACCGGATCTCCGGCGTTCGAAACCGACTCGGCGCATATTTGGTACAATAAAGGTACAGCCTTTTATAAACTTGGTAAGTATGAGGATGCAATATCATCCTATGACCGGGTAACAGAGCTTGAACCAAACTTTGCCATCGTATGGTACAATCGCGCCAGAGCTTTTGATATGCTTCAAAAGTATGAAGAAGCAGTTGATAGCTACAGCAAAGCCCTCAATGAAGAGTCATGTGCCAGGGTATGGTTTGAGAGAGGCATGGACCTGGATAGGCTCGGGCGCCCAGCAGATGCCATAAAAAGTTATGATAAGGCCATAAAGGCGAATCCTGGTTTTTCAGCTGCACTCTATGCAAAAGCTTCTAACATGGAAACCATGGAAAGATACACAGAAGCACTTTCAGTTTACGATGAATTGCTGGAATTGCATCCCGAATCTGCAGATATATGGTATCGTAAAGGCACGGTTCTCGACAAGTTAGGGAACTACCAAGAAGCCATTTCTGCTTATGAGCAGACACTTTCAATAAGTCCGGGGTACAAGGAAGCTAATTTACGTATAAATATTGATACTAATCTTATAATAGCAGATGATACCGAAACCATGAGCAGAATGCAGACAGATAAGGCCACGATGCTTCAGATATTCAAGGGTATAATCCTCACTCCTTTGGGCAATAATGAAGTATCCGGATCTGTGATCAAACCGATCAACGACGACGATGGACTGCAACCGGAAGCTTTCACTGTGGATTGCGCTGATGTCTGGGATGCTAAGGGTATTTCGTATCAGAATATTGGTAAGTACGATGAGGCTCTTGTTTGCTTCGATAAAGCCCTTGTGCTTGATCCGATGTCTGTCAAAGTTTTGTGCGATAAAGGTTCTGCTTTGGTAGAGGTCGGAATGGATCTATGGGCTATCGAATGCTACGAGAGTGCTGTCATGCTTGATCCCGGATATTCTCCTGCATGGTATTCTCTTGGTGTTGTTTCTTTCAGCACTGGTGATTCGGAAAGAGCACTGATGTGCTTTGACAATGTGCTTGCTCTTGAGCCTCAAAACATTCCTGCCATGCTGCAGAAAGGATATGTGCTTTTTAGTAAAGGTTCGTATGAACAAGCTCTTCAATATGCAAATACTGCTTTATCCATAGATCCGGAGAACTCTCAGGCTTTATGCGATCGCGGTGATGCCTACTATGCACTTGAAAAATATGAGGAAGCAGCGTCTTCATACAATAAAGTGCTTGAGTTCGATCCTGGTAACGTTAGTGTACTATACAAGCAGAGTGCTGCATACGAAAAGCTTGGCCAATTTGACAGTGCTATAGGTAGTTATGATCTGATCATCTCAGAGCAGCCCCAAAATACGGATGCTATCTATCATAAAGGATTGGCTCTTGACAGGATGGGCAGATATGATGATGCGATTGCCTGTTATGATCAGTTGCTCCAATTGAATCCCTCGGATACCCTCATATTGGGAACGAAAGCCTTTTCATTCTATCTCAAAGGTGACTATCAGCAGGCTCTGGCAGGATATGATAAGGTACTGGCAATAGATCCCACATCTGTACCTGCCATGTACCATAAGGGTACTATTTCCTATCTTGTCAGCAGTTATAAGGGTTCAATCTACTACTATAACAAAACCCTTGAGTTGGATCCCACATCCGTAACTGCCTGGTATAACAAAGGTTTCATATTCAATGTAATGGGTCAGGTCGAAACAGCTATATCCTGTTATGATAGCGCCCTTGCTATTGACCCCATGTCCACTTCAGCACTTTACAACAAGCGTTTTGCACTGTATAGGATAGGTAAATCAGCTGAAGCAGACACATGTAAGCAGACCCTGGAATCCATAGATCCCGATTTTGAATCAGCATTAAAGGACCGTGGAACCCAATTCTTCCTGCCGACGGAGTACAGTGAATCCCTGGACTATAAACTTCCGACAAGGTGGTATCCAGAAGAAAACGCCACTGAACAGCAACAAAATGAGAGCATTGGGTTTGAGCCTCAACCGGCTCAGACTCCCTCTTTCGGTCCGGGAACTTAGTGTTAGTTCGAGAGTGCTGGTCTAACATCTTCTTTTCTTTTTAAGTAGTATTTAGTACATAATGTTCTGTCACTCAAAGCATATTTATTGATTCAGACTTACTATACGTCAGAGAGACTTTAAAAACAAGTTCAGGAGAATCTATAGATGGCAATTCACCCTATTGAATACCGTTATGGTACAGAAGAGATGAAGTTTGTCTGGAGCGAAGCTAACCGCCTTGAGAAATTGATGATGGTGGAAGTTGCACTTGCTAAAGCTGAAGCGGATATCGGTCTTATTCCTAAGAATGCCGCAGATATCATCTCAACCAGTACAGGTCTTGTGGAACTGGATCGTGTAAAAGAGATAGAGGATGAGATACACCATGATATGATGGCCGTAGTGATCGGAATTTCGGAGAAATGCGCAGAAGATGCTGGAAAATGGGTGCATTTTGGTGCCACTTCCAATGACATTCTGGATACAGCTACGGGTCTCCAGCTTAAGGAAGCTGTGCAGATCCTGGAAAACAAAATGCACAGGCTACTGAATGTGTTGCTCGTGCAGGCCGAAGCTCACAAGTATACAGTATGTGCAGCCAGGACACACGGGCAGATAGGTGTACCGACCACATATGGTCTGAGGTTTGCTATCTGGGCATCTGAAGTAGCACGTCATATCGAGCGTCTGGAACAGCTGAAACCCCGTCTGCTGGTGGGTCAGATGACCGGTGCCGTAGGTACACAGGCTGCTTTTGGGAAGGATGGGATAGAGATACAGAAACTTGTGATGCACTATCTTGACATAGGTTCCGTGGACGTATCCAACCAGATAATACAGCGTGACAGGCATGCTGAATTTGTCATGTGGATGGCTAACACTGTGACCACCCTTGACAAAATAGGTGTGGAGATACGTTCCCTCCAGAGGACAGAGATCGCAGAAATAGAGGAAAGCTTCAAGAAAAAGCAGGTTGGTTCTTCCACAATGCCCCATAAGCGCAATCCTATCAAGTCCGAACAGATATGTGGTCTAGCAAGGATCGTACGTGCCATGGTGGAGCCGGAGTTGTTGAACAACACTCTGTGGGATGAACGTGATCTCACTAACTCTTCATGCGAAAGGATAGTATTTCCTGAAGCATGTGTGCTCACAGATCATATGATCAAGCTCTGCGTAGGTGTCATAGAGAACCTCAGGTTCTATCCGGAGAACATCCGTCGTAACCTCAACTTGCTAAGAGGTCTGAACATGGGGGAGGCTGTGATGATAGAGCTTGCAAAGCGTGGTGTAGGCCGTCAGGAAGCTCACGAGATCGTGCGCTCAAGTGCCATGGAAGCTCATGAGACCGGGAAGCATTTCAAGGAAGTCTTGCTGGCAAAAGCCGATGTTGCAAATTATCTTACTGAAGAGGATATTAACAACCTTGTAGATCCGGATAAGTATATAGGAACTGCAGTTGAGCAAGTTGAAGCTGTTGTTGAGAAGTTGAAGAGAAGATGAACTTCTTCTCTTCGACCAAATGCTCCATCACTTTCTGAATCCCGGATTCATTTCTTTTTATTCAGAATGCGTCTGAGGAATTCAGCTGTGTAGGAAATTTCCTGCTGTGCAACTTCCTCGGGTGTGCCCTGGGCTATGACCTCTCCACCTTTTTCCCCGCCTTCGGGTCCAAGATCAATGATCCAGTCAGCGGTCTTTATGACATCCAGATTGTGTTCGATAACTATTACCGTGTTCCCACTATCAACAAGTTGCTGCAGAACTTCAAGCAACTTCTTCACATCATGGAAATGCAGTCCTGTTGTGGGTTCATCCAGAATGTACACTGTTTTACCTGTGGAACGTTTACTAAGTTCAGTGGCAAGCTTTACCCTCTGTGCCTCGCCGCCGGATAATGTTGTTGAGGACTGGCCCACTTTTATGTAACCCAATCCCACATCATATAAGGTCTGAAGTTTTCGCTGGATTGCCGGGACATTTGCAAAAAATTCCAGTGCCTCTTCCACTGTCATGTCCAGAACCTCTGCTATGTTACGGTCCTTGTATGTTATTTCCAGTGTTTCGCGGTTGTAACGCTTTCCGTGACACACTTCACAGGGCACGTATACATCAGGGAGGAAATTCATTTCTATGGTGATGGTACCATCACCGGAACATGCTTCACATCTGCCTCCACGGATGTTGAAACTGAATCTGCCTGCCTGGTATCCTCTTGCTTTTGCAAGCTTTGTCTGCGCGAACAGTTCTCTTATAGGGGTGAACAGATTAGTGTAGGTAGCAGGATTGGACCGCGGAGTTCTGCCAATAGGGGACTGGTCGATGGTAATTACCTTGTCTACCTGTTCAAGTCCACTAATTGATATATGCCTGCCTGGCCTTTCCCTGGCTTTGTTCAATTCCTTTGCCAGCACCTTGTTAAGTGTTTCATTGATAAGCGTGCTTTTCCCGGAACCGGATACTCCCGTGACACACACCATGATCCCAAGAGGGAATTCCACATCCAGGTCTTTGAGATTGTTCTCACTGGCACCGTAGAGGGTTAACTTGCCGATTGGTGAGCGTCGCTTTTTCGGAACTTCGATGCTAATTTCTCCGCTCATATATTTTCCTGTGAGCGAGTCCTTGTTCTCCATTATTTGCTGTGGTGTGCCTTCTGCAACTATCTCTCCTCCGTGGATGCCAGCTCCGGGACCCATATCCACAACATGGTCGGCACTCTCTATAGTCTCTTCATCATGCTCCACCACCAGGACGGTGTTACCTATATCTCGCAGGTGTTTCAGTGTACTGATAAGCCTCAGATTATCTCTTTGATGCAGTCCTATGCTGGGCTCATCCAGTATGTACAACACTCCCATAAGGCTTGAGCCGATCTGCGTGGCCAGTCTGATACGCTGGGCCTCACCTCCTGAAAGTGTAGCTGCTGCCCTGCTCAACGTAAGATAGTCTAGGCCCACATCCATAAGGAATCCCAACCTTGCCTTGATCTCCTTGAATATCAGGCGGGCAATAGTGTATTCCCTGTCGTTCAGCTTTGTTTCAACATTCTGGAAGAAGTACAGAGTTTCCTCCACGGACATGTCTGTGATATCAATTATATTCCTGCCATCAATGGTAACAGCAAGGCTTGCAGGTTTGAGTCTTTTTCCATTGCACACAAGGCATGGTTTGGTACTGATGTACCGTGTCATCTTTTCCTTTGTGTTCTCGGATTCTGTGCTCTCATAGGTTTTGGATATGTTGGCAATAACTCCCTTAAATCTTCCAGTGTGCTGCCAGATACCGCCGGTGCGGCCCACATGTACGTAGGGTATATATTCATTAGTACCGTGCATTATCACATGTTTTACCTTTTCGGGCAATTGCTCATAGGGGTTATCCATGGAGAATCCCATGTGCTTTGCGAGGGATTCCAGAGACTGCATGTAGTAGCCGTCAGTCGTGCTCCAGGGTTCTACTGCACCTTCATGCAGGCTCAGGGTCTTATCAGGCACGATCAGATCAGGGTCGAATTCCATGGAAGTACCCAAGCCGTGGCATTCGGGGCATGCTCCCTGGGGGCTATTGAATGAGAATGCCGAAGGTTCAAGATCCTCAAAACCTGTTCCACATTCAGGGCAGGCCATTTTCTCACTGAAAGTCAGTTCTTCGCCTTCAACCACCTGTACTGTCACAGTGCCCCCGCTCTTTTCAAGGGATGTCTCCACATCCTCAGAAAGCCTTTCCCGAATACCTTCCTTGATGACGAGCCTGTCAACAACGATGTCTATGTTGTGCTTGTAATATCTTCCAAGCTCAACGTCTTTTGCTTCTTCAAGGGAATATATCTCGCCATCAATACGCACTCTTGAAAAACCGTCTGTAAGCAGGTCCGTAAGCAGTTTTTTGTATTCGCCTTTCCTCTCTCTTACAAGAGGTGCCAGGATGTGGACTTTCGAGCCTTCTTTGATATTCATTATGCTGTCCACTATTTGGTCCACGCTCTGTGGTTCTATTATCCTTCCACAGTCAGGACAGTGGCGGATACCTATCCGGGCGTACAATAACCTCAGATAATCGTAGATCTCAGTAACAGTACCCACAGTAGACCTGGGGTTCTTGCTGGTGGTCTTCTGTTCAATGGAAATAGCCGGAGATAAACCTTCTATATACTCTACATCCGGTTTTTCCATAAGTCCCAGGAACTGGCGGGCGTAAGCAGACAACGATTCCACATACCTGCGCTGCCCTTCGGCATATATAGTGTCGAACGCCAGGGATGATTTACCGGACCCACTGAGCCCAGTAATAACTATAAGTTTGTCCCTTGGCAGTGTCAGGTCTATGTTCTTCAGGTTATGCTCCTTAGCGCCTCGAATTATTATATTGTTCAAAGACATGGTCTGATAGGTCTCTTTGTGATGTGTTCAACGTAAAAAAGGTCGCAGGGGTGAAGTTCCATCTTCAGTATATCCCACATTTACGTAATATCATGGCTCCCGCTGATATTTAAATAATTCGCAGGTCATAACAGGTGTTCTTCTTTGTTGCAGACCACAGGTGATAGGTCCAAATAGGACAAAGATGAGGCCTTACCTCATCTTCATTCTTCAGTGAGTCTTGATGTACTCTATCATTTTAGGCGTCAGTAGCGGTGCTATCTGCGGAAGCAGGTTTGGCATAAGGTTCGCCATTGCAGCAGGCATGAGGTCAGGCATCTGCTCCAGCATGTAATCCGGCATTGGCACTCTCTTTTCCACTGCTTTGAGCATCTTTGGCATGACCTTGGGCATCAGGGAGGGCATGAGCAAAGGCATCATCTTAGGCATCATGGGCTTCATGAGTGCATCCATCCCAGGCACATATTTGACAGTCTTCATCATGGCCTGCATGTATGAAGGCATAGCGTCGATCATATCAGGTAGCAATTCCACCATCATTTCGGTCATATTTTCCGGTACCATGAGGTCTATCATCTTGTCAAAGGTGGCCCATGCGACAAGGGCTTCATTCGTACTGTCTGGGATATCATAACCCAGGCTGCGGGCTGCAAGTGCACCAAGGTCCTGGATCTCCAGGTTCACATTGTTATCCCTTGCAGCAATCCTGAATTGCACCATACAGCATGGACACAGAGCAGCCATGATGTCTGCATCCTGGGCAACTGCTTCCTGCAGACGCACATTGCCTATCTTGCTGGCTACCTTTGGTTCATCGATAAGGGTGACCACGGAACCACAACATAGCGCATTCTCCCTGTTGTGTTCCATTTCCCTGAACTGCACGCCGGGTATGGCCTTTAGCAACTCGCGCGGAGGCTCATACACACCTGCTCCGGCCCTGCCGATGTGGCATGAATCATGCCATGCAACAACCTTGTTCAGAGGCACCTTGAACTTGGGCTTCAACACATCCAGCTTATCCACCAGCACTTCAGAATAATGCTTGGCTTCTATGTCATATTCCATGCCGAGTTTCTCAGCCCATTGGGGGTAGAGAGTTTTCCACATCAACAGGCAGGCTGGACATGAAGTGACAACTGTCTTAACTCCCTTTTTCTGCATGTTTGCAGTGTTCATCTTCATAATCTTCTCGAAGATGTCCCACTTCCCTGCAACAAGCATAGGGATTCCGCAGCATGCTTCCTTGTCGCCAAGGTATGTGAACTCGATTCCTGCTTCGTCAAGGAGACGAACAGCACCAACAGCCACATCTTTTTCCACAAAGGATGCAGTGCAGCCTGCAAAATAGGCTATCTCGGCTTTATCCTTTATCTTGGCACGGATATCGTTGGGCAGCCAGCCATCTCTGTCCTTCCTGTAGTTGGCCCAGATATTCCTCTCCTTCTCAAGGCTCTGTGCCATGATCTCGAATGGCGGGATGGTCATCTTCTTCTTCTTCTGGACGAAGTTCTCTCTGAGTGTCATCCAGGAACGCTCGATGGGCAGGTCAAGCTGACAGTAGTGGTCACACATCTCACATGTGGTACAGGCTAGGAACGTGTCTACCTGTTCCTGATCAAGTTCTGCTCTGCCAGCAATGTACTCTTTCAGGAAGAACCACTTTCCGCGGGGTGATTGTGACTCCCAGCCCCTGCCATAGTACTGATCACACTCGCGTACACAGTATCCACACTGAGCGCAGGTATAAGCGTGAGATAGTACTTCACCGGGTATACCCTTCTGGTCACTGACCTCCTGCATGCCGACTCCTGAGTGGTTGCCTATGAAACGGGCCAGTGGCTCAAAGCTCTTTGCCATGGAAAGGCCTGTCTTCATCAGGGATTTTCCGGTGAGTGTTTCAGGGTTCATAATGTCCTTCGGATCCACCTGCTTTTTGAGACCTTGGATCATTGCAAGTTTATCTCCGAACACCTTGTCGGCGTTTTTCGCGAAGTAAAGCCCTGATGTGTAGATACGTCCTCCGTTATCTTCTGCGATCTTCACTATACTGATCCCAAGTGGGAATGCCATGTTAAACTTGAAAGAACGTTCCGAATGAGGCATGAAACACAGCAGTACTGCCTGATCACCCTTAGCAACCATACCTTCCACAAGTACTGGTAGTGCTATCTTTTTACGGATCTCATCGAAAACCTTCCCTATGCTGGACACAGGCACAACCACTTCTGCCGGAATGAAGGATGGGCCGAGCCTCTTGACCTTCATGGACCTGAACCATTCCTGTGTCTCGTGTTCAGCTATCTCATCAGGCAATATCTCTCCGCCAGCTTCTTTGATGATACCTTTGAGCGCACTCACATCCCTTGACTCGGGGTAGGCGAAATTACAGATGTAGGCATTCGGTAGTTCTGGTCTGTGCTCATCCACTGGCTCTCCATAATGTGTCTTTGGAGGTGCCCTGTTTTTCATCTGTGCCCATTCTGGATTAATGAATGATACTGACCAGAGGGGTACCTTACGCTCTCCCACAAGGATGATGGCTTTTTGCATGCTACTGGCATCAGGGAACTTTGCAGAAACTGCTGCGGTCTTCTCAAGTTTTCTTACTTTAAGAGTAACCTCTGTAATGATACCTATAGTACCCATAGTGCCTACGAGTTTCTGCAATTCATCTTCTTTGAACTCTCTTATCTCTCCGTTGGGGAGCACGATCCTGGCACTTTCCATGGTATCCTGGGACCAGCCATATTCATAACTGCCATATCCCAGTCCGTTCTGCGCAAGCCATCCGCCTACAGTGGCAGATAGTGCACTGGAAGGTACAGCCTGTACTGCAAGTCCCTCTTTGTTCAGTTTTGCTTCCAGTTTTTCCCAGACAATCCCTGCACCCACTGTTACCTTCATATTTTCTTTATCAACATTGATGATCTTGCGCATGGGAGTGACATCTGCAATGATGCCTCCTTTTGTAGGTATGACACCGCCGTATCCTGAAGATGCTCCCGCCCTCGGTACAATGGCTATATCGTATTTGCGGGCAAATTCCATGAGCTTTGCAGCCTGCTCCTCGTTCCTTACTTTTACTATTGCAGCAGGTTCGGTTTTTCCTAAGAATGTCTTTACAACAGACGGCAAAGATCCGACATCATGAGTATAAAAGTGTCTTTCCTTCTTTTTAAAATTGACCCCTTCTCCAAAAATGGATGCCAGCTCTTTTTTCTGTTGTTCGTTCAATTCGTATACTGCTTTTGCCATATTTTTTACCCCATGTGATGTGATGAATAACTACAGTACTGATGTTGTATGGCAGTAGTATTTAAATAAATGCAAGTCCTGTCAAAAATCTGTTTTGAATGGAAGTACTGCTTCATAAATAATATGCGGAAATGATAAAAAGCATCAATGACAATGATTAACATATAATTTAGGTGTAGCATGATACTTTCTGACCATAAGACAAAAATAGTATGCACTATAGGCCCATCATCTTCTTCGGAAGAAATGATCCGGGGTCTGATACTACGGGGCATGAATATAGCCCGCCTGAATTTTTCCCACGGGGAGCTGTCTGATCACAGGGAGATTATCTACAGAATACGAAACATCTCCGGTGAGATTGATAAGATCATTCCCATCCTTGTGGATCTTCCCGGTCCTAAGATCAGGATCGGTAAGCTTTCCAAAGAGCCACTTCTTCTGCAACAGGGAGAAACAGTGATTCTTACCTCATCTACAGAAATCTCGGATGACTCATTAATACCGGTGGATTACCCTAAACTTACTCAAAGCATTTCTCCTGGCAGCCTTGTCTATATAAATGATGGTTTCTTGCAACTGGAATGTCTTGAAGTATCCGGTACAAATGTGAAATGCAAAGTTCTCGTGGGTGGTGAACTTACATCCCACAAGGGTGTCAATTTGCCGGGCTCCAGTGTATTCCTGGAACCGGTCACCGAAAAAGATCTTAAGTTGGTCGACTTTGCCTTGGAGGAGGGGCTTGACTGTTTCAGTATTTCCTTCATTGAATCGGCAGATGATGTAAGAAAGATAAGAGAATATGCTGATTCCAAAGGAAAGAAGGTATTTCTGGTTGCAAAGATCGAAAGGGAGAGGGCTGTTCAGAATATCGACAGCATCCTGCTTGAAGCAGATGCTATAATGATCGCGCGGGGTGATCTGGGTGTGGAGATCCCGATAGAGGATGTCCCGATAGTTCAGAAAAAGATAATCCACAAGGCAAACCTTCGCAGCATTCCGGTAATAACAGCCACACAGA
>NZ_JBFYLB010000063.1:0-23077 GCF_041305605.1 Methanomethylovorans sp.
ATTCCTACATGGTATGCGACACTGGTGAAACCGTCCTTTGTACCTCCGAGCTGGACGTTCTCGGTGGTATGGACATTGCTCTACCTGCTCATGGGTATTGCCCTGTATCTGGTATGGGAGAAGGGCTTAGAAAAGGCTGATGTAAGGAAATCTATGGGTGTATTTGGAATACAGCTTTTCCTGAACTTCCTGTGGTCTGTGCTGTTTTTCGGCCTGCAGTCGCCTCTCTACGGGCTTGGTGGGATAGTTGTTCTGTGGGTGGTGATCCTTGTAAACATCTGGCTGTTCTACAGGATCTCAAAGGCAGCAGGACTGCTGCTGGTACCGTATATCCTGTGGGTATCGTTTGCAGCAGTACTTAACTACTCGATATGGGTGCTAAATGGGTGAAAAGAATAACTCAGATTCCTTTCTTCCCTTTCTGGAACACGTATATGTAGAGGATAGGCACTATCCCCAGGCTGTTTATAATCAGTATGGCAATGAACCAGTATTTATCTTCGTTCCTTGCAGCTTTCCAAAGTCCTATCCCTTTCCACATAAGATCCCAGAGTACCAATACGAGGAAAAGGGCCATAAATCCCGGAGTTTGCCAGGCTAAATATGACATTGTTAACATAGTTTACTCCCCAATAATCATGGGAGATCTCAAAATATAACAGTTCTGGTGCGTTGATCTGGTTATTTTCTCACATATCGGGACCATCAAGGTTGTTGAAATATTAATACAGGTACCTAAGGGTAAAAATGTCCTAAAAATGACCTTACAGCCATTTTCATCTAGTTTTTTTTACAACAGAACCCAGGTGAAAATTTAATAAGTATTATCGACTAGTATGACCTTATATGGTAATTCCTCTATTATTGAAGTTCTTGATCTGTGTCATAAGTCTTTCAATTTCAGGGTGTGTTTCACCTGTTGACCAGGTTGTTGACACTGTCACAAATGTCAATGTACCGACAGGATCCATTGCATACGTCGATACCGACGGAACTGCAAATTACAATTGCGATGGAGTAAATGACAATATCGAGATCAACAAGGCACTGACCTATGTCAATAGTATCGGCGGCGGTACAGTATACCTGAGAGGGCCGAACACATACTGGATAAACGGAACCCTGGAGATGGGGTCTAACACCATCCTCACAGGAGACTCTGATGCCTGTATCAAGCTTATACCAGATGCTGATTGGGGCGATTATGTGCCATTGATCACTAACATGGATGATGCAGATGAGAATTTCACAATAAAGGGATTCGAGATAGATGGGAACAGCGAGAACCAGTCCGTTCCCAGAGGTTCAGGATACTACGACATGATCTATTTCTACAAATGTACCGACATCACTGTTACGGACATGCGTATGGAATGGGGAACCAGTGATGGACTGATAGTAAGAAATTATTTTCATGATACATCTTCAAACATTGTTTTTACAAATAACTCAGTATACAAGCTTGGACATGAAGCCCTGTATACCCTGGGACTTAATGGGGTGACAGTAGCTAACAATAATGTATTTACCAGAACCAACACAGCTTTCAGGCTATCAAGTTCAGGCCATGCGAAGATCTACAACAATGTAATCTATTCAGAAATAGAGGACTGGTCAACGGGTCCGGGCATAGAGATCGACAAGAGCGATGGATACGAGTCCGAAGATATCGAGATATATAGGAATAGAATTCATACCCTTAACGGCGCAGCTATCTGGATAGACGGAGAGGACACTGATAATGAAGTGCGTGGCAAAGACGTCTACATACACCACAACATAATCTATGATGTCGGTCAATACGATGAGAATACCGGATACAGCAACTCCGGGATCGTGATCGGGCAGTTTGATAATACAATAATAGAGAATAATATTATCGACAACGGTGGCCAGGCAGGAATAAAATACTACCAATATCCAAAGTCGGCTACTATGGATGCATCCTTCACAACCATTGTAAGGAATAATGTTATAGTGGGCTCAGACGAATACGAAGATAGCGGATTATGGAATACAGATGGTACAAATCATACATTCGTATCAAATAACAACTGCATATACAATGTGGATCAGAACTATAATGGGAACGGAATAACCCAGAAAGATGACATCTATGTTAATCCGTTATTTGCAGACGCTGCAAAACATGATTACCACTTGAAAAGCACTGCAGGCAGATGGTCCGGTAAAGCATGGGTAACTGATTCCGTAACAAGCCCTCTTATTGATGCCGGATATCCTCAATCGAGCTTTAGTATTGAACCTAAACCCAATGGTAACAGAATAAATATAGGCAGATATGGAAATACTGACGAGGCTTCCAAAAGCCCTTCAACCTAACTTCATTTTTGAAGAGGTTATGAATATTGCTCCTAAAATAACCACAGACCAACCTTTAATATCAAAAACGACCTTTTTAAATCCATGCAAACCATGCGTGATCACCCCACACTCTGGATAAAGGGCAGTACTTCAGCTTCACTTGCAGGCAAGACCATAGTGCTTGCAGTCACCGGCAGCATTGCAGCCGTACGCACAGTGGAACTTGCCAGGGAATTGATACGCAGAGGTGCTGAGGTATATGCTGTTATGAGCGAGGCTGCCTCATGGATAATCAATCCCATGGCCCTGCACTACGCCACCGGCTATGAAGTGATCACTAAAATAACCGGAGCTGTGGAACACGTAGAGTTCTGCGGTATGAGTGGAAAAGCAGACCTGCTGCTAATAGCCCCTGCCACAGCCAATACCATTGGAAAAATAGCTTCCGGAGTCGATGACACACCTGTGACGACCTTCGCCACCACAGCTATTGGATCAGGCATACCTGTGATGGTAGTGCCTGCGATGCATGAAGCCATGTACAATCATCCTGCTTTGACTGAAAACATGGAAAAGATGAGATCCTGGGGAATCGGGTTTATTGGACCAGAGATTAGGGAAGGAATTGCCAAAATAGCTTCAAATGAAGAGATAGTACTGCAGGTCGAAAGACAATTGGGTAGCAAAGAACTGGCTGGTAGGAAGGTTCTCATAACCAGCGGCTCCACTGTAGAAGCCATTGACCCTATCCGGATACTGACCAACAGAGCATCCGGTAAGACTGGCGTGGAACTTGCTCTGGAAGCCTACCGGCGTGCAGCGGAGGTGACTATAGTACACCGCAACAGAATAGGATTCACCGGCATCAAAGAGATATATGCTGAAAGCGCCTCACAGATGACAGAAGCCATACTTGGGGAACTGGCCTGTGATTATGATGTACTCATCAGTGCTGCGGCGATCGCTGATTACACCTTGGACCCGGCAGATACGAAAATAAAATCAGGAGGAGAGCTGACACTCCATCTGAGACCTACTGCCAAGCTTATAGGCAAAGCAAGGACAGAGCATTCTGACTTGCTCATTGCAGGCTTCAAAGCAGAAACGGGAACCGGCCTGGACGAACTTCTAAAAAGAGCAAAAGATACCATGGAAGCTTCAAAACTGGACCTGATAGTTGCAAATGATGTCAGTAGCAGCGGGATCGGTACTGAGGATAATGAAGTATACATCCTTACTGTGGAAGATTCCGGACATATCCATGTAAAAGGATCAAAAAAAATGATAGCTTCTGCATTAATGGATGAGATAGGCCACCTGCTGATGTCAAGGAAGTGAAACAATGCAAGAAAGAAAATGGTCTGCCAGTGCTTTTGCTCCTGCACATATAACAGGCTTTTTTTGTATACACGACCATGAAGACCCCCGTAAAAAAGGTTCCACAGGTTGTGGCATTGTCCTGGACGGAGGAGTCGTCACCACTGTAACCTATTCAGAAGAACTGGAAGATACCCCTATTATCCTGAACGGTGAACATGTAGGAGGACACACTACAAGGACTGTGGTAAATATGCTTACAAATTCTCCCCTGCTCGTGGAAAGTGTGGCGAATATCCCAATAGGATACGGATTTGGAGCATCCGGTGCCGGAGCCCTCAGTACGGCTTATGCATTGAACGACGCATTATCCCTCAACCTTACCTCGGCTAAGATCATTGAAACGGCACATGTGGCAGAGGTTGTTAACAGGAGCGGACTCGGCGACGTAATAGCACAATCCTATGGCGGCGTTGTCATCCGCACCGCACCCGGAGCACCGAAATACGGTAGTGTGGACTGGATACCAGTTGCAGGGAAAGAAGTTATCTGCCTGGCACTTGGAGAACTTGATACCAGTTCTGTCCTCTCAGACCCTGATTTTGTCTGGCGCATAACTTCTATGGGAAGAGGCGCAATGAAAAAACTAATGGCTTCACCTACTTTTGAGACTTTCATGCAATGCTCCAGAGATTTTGCCTTTGGTACCGGACTTGCCTCCAATGCTATAATAGACGTAATAGAAGCTGTGGAATCTGCCGGCGGTATGGCATCCCAGGCCATGCTTGGAGAATCTGTTTTTGCAACAGTGTGCCCTGAAAGACGGGATGCAGTGATTGAAACACTCTCTGAGTTCGGCCAGCCATTAGCATATTATATAAATAACTGCAGAGCAGGGCTTTTGTGACAAAAAGCCTATTTAGTATGTTGCTGCATTAAACTCTCAAGCAAATATAATCTGATTTATGGAAAACGGAAAGAAGATAGAACAACCGGAGATAGAAGATCGTGACACATATCCCTGAGAGTCATCCAAGATATGCATCCCTGATAACCAGGGAAAAGATAGCAGAGGGTGTACAGATGGGCATCACCAGCCAGCAAGGTCTTGTAGCCCAGGGCAGGGGTGAAGCCTTTGACTATCTAATTGGCGAGCGTACAATAGAGTCTGCCGCAATTGCAGAACGTGTTGCAGTGGCTTATCTGCTCACTGCACAAAAACCGGTAATATCGATCAATGGGAACACTGCTGCCCTTGTACCGGGAGCCCTTGTATCACTGGCAGACGTTACCGGAGCAAAACTGGAAGTGAATCTGTTCCACCGCAGCGACGTCAGGGTCCATAAGATAATCGAGCATCTGAAAGCACATGGGGCAGGAAGCGTACTTGGTTCAAAAGGTAATGCGCGACTTGACCTATCCCATGATCGGGCCATAGTTGATCAGGAAGGTATATATGCAGCAGATGTGGTACTCGTGCCCCTGGAAGATGGGGACAGATGCCAGAAACTTGTAGAAATGGGAAAGATAGTCATAGCAATAGACCTTAACCCTCTGTCAAGGACATCCCTGTCTGCAACTGTGACAATTGTCGATAACGTGACAAGGGCATTGGAGAATATGGTCCATTTCACAAAAGAGATGAAAAAGGATAATAAAAAACAACTCAGGGAGATCATTGATTCCTACGACAACAGGAAAGTGCTTGCTGATGCCATGTATGCCATTCAGGAACATCTCAAGAACCAGGCAGGACGCGAGGGTATCGAATGGATCTGATCGAGCAGACAAGAGAATATGTATCAGAAGTACTCGCAGATGAGCCCAGTACCCATGATATGTCCCACATAGAGAGAGTGGAAGAAGTATGTATGCGTATCCGGGAAAAAGAGGGTGGTAATGAACAGGTACTTCGCCTTGCTGCACTCCTTCATGATGTAGGTATCGTGAAGGAGCATCAGGAAGGAGGGGACCATGCACAATACAGCGCAGAGATAGCACATGAATTCCTTACTGTTGCAGGTGCTGACAAAGGCCTGATAGAGCATGTAACTGCTTGCATCCGGTCCCACAGGTTCAGCCACGGGCTTGAGGCTCAAACGCTGGAAGCTCAGATCTTACAGGATGCTGACAGGATAGATGCGCTTGGTGCTGTGGGTATTTTCAGGTCCCTGGTTTCCATGGGTGCTTTGCGTGCCCTGAGATCCACCATCGGAACAGTAAAAGAGACGTCTATGAACGCTTATACTGAAGATCCTCTCGAGGGCTTCTATGAATATATGGAAAGGAAGCCTTTCAAAATATTAGAAAGACTTAACACTGGCACTGCCAGAGAAATAGCAGGAGAGAGACTAAAGGTAATGCACGCATATCTAGGGGCACTCCAGGAAGAAACCTGCTACATCAAGTGATAACTATGGCTGATATAATCATAAAGAACGGGCATATCCTCACAATGGAGCCCGGCAAGGAACGTGAGTTCAGAAGCGGAGTGGTGGTCATAGAAGATGGGATCATCACAGAAGTCGGAGAAAAGACCCATGAAACTGCAGAGACAGTAGTGGATGCGCACGGAGGCATTGTTATGCCTGGCCTGGTGAATACACACACTCATGCAGCTATGACACTGTTCAGAGGATATGCAGATGATCTTCCTCTTTCCCAGTGGCTCCAACAGCATATCTGGCCTGCGGAAGCAAAACTTACTGAAAGCGACATCTACAATGGCAGTATGCTGGCGTGCCTTGAGATGATCAAAAGCGGTACTACCTGTTTCAATGACATGTACATCCATGAGAACGAAACGGCAAAAGTTGTAGAAGAAATAGGAATAAGAGCAGCCCTATCCTATGGAATGATAGACTTTGGAAATACGGATAAAGCAGATGCCGAATTGAAAGAAGGAAGCAGATTCGTGCAGAAATGGCATGGAAAAGCAGATGGCAGGATCACAGCAATGTATGGTCCTCATGCACCTAACACCTGCTCCAGGGAATTCCTTGTGAGAGTGAAGGATAAAGCGAGAGAGGATGGTGTGAAAGTACACATCCATGTGCTGGAAACAGAGGCTGAGCTCAAAGAGATGAAAGAAAAGTATGGTATGTGCTCTATACACATGCTGAATAACATTGACTTTTTTGGCAGCAATGTTGTCGCTGCTCATTGCGTGTGGCTATCTGACGGAGATATTAAGATATTGGCAGAGTGTGGAGTCAATATATCCCATAATCCAGTGAGCAACATGAAACTTGCATCCGGGATCGCACCTGTGACAAAACTTCTGAAAAATGGAGCAAACGTGTGCCTGGGAACCGATGGATGTGCCTCGAACAATAATCTTGATATGTTCGAGGAAATGAAAGTCGCAGCATTACTGCAGAAGGTCAGTACCATGGACCCTACAGCTCTGCCTGCAAAAGAAGTGCTTAAGATGGCAACGATCAACGGTGCCAGAGCACTGGGTATAAACGCAGGCATGATAAGCAAAGGAGCGCTTGCGGATATAATAATAGTTGACAAGAATAAGGCTCATATGAGACCATTCTACGATGCTGCATCTCACATTGTATATAGTGCCAACGGGCAGGATGTGATGACAAGCATTGTCAATGGAAAGTTGCTAATGCAAGATTATGAAGTACTCTGCATGGATGAAATGAAAGTTATAGAACAAGCAAGCGCGGCTGCAGAGAATCTCATAGCACGGGTAAAGGAATAAATAGCCAATAACATGAATTTTACGGAGATATCAGAATGGACAAAGAAGGACTTATCGAATCCGGTGACCAGAAAATAGAATGGGCTCGGGCTCACATGCCAGTGTTGGAAATAATAAGAAAGAGCTTTGAGAAAGAGAAACCTCTGGAAGGACATAGAATAGCAATGGCCTTGCATGTAGAGGCAAAAACTGCAGTACTTGTGGAAACGCTTGCTGCCGGAGGTGCAGAGGTAGCCATAACCGGATGTAACCCCTTAAGTACGCAGGATGATGTATCGGCAGCGCTGTGCACACGCGACAATATAAATTCATGTGCAAAATATGAATGCAGCAACGAGGAATATTATGCTGCAATGAATAGGGTCCTGGAAATAGAACCTGATATTACGATAGATGATGGTGCAGACCTTATTTTCAAAATGCACACCGAAAGACAGGACCTATTGCCCACTATACTCGGAGGATGCGAGGAAACTACTACAGGTATACACAGGCTGAAAGCTATGGAAAAGGATGGGGCCTTGAAAATGCCAGTTATGGCTGTCAACGATGCAATGACAAAGTTCATGTTTGATAACAGGTATGGGACCGGACAATCATCCTGGGACGGTATAATGAGGACCACTAACCTGCTGGTGGCAGGCAAGAATGTTGTCGTAGGAGGCTACGGATGGTGCGGTAAGGGAGTTGCCATGCGTGCAAGGGGTCTTGGAGCTAATGTAATCGTTACGGAAATTGACCCGATACGTGCCCTTGAAGCAAAGATGGATGGAAATCTGGTGATGACCATGAAAGAAGCGGCAAAGATAGGGGACATCTTTGTGACCACCACAGGCAACTGCGATATTATTACCAAGGAACACTTTGAAGTAATAAAGGACGGAGCGATCCTTTCCAACTCAGGTCATTTCAATGTTGAGATCAATCTTGAGGATCTGGAAAGCATGGCCAAAAGTGTGCGCACTGTGCGTAAGAACATTAAAGAGTACGATATAGGAGACAGGAAAGTATACGTGCTTGCCGAGGGAAGGCTTGTGAACCTGGCTGCAGGCGACGGGCATCCCGCCGAAGTAATGGATATGAGCTTTGCTAACCAGGCCCTGTGTGTAAGGCATATAGCAGAGAATAAGCTTGTAAATGGAGTACATGCTGTGCCCCACGAGATAGATATGCGTGTAGCTGAACTGAAGCTCAAATCCATGGGCGTTAATATCGATTCTTTAAGTAAAGGACAATGTGAGTACATGTGCGGATGGAAATCAGGAACCTAAATACGGCATGTAAATATAGAATATCGATCTCCACCGAAAAAATCATACAACCGGATAGGAAGGGGTTACCGAACGTTCTTTGAAAGGGAGGAAAACTTAGTATAAATATGTTATGGCGTAGAGGCGTATAACCTCTTGGGACGTTTTTTTGAGGGGTTGGGATACTGTTAGAATGTATATCCCAAACCCGTTCGACCCCACAACGCATCTGCGAAATGTATATATATGATAAGTACGTTTTGGAGGGCTACACCGAACTGATGCGAAAGTGGACAGGTAAAGGGGCATACAAACACAATGGGCTCGTAGCTCAGTCAGGCAGAGCGTCTGGCTTTTAACCAGACGGCCTAGGGTTCAAATCCCTACGAGCCCGCCATGAAATCCATGGCGTCACATTAGTATATGCTTTTTGCCAATTAATCCATGTGCACACTTTTTGAGGGAGGAGAAAATTTGAATAAATTCAACCTGCTCGACAATGAACTGATCCCAAAGCATGAGATTTTGGGTGAGGATGAGTTGAAATCTGTTCTAAAACGCTACAAGATAGAAAGGGAGCAATTCCCAAAAATAAAGATCAATGATCCTGTAGTGCAAGAAATTGGCGCATCGGTCGGAGATGTGGTTAAGATAACCAGGAAAAGCCAGACGGCCGGACAGGCACTTTATTACAGGCTTGTAATAGAGTGAGATAGCATCAAATGAGAGCATTTGTTTTATATATTGCCACTTTATTGTGGTCATGTTACGTAATGTTTTTCATACCTTTCCATCAACTAATTAGGTGTAATCATCATTTCAGAGGGCAGTAAAGTGTCAGAGGCATATTTTACCAGGGACAAGATTGTCCAGCACCATATCGACTCTTACAATAAATTCCTTGAAAGTGGTCTACAGAACATCATTAACGAACAAGGAGTAATTGAGACCGATATAGAGGACGTATATATCAAGTTAGGGAACATCAGGGTGGAGAAACCTGTCGTAAAAGAAGCGGACGGAGCCATCGAGAAGCTATATCCGAATGAGGCAAGATTACGTAATCTGTCCTATTCAGCCCCTATATACCTGCAGATGAATGTAGTGCAGGGGGAAGAAGAGTCAGAACCGGTGGAAGCAAAGATCGGGCAGTTACCTGTAATGATAAAATCCTCAATATGCAACCTTGTGGAACTCAATGAAAAAGAAATGATAGACTATGGTGAGGACCCACTTGACCCAGGAGGATATTTCATAGTTAACGGCACCGAAAGGGTTGTCATGACCCTTGAAGACCTCGCTCCTAACAAAATACTGACCGAATTTGGAGAGAGATATGGAGACATGATAGAAGTCGCCAAGGTATTCTCTCAAAGAAGAGGATATAGGGCTCTCGTAGTTGTGGAAAGAGGCCGCAAATCCTTATTGGAAGTATCTTTCCCATCCATATCAGGTCGTATCAATTTCATAACTTTAATGAGAGCATTGGGAGTAGAAACTGACCAGGACCTGGTAACTACAGTATCCAATGACCCGGAAATTATGAAATTCATGCTGGAGAACCTGGAAGAAGCAGAAGTGGCCTCCACCCGTGAAGCTATTGAAAAAATAGGTACCAGGGTCGCTGCAGGCCAAGCTCGTGACTACCAGATGAAACGTGCGAACTATGTAATGGACAGATATTTGCTGCCTCACCTTGGAAATGAACCTAAGGACAGATTTGCAAAAGCATATTTCCTTGGAAGGATGGCAGAATCCTGCTTTGAGCTTGCTCTTGGGAAGCGTTCTCAGGACGATAAGGACCACTATTCCAACAAGAGACTTAAGCTAACAGGCGACCTGATGGAAGATCTATTCAGAGTAGCGTTCAACCGTTTGGCCAGAGATGTAAAGTACCAGCTTGAGAGAGCAAACATGAGGAACCGTGAACTCAACGTAGTGACCCTTGTCAGAGCGGATGTACTTACTGACAGGTTACAACATCCTCTTGCTACAGGTAACTGGGTAGGAGGCAGGACAGGTGTATCCCAGCTTTTAGACAGAACGGATTATATTTCAACTCTCTCACACCTCAGACGTGTAATTTCTCCCCTCTCAAGAGCACAACCACACTTTGAAGCTCGTGACCTGCATCCCACACAATGGGGAAGATTATGCCCATCCGAAACTCCTGAAGGACCGAACTGTGGACTAGTAAAGAACTTTGCACAGATGGTGGAACTTTCCACCGGAGTAGATGACAAGAGCGTCCTTAAGAAAATACTCCTCGACCTGGACGTAAAACCAAACATTCCACATCACCGTCTGGAGAAAGTAGTCGAGTACGGTGAAGAACTTGAAGAGTATACTGATGAGTTTGATACTATTCCACACGAGGAAGAGAAACCTGACCTAGGATATAACGACTATTCAGATATGGACGATGGCATGGGAGGCTTTGCAGATGAATGAAGCAAAAGTGTTTTTGGACGGGGAACTCATCGGTACCCACAGCAATCCACAGGACCTTGTGGAGAACATTCGCAAACAAAGGAGAAGCGGTGTAATATCCAGACAGGTGAATGTTACCCTCAATGATGATATCCATGAAGTTATAATAAACTCCGATATCGGAAGGGCTAGAAGACCAATGATAGTAGTCAAAGATGGAAAGTCTTTGCTGACCGAGGATGTCAAGGAATCCCTGAAGAAGGGAGACATGACCTATGATGATCTGGTAAAGGAAGGTATTGTTGAATATCTGGATGCTGAAGAAGAAGAGAATGCTTTTATCGCCCTTACAGTGCCCGAGATCGTCCCGAAGAATACGCACCTTGAGATAGATCCAAGCCTAATTCTGGGAATTTGTACAGGCATGGTACCCTATCCGGAACACAATGCTTCCCCTCGTAATACGATGGGTGCGGCCATGGTCAAGCAGTGTATCGGCGTATCCACATCCAACACAAAGCTGCGGCCCGACACACGTGCACATGTACTGCACTATCCTCAGAAAGCCATGGTAAGGACCATGACATGTGAAAACATTGCTTTTGATGAGAGGCCGGCAGGGCAGAACTTCGTTGTAGCAGTAATGTCATTTGAAGGGCATAACATTGAAGATGCACTGGTCTTCAATAAAGGTTCTATCGAGAGAGGGCTGGGGAGAAGCCATTTCATAAGAACGTTCGAAGGCGAGGAAAGAAGATATCCGGGTGGTCAGGAAGACAAATTCGAAATACCTGACTCTGAGTACAGAGGAGCACGCAGTCCTGAGGCATACTCCAACCTGGATGTGGATGGCCTTGTGAACCCCGAGACTTTGGTTGGCCCAAATGATGTACTCATAGGTAAGACAAGTCCTCCTCGTTTCCTTGAAGAACAGTCGGATTTCGGCATCACTGTGGAGCAACGCAGAGAAAGTGCGATCACGATGCGCTCCAATGAAAAGGGAATAGTGGACACTGTTATCCTTACTGAATCAATAAATGGTACACGCCTTGCAAAAGTAAAGATAAGGGACCAGAGAATACCTGAGATAGGTGACAAGTTCGCATCCCGACATGGACAGAAGGGAGTTATCGGCCTGATAGTACCATATCAGGACATGCCGTTTACAGAGAACGGGATGGTTCCGGACCTGGTCATCAACCCTCATGCCATCCCCTCTCGTATGACCGTAGGACACGTGCTTGAGATGATCGGTGGCAAAGTAGGTAGTATGGAAGGCAGGCGTATCGATGCAACGGTGTTTGCAGGAGAGAAAGAAGAAGAACTGCGCGCAGGCCTTAAAAGGCAGGGCTTTGCTCATACCGGCAAAGAAGTATTTTTCGATGGGGTCACTGGTAAGAGGATACCAACAGATGTGTTTGTAGGCGTGATCCTTTATCAGAAACTGCATCACATGGTTGCCTCTAAGATGCATGCAAGGTCCCGCGGACCTGTACAGGTGCTCACCCGCCAGCCAACAGAAGGTAGGGCAAGGGAAGGAGGTCTGAGGTTCGGAGAAATGGAGCGTGATGTGCTCATCGGACATGGAGCTGCCATGACACTGAAGGAAAGGTTGCTTGACGAGTCTGACAAGGTCGTCGAACTTGTCTGCGGACACTGTGGCATGATAGCGACCTTTGACCGTAAGCGGAACATTAGATATTGCGCAAGCTGCGGTGCAGAAACGGACATACATCCGGTGGAAATGAGCTATGCGTTCAAATTGCTTCTTGATGAGATCAAGTCGCTTGGAGTGGCACCGAGACTTAAATTAGATGATGCTGTGTGAAGGCGATATAAAATGGACACAATACCTTCCATACCTAAAAGGATATCTGCAATACAATTTGGCCTGATCTCTCCAAGAGAGGTCAGGAAGATGAGCGTCACAAACATCATTACTGCAGATACCTATGATGATGACGGATACCCTATTGACATGGGACTCATGGACCTTAGACTGGGTGTCATAGACCCGGGTCTTAAATGCAAGACCTGTGGGAGCAGAGCCGGGGAGTGCCCCGGGCATTTTGGCCATATAGAATTGGTTGCGCCGGTAGTACATGTAGGTTTCAACAAGACCATCCGCAAGACTTTGCGTTCAATATGCCGCAATTGCAGTGCCCTTTTGCTGGAACCTTCTCAGAAAAAGAATTTCCTTATCCAGATCGATAAACTCCATGAAATGGGACATCTGCCGGACCCTGTGATTAATGACGTTTTTAAGGAGGCCAGGAAGACAAAGGTCTGTCCGCATTGTGGGGCTGAACAGTTAGAGATCAAGTTCGAAAAACCCACTGAATACATAGAGGACGGGCATAAGCTAACACCTACAGAGATAAGGGACAGGTTCGAAAACATATCAGACGATGATGTGAAAGTGATTGGAATGGACCCTTCATGTGCCAGGCCTGAGTGGATGATCCTTACAGTATTACCCGTACCTCCTGTCACTGTGAGACCTTCCATTACACTGGAATCCGGGCAGCGCAGTGAAGATGACCTGACCCACAAACTTGTGGACATCATACGTATAAACCAGCGTTTCCAGGAGAACAGGGATGCAGGAGCGCCACAACTTATCATAGAAGACCTGTGGGAACTGTTGCAGTACCATGTGACCACTTTCTTTGACAATGAAGTATCAGGCGTGCCACCGGCAAGACACAGGTCCGGAAGACCTCTGAAGACACTTACCCAGCGTCTCAAAGGAAAGGAAGGACGTTTCAGGGGAAGCCTGTCAGGTAAACGTGTAAACTTCTCTGCACGTACCGTAGTGTCACCTGACCCGAACCTTAGCATCAACGAAGTTGGAGTACCCGAAGCCATAGCTATTCAGATGACCATCCCTGAAAGGGTCATCGAGAGAAATATAGAGCTTCTAAGAATGTATATCCTGAAGGGGAGCGACGTCCACCCCGGGGCAAACTATGTGATCCGTCCGGATGGGAGACGTATAAAGATAACGGAGAACAACAAGGAAGAGCTGGCCGAGAAAGTCGAGAAAGGATGGGTGGTTGAAAGACAGCTGATGGATGGAGATACCGTACTATTCAACAGGCAGCCATCTCTACACAAGATGAGCATTATGGCCCATCAGGTAAAAGTACTTCCTAACAAAACATTCCGGCTTAATCCTGCAGTATGCCCACCATACAACGCTGACTTCGATGGTGACGAAATGAACATGCATGTACTGCAAACAGAAGAATCCAGGGCAGAAGCAAGTATACTCATGCAGGTGCAGGAGAACATCCTTTCACCACGTTTTGGCGGACCTATCATCGGAGGAATCCACGATCACATATCAGGCATGTTCCTGCTTACAAGGAACGAGAACCGTATAACCAAGAACGAAGCTTTGGAACTTCTTAGAAAGGCAGAGATCAGAGAATTACCAGAGCCTGCGGGATATAAGGAGACCGGAGAACCCTATTGGAATGGTAAGCAAATATTCAGCCAGATACTTCCTAAAGGACTTAATGCAGAATTCCCTGCTGAAGTGTGTTTTAAATGCGATGTTTGTAAGAAGGAAGCCTGTGAATATAACGCCTATGTTGTGATCCGCAATGGAGAGATGATACAAGGCACAATCGACGAAAGGGCGATAGGGGCTTTCAAAGGTATCATACTTGACAAGGTCGTGAAGACATACGGTACTACAGCTGGTGCAAAATTTGTGGATGATTTTACCAGACTTGCCATAAGAGGAGTCATGAAGACCGGGCTGAGTTTTGGTATCAGCGACGAGGATATCCCGGAAACTGCCAAGAAGAATATAAAAGAAGTCCTTGATAAGGCTGAGAACGAGGTCAAGGACCTGATCGCAGCTTACGAAGCAAAAGAACTGGAACCTTTGCCAGGAAGGACCCTTGACGAAACCATTGAAATGAAGATCATGCAGACCCTTGGTAAGGCAAGGGACCAGACAGGTAACATTGCAGGTAATCAGCTTGGTCTGGAAAACTCCGCTGTGATAATGGCCAAATCCGGAGCAAGGGGATCTATGCTTAACCTTACACAGATGGCTGCCTGCGTTGGACAGCAGGCAGTTCGTGGTGAACGTATCAGGAGAGGATATGCAGGAAGAACACTTCCTCACTTTGACAAAGGCGACCTGGGAGCCGATGCACACGGGTTCGTAAAATCCAGTTATAAGAGCGGGTTGTCACCGACCGAATACTTCTTCCATGCCATAGGAGGACGTGAAGGTCTTGTGGACACTGCCGTGCGTACATCTCAATCAGGATATCTGCAAAGAAGACTGGTAAACGCTCTCCAAGACCTTGAAGTGCAATATGATGCTACTGTAAGGGAAACAAGGGGTGTTATAGTGCAGTTCAAGTACGGAGAGGATGGTATCGACTCCACCAAGAGCGATTACAGCAAGCCGGATAACGTACATAAGATAGTGGAAGCGGTGACAGGACGGAAGGTGAGTTGAAAATGGCTCTGATCGAATCTACGATAGACTCAATGATTAGTAATCTTGACCTGCCTTTGAACATCCTCCAGACACTTAGAGAGGATGCAATAAAAGCAGGAGTTAACAAAAAAGAGCTTGAAGAGATCATCGAGAAGGTAAAGGAAAGTTATGAATATGCAAAAGTAGAACCCTGTGAAGCTGTGGGTGTGGTATCAGCCCAATCCATAGGGGAACCTGGTACTCAGATGACGATGCGTACATTCCACTACGCCGGTGTGGCTGAGATCAACGTTACATTAGGACTTCCCCGTCTTATAGAAATAGTTGATGCAAGAAAGGAACCAAGTACTCCTACCATGACCATTGCTGTCCTGGAAGAATATGCCCAGGATAGGGACAAGGCTCGTAAACTGGCATGGGAGATTGAAGCTACACATATAGAGCAGCTTGCGGATGTTACCACTGACCTGCTGAACATGCAACTAATAATAGACCTGCATGAGAAAACCCTGATGCAAAGAAGCATAACCGCAGATGAACTAATTGCAAAACTAAGTGATGAGTTGGGTGTACCGGTGAAACTGTCAGAAAACATTGAGAATCAACTCATTGTGAAACCAAAAGAGCCTTCATACAGAGAACTTTTGCAGATGGCCAAGAACATCAATAACATCACCTTGAAGGGAATAGAAGGCATCAAAAGAGTTGTGATACGCAAAGATGGCAACGAATACATGCTCTACACCGAAGGATCACAGCTGAAGAAAGTATTGGAAGTAGAAGGTGTTGACATCAGTCGTACCTACACCAACAATATTGGTGAGGTTTACGAGGTGTTCGGAATAGAAGCTGCAAGGAATGCCATCATAAAGGAAGCTACCAGCACACTTGGAGAACAGGGCCTTACCGTAGATATCAGGCACATAATGTTAGTTTCGGACATCATGTGCTGTGATGGCGAGGTTAAGCAGATCGGTCGCCATGGGATTTCCGGTGAAAAGGCAAGTGTGTTCGCACGAGCTGCTTTTGAGGTTACTGTAAACCACTTGCTGGATGCAGGAATGCGTGGAGATGTTGACGAACTTAATGGTGTTACAGAGAATATCATTGTTGGACAGCCTATTAAGCTTGGAACCGGAGATGTACACCTGATAGCTAAGTAAGGCTTCAAAATGGTATACGGATTACAGAAGAACAACCAGAAAGTAGATATAAGGATTCACTTATTAGAATACAGACCTTAGGTTTAAATTGCATAAGAGATGGTAATATATGGATATTAATATCGACAAAGCATTGATCAAGGCGATCAGAACAGGGAAGGTGGTGATCGGCTCAAAGAGCACCATCGACGCTGCTGTTAGTGGAAAAGCGAAAATAGTAGTTCTTGCTTCCAACTGCCCGACAGAGATAAGAGCACAGATCGAGTCTACAAATGTACCTGTACTCAATTACTCCGGTACGAACATGGAGCTTGGTCCAGTTTGCGGAAAACCTTTTGTGATCGCTGCCCTTGCGATCCTGGAAACGGGTGAGTCCGATATACTTGCAGCAGCTTGAGAGGAGTTGCTTGACTTGAGCGAGATCAGGCTATCAACAGAAGGAATAAGATACATCGCATTATTTGAAAGCTTAACAGGTGCAACTGTGAAGGATTGCATCGTTGAGGAAGACCGTATAATATATGTGGTGAAAGCAGGCGACATGGGAGCAGCCATTGGAAGAAATGGTGACCATATAAACCGTATGAAGAAAACTGTTGATAAGCACATTGAACTCGTTGAATATTCAGATGATCCGGTCATATTCATAAAGAATGCTTTTGGTCCTGTAACTGTGAAGTCGGTGAACATTACTACAAGAAACGACAAACGATTGGCTTACGTAGATGTCTCGAACAAAGAAAAGGGACTTGCCATCGGACGTGAAGGAAAGAACATCGAAAAAGTGAAAATGGTTGCACAAAGGCACCATGACATAGATGATGTTATACTTCAGTGACTGACAGGAATCAGGGTAAAGCGCAATATTATTGTGATGAAATCTTGGAGGAAATATTATGCCAAATGGAAAATATGCAGCTCATACCTTAAAGAGCATTCGCCAAAATGCTAGGTGGAAAGACACCCAGTATAACAGGCGTACGCTTGGTTTGAACGTGAAAGCAGATCCCCTTGGAGGAGCTCCACAGGGAAGAGGGATAGTACTTGAAAAAATAGGGGTAGAGGCAAAACAGCCTAACTCTGCCATAAGGAAATGTGTGAGAATACAGTTGATCAAAAATGGTCGTCAGGTATCTGCATTCTGCCCAGGGGACGGTGCTATCAACTTCATTGACGAACACGATGAAGTAACAGTAGAGAGGATTGGTGGACGCATGGGTGGTGCAATGGGAGATATCCCTGGTGTACGTTTCAAAGTGATTGCAGTCAACAACGTGTCCCTGAACCAAATGGTCATTGGCCGCAAAGAGAAACCAAGGAGATAATCTTCAATGTACAAATTATACGGAAAATGGGACCTTGCAGAGGTAGAGGTGGTTGACCTTGGACTCAAAAGGTATGCAAACCTTGAACCGGTCATATTGCCACATTCCAGCGGCAGGCATGCACGTCAACAGTTCAACAAATCAAATTTGTTAATAGTTGAACGCCTTGTCAACAGTATGATGAGGAGTGAAAAGAACACTGGCAAGAAACAGCTAGCAATGCGCACGGTAGATGAGGCTCTTGATATAATAAATAAGAAAACAAAGAAGAACCCCGTACAGGTGCTAATAGAGGCTATTTCCAACGCCGGCCCCAGAGAAGAAGTTGTCAGGCTTAAATATGGAGGCATCTCTGTTCCTAAAGCCGTGGACACTGCCCCTCAGAGACGTGTTGACAGTGCTCTGAGATACATCTCCATGGGAGCAAGCCAGGCAGCATTCAAATCAAAGAAGTCCTTGGCTGAATGCCTTGCAGCAGAACTGATAGCTGCGGCAAATCGTGATGCAAAGTGTTTCTCCATTAACAGGAAGGACGCTAAGGAAAGAGTTGCAAAGGCAGCACGTTAAGCTTTTCACTGCTGATAATAATAGCATTACAGGGTAGTATTATGGGAAGAAGAAAGAAAATGGTGGAGCGCGTCACTGCGTTGATGGGCACACCTGAAAAGATACGCAACATTGGTATAGTTGCGCATATTGATCACGGTAAGACCACATTATCCGACAACCTGCTGGCGGGCGCCGGAATGATATCCAAGGAACTGGCAGGCAGGCAGCTCTTCATGGACTCCGACGAGGAGGAACAGGCAAGGGGAATTACCATCGATGCATCCAATGTCTCAATGGTGCACGAGTACGATGGACAGGAATACCTTATCAACCTTATAGACACACCTGGTCACGTTGACTTTGGCGGGGACGTCACCCGTGCCATGCGTGCAGTAGATGGAGCTGTAGTTGTAATTGATGCGGTAGAAGGTACAATGCCACAGACAGAAACTGTGCTGCGGCAGGCCCTAAGAGAGCATGTTAAGCCTGTGCTGTTCATTAACAAGGTGGATCGCCTTATAAATGAACTACAGGTCGATTCTCAGGAAATGCAGGTAAGATTGGGAAAGCTTATCGACCATGTGAACAAGCTCATCAAAGGTATGAACGAAGAGAGATACAAAGCTGGCTGGAAAGTTGATGCTGCAGCTGGTACTGTAGCTTTTGGTTCAGCACTATACAACTGGGCTATCAGTGTACCAATGATGAAAAGGACTGGGATCAGTTTCAATCAGGTATATGACTACTGTAAGAAAGAGGACATGAAGACCCTTGCTGACAAATGTCCCTTGCACGAGGTCGTAAATGACATGGTGGTAAGGTTCCTGCCAAATCCCCTTCAGGCACAGAAGGGAAGAGTAGCAGCTATCTGGCATGGAGATAAAGAATCACCCATCGGAAAAGCCATGATGATTGCCGATGCCTCTGCGGACCTTACATTCATGGTCACTGATATATCCATGGACCCACATGCAGGAGAAGTAGCCACTGGAAGACTTTTCAGTGGAAGTCTGACACGTGGCATGGAAGTGTATGTATCCGGTGCGGCTAAGAAGAACAGGATACAGCAGGTAGGAATTTTCATGGGCCCTGAGAGGCTTGAAGTCGAAAAGATACCTGCCGGTAACATTGCTGCAGTTACGGGCCTCAGGGATGCAATAGTCGGTTCCACAGTAACCACTATGGAAAACATGACACCCTTTGAAAGCATAAAACATGGCAGTGAACCTGTGGTGACAGTTGCTGTAGAAGCAAAACACATGAAAGACTTGCCAAAACTCGTCGAGGTACTGAGACAGGTAGCGAAAGAAGACCCAACACTAAGGATCACTCTGGATGAAGAAACCGGTGAACACCTGATGGCGGGCATGGGTGAACTTCACCTCGAGGTCATTGCACACAGGATACAACGTGACAAGGGAGTAGAGATCACAACTACACCTCCGTTAGTGGTATACCGTGAGACCATTCGTGGCAAGGCGGGCCCTGTAGAAGGAAAGTCACCCAACAGGCACAACAGGTTCTATGTGGAGATCGAAACCATTGAACCGGGTGTGCTGGAACTTATCCGCAATGGCGAGATTTCTATGACCATGCAGGAAGTAGAACGCCGTGAAAAACTCATGGCTGCCGGAATGAGCAAGGATGAGGCAAAGGGTATCGTAGAAATATACGAGTCCAATATCTATATCGATATGACAAAAGGTATCCAGTACCTTAACGAAACAATGGAACTTATTCTTGAAGGATTCCAGGAAGTAATGAAGGCCGGACCTTTGTCAAGAGAACCATGTATGGGCATAAAGGTCAAGTTAGTGGATGCTAAGTTGCACGAAGATGCTGTACACAGGGGACCTGCCCAGGTAATTCCTGCTTCAAGGCAAGCCATACAGGCAGCCATGCTTATGGCTGGAGATACACTCCTTGAACCTTATCAGAAGGTGTTTATCCAAGTACCACAGGACCAAATGGGTGGAGCCACAAAGGAGATCCAGGGTCGCCGTGGTATAATAATGGATATGCACACCGAAGGTGACACCACTGTGATCGAATCAAGGGCACCTGTAGCTGCTCTGTTTGGTTTTGCCGGTGACGTAAGGTCGGCAACCGAAGGGCGTGCGATGTGGAGCACTGAATTTGCAGGCTTTGAAACATTACCTGCAAACCTGTTAACCGAAGTAGTGGGAGCCATCAGACAAAGAAAGGGTCTGAAGAAGGAGATACCACAGGCAGCTGATTACCTCTCCATGTGAGCTAGAGGATATGGCTTATGCCTTATCCCCGAGCTTTGCCTTGGAAAGGTTTAAACGTAGAAAAAACTATTAGGACAAATCATACTTAAGCAATATCAAATAGGAGACGATTTAAATGGCTGACAAACCACACATGAACTTAGCAGTCATCGGTCACATTGATCACGGCAAATCTACACTTGTCGGAAGATTGATGTTTGAGACTGGGGCAGTACCTGCACATATGATCGAGAAATACAAGCAGGAAGCAAAAGAGAAAGGAAAAGAATCCTTCGCCTTTGCGTGGGTTATGGACTCTCTAAAGGAAGAGAGAGAAAGAGGTATCACCATCGATATCGCCCACAGAAGATTCGACACTGATAAATTCTACTTCACAGTCGTGGACTGCCCAGGCCACCGTGACTTCGTAAAGAACATGATCACAGGTGCATCTCAGGCAGACGCAGCAATCCTTGTGGTTGCCGCACCTGACGGAGTTATGGCACAGACAAGGGAACACATATTCCTGTCCAGAACCCTTGGTATCAACCAGCTGATCATTGCCGTCAACAAGATGGACGCAGCAAAATACAGCGAAGCAAGATACAAAGAGGTAAAGGAACAGGTTTCACAATTGCTCGGCATGGTTGGTTTCAAGGCATCTGAGATCCCATTCATCCCAACCTCTGCATTTGAGGGCGACAACATCTCAAAGACCCCAAGCCCGAACACACCATGGTATAAGGGACCATCTATCCTTGACGCTCTTAACGCCCTTAAGACACCAGAGAAGCCGGACAAGCTCCCACTAAGGATACCAGTTCAGGATGCATACACCATTTCCGGTATAGGAACCGTACCAGTCGGCAGAGTAGAGACTGGTATAATGAAGAAAGGTGACAAAGTCGTATTTATGCCAACTGGCGCCGGTGGAGAAGTAAAGTCCATCGAAATGCACCATGAAGAAATCCCACAGGCTGCCCCTGGTGACAATATTGGCTGGAACGTAAGAGGTGTCGGAAAGGCCGATGTGCGCAGAGGAGACGTATGCGGACACACTGACAACCCACCAAGCGTTGCTGAAGAGTTCACTGCACAGATCGTAGTACTACAGCACCCATCTGCGATCACTATTGGATACACTCCTGTATTCCACTGTCATACTACACAGACCGCATGTACTCTGATGTCTATCGACAAGAAGCTTGACCCCAAGACCGGACAGGTCAAGGAAGAGAACCCCACCTTCATTAAGGCTGGAGATGCGGCAATTGTAACAGTTAAGCCAACAAAGCCAATGTGTATCGAGCCTGTGAAAACCATTCCACAGCTTGGAAGGTTCGCCATCCGAGATATGGGAATGACCATTGCTGCCGGTATGTGCATGAGTGTCAAACAGAAATAATGACACTCTCCTTTTATCTTAGAGGAGAATAATATGGCACAGAAGGCAAGAATTAGATTATCAGGGATTAGTCCGGTACATCTGGATGGAGTTTGCGATCAGGTCAAGGCAATTGCCGAGAGAACTGGAGTAAGCATCTCCGGGCCGGTACCTCTGCCTACCAAGAAACTGGTAGTCCCTACGAGGAAGAGCCCCAGTGGTGAAGGAACCGCAACATGGGATCACTGGGAAATGAGAGTACATAAAAGGTTGATAGATATCGCTGCAGATGAAAGGGCATTGAGACAACTCATGCGCATTCAGGTTCCGAAGGACATCAACATAGAGATTGTACTCCAGAACTAAAAACATAAAGTTACAGATCATATCTGTAACCCTCTTTTTTATATTTCATAAGACCAGTGAGTTTTGGCTATGAAAAATTAAAGGATAGAACTGCTGTAAAATGTATTTTTTAGTAAGTACTTCCATGCCCTTATATGCTACTAAGAAAAAGTATCAGTACCATAACATATATCTAAAAAACAAACTTATAAAAAATAGGGAGTTTAATATGAAAGAAAAAGTACTGATATTAGGGGCAGGGTATGCCGGGTCAGTGGTAGCCAATATATTGGCCAGAGAGTTCAGGAATAAGATCGCCAAGGAAGAGTTAGAAATAACCATCCTCGACAAAAGTGATATCAATATAAACCAGGGTGGTTTTACCTTTATTCCTTTTGAACTCTATACACCTGAAGAGATCACAAGACCAAGAAAGAAACTTATAAGCCCTAGGGTGAAAACCTTTTTCGGGAAGGAAGGGGAAGTGACAGCAGTAGACCTTAAGAATAAAGAGGTGACTGTCAAAAGTGATAAAAAATATGGTTATGACTACCTTGTTATCGCAATGGGGTGCA
>NZ_JBFYLB010000064.1:0-12286 GCF_041305605.1 Methanomethylovorans sp.
AAGCTGTAAAGTTAGAAAAGGTTATTACAATCTACATATAAACCTCTTGAAACATATCGGTGGTAAAGATGCTAAACAGTGAATTGGAACGTTTCATCCAGGAAGACCTTGGTCCCTATGACCTTTCATGTACTCTGGTGCCGGAGCGGGAAGTAAAAGCTATCATCTTCGCTAAGGAGGAATGCACTCTGGCAGGCATTGATGTTGCAATGTCCATTTTCAAGTACTTTAACCTGCACGCGACGACACCATATCACGATGGTGATAAGATACAGGCCGGAGATACTATTTTCTACCTCGCAGGCAGCTCCGTATCGATGTTAAGAGCTGAAAGGCTCTCTTTGAACTTTCTGGGTCATCTGAGTGGTATTGCCACTTTGACAAGCAGATGTGTGCAAATAGTAAGTGCGTTCTCGGATGCAAAGGTCGCCTGCACCCGCAAGACAGTACCTGGCATGCGCAGCCTGGAAAAAATGGCTGTGATGGCAGGCGGTGGTGATACCCACAGGTTCAGTCTGTCTGACTGCATCATGCTTAAGGACAATCACATCAAGCTAATGGGTTTTGAAGCAGCCATAAGCGAAGCAAGAAAAAGGGCCAGTTTCACCCAGAAGATAGATGTAGAGGTGGAAACCATGGAAGAAGCCTTGTTAGTGGCTGGCCTCGGAGTGGATATCATCATGCTCGACAACATGAGTCCGGGAGAGGTACTGAGAACTGTGCAGACTCTCAAAAAAGCAGGTTTAAAAGAACATGTGTTCATAGAGGTATCAGGAAATATTACCATCGAGAACCTTGAAGAATACGCGAAGACTGGTGTTGATGTGATCTCTATGGGATCGCTTATCCATGCTGCAAGATGGATGGACCTCAGTATGGAGTTCTCTGTGTAATGTTATTGTACCCGGAAAAGTGAAATAGTGTAAGCCATCTCTACTATAGTGGTAATTTAGTTTTTATCCAGGATAAGTCTGATGACAGAGCAGAATAACATAATTGAGATTAAAAATCTTACCAAAGTTTATGGGGACGGTGTAGAGGTAAGGGCATTGGATGACCTGAGTCTGGATATAAAACGCGGCGAGTTTTTAGCCATAATAGGCCCTTCAGGTTCAGGAAAGAGTACTCTGCTGCATATGATCGGGATCCTTGATACTCCTACATCCGGCACGATTTTAATAGACGGTCAGGATGTGACCTCCATGTCCGAGGACAAAAGGTCGAAGGCCAGGAACAACATGTTAGGGTTTATTTTTCAATACCATCATTTGCTTCCCGATTTTACTGCCCTTGAGAATGTTATGATGCCATTGCTTATAGCTGGCAAGAGCAAGAAACAGGCAAGGGAGCTAGCTGAAAAACTGCTTAAGGAAGTGGGATTAGAAGATCGGATGGACCACAAGCCTCCACAGCTTTCCGGAGGTCAGAGCCAGAGGGTTGCAGTCGCAAGGGCACTGGCTAACGATCCAAAGATAGTCATAGGTGATGAGCCTACGGGTAATCTGGATTCCAAATCAAGTCAGATGATCTATGATCTGCTAAGGAAGCTTAACAAGGAGCGGAACCAGACATTCATTCTGGTTACCCATGATGAGCAAATGGCAAAGAGGACAGATAGAATAGTCCGACTAGTGGATGGCAGGGTATTTGAGTATGGAAATGCTTGAGGTCTGGCATGGAATATACTGCAGGTACTATTGGCAGGGTTTTCTTCCTGCGAGTTGATCATGGTGAAGACCTGATTGAAGCATTGCAAACCGTTTCAAGGAAAGAGAACATAAGGTCTGCTTTTTTCTTCCTGCTGGGTGCCATTGAACAGGCCGAGCTTGTGGCAGGCCCCAGGGCGGCATGTGTGCCTCCCGTCCCGATGTGGGTCAAAATAGGCACACCTCATGAGATCATAGGCATTGGAAATGTTTTTTATGAAGGCGAGGGTCCTAAGGTACACCTGCACTGTAGCATAGGCAGGGATGAAATTGTCAGGACAGGTTGTTTGAGGAACCAGAGTAAGGCTTTCATGGTAAATGAAGTATGCATCCTGGAAATATCGGGAATTAATGCGGCACGAGTAAATGATATTGAAAAAGGATATTCTCCAGTCATATTTGGAAAAATGGATGATTGAAAGCATTTTGCTCTCAGAGCTTTTTCAGATTCTTTAAATGCCTGAGAGTTTCTTCCATTTCTTTGTTCCTCTGCCGGATCTCTTCTTCAAAGGTCTCTATTATCTCTCTAAGGGGAACAATCAGTTTATAGTACTTGACCGGCCTGCCTTTATCAGAGTTCTTTTTCTCATTGCGTTCTTCTATCCATCCTCTCTCACGCAAAGGCCTCATGGCAACGCTTACTTCGGGTTGCCGCATTCCGGATGCCTGCTCAATGTCATGGGAAGTAATCTCTTTCCCGCAGGAGAGGCAGGCGATGGAAATAGCTTCTGTTCTGCCGACTCCAAGGTTTTGCAATAATTCGATGATCTCTTTGCTTTGCTCATCCAGGATATCAGCGCTTTCTATTTTCATAAAAATATATGAATACTTCTATGTTTATATAATTTATGCAAAAAATGTTCTGTTCCTGCCTTCCTTCCAAAGGACACGCTAACAATATATACACTAATAACCTTTTATGGGATAGAACATGGAGGTGGAACAGGATGGTTTACATTGCTGATGAACGTAAGTACAAGATAGAAAAAGTGCATGCTAGAGAGATCCTTGATTCACGGGGCAATCCTACGGTCGAAGTGGACGTTTATACTGGCTGCGGCTTTGGGCGTGCCAGTGTTCCCTCGGGTGCTTCCACCGGTACCCATGAGGCTATTGAGTTGAGGGATAAGGAGGCAGACCGCTATAGAGGTAAAGGTGTTCTCGATGCAGTGGACAATGTGAACACTACTCTTGAAGGTGACCTCGTGGGAATGGATGTTCGCCACCAGCGCGGCATAGATGCTCTTATGATAGCCATGGACGGTACTGATAATAAGATGACGTTGGGTGCCAATGCTATTCTGGGTGTTTCAATGGCAGTTGCAAAGGCAGCCGCAGATTCCCTGAACATTCCTCTATACAGGTACCTTGGAGGCACGAACGCACATACTCTTCCTGTTCCCACAATGAACGTTATAAATGGCGGTAAACATGCAGGTAACGACCTTGCTATTCAGGAATTCATGATTCAGCCCAAGGGTTCTGATACTTATTCCGAAGCTCTGAGGATGGGAGCTGAGACCTATCATGCCCTGCGCAAGGTACTTGAAGACAAATACGGTGCTTCAGCAACGAACGTTGGCTATGAAGGAGGGTACGCTCCACCATTGTCCATGACCACGGATGCCCTTGACGCCCTGATGAGCGCAATAGAAGAAGCAGGTTACAGCGAATCAGATATTACTATTGGTATTGACGCTGCAGCATCTGAGTTCTTTGACGGGGAAACATATTCCATCGATGGCAAGTTGCTGGATGGCGGAGAACTCACTGATCTCTACCTGGAATTGATAGATAGTTATCCGATCATCTACATCGAGGATCCTTTCCATGAGGAAGCTTTCGAGGATTTTACAAACCTGACTGCTGAGGCATGGGAAACCCTTATTGTGGGTGATGATATCTTCGTGACCAATACTGGCCGCCTTGCGAAAGGTATTGAAATGGGTGCTGCCAATGCCCTGCTTTTGAAAGTGAACCAGATAGGTACGATCTCCGAAGCTTTCGACGCAGCAACTCTTGCAAGCCGTAACGGATACGCTGTAGTGGTCAGCCACCGTTCTGCAGAGACTGAGGATAATACTATCTCGGACATTTCTGTGGCTATTGGGGCCGATCTGATCAAGACAGGAGCTCCTGCACGCAGTGAGCGTACTGCAAAATATAATCAGTTGCTCAGAATAGAGGAAGATCTAGGAGATATTGCCAGATACGTGCAACTCTAATTCCTCTCTTTTATCTTGTTTCCTGCTTTTTTAAGTTTCATTTTCAATGGGACAGGTGAGATATTGATCGAATCAATGCAACTTCTCTATTTTATTGCTGTCTCTGTAGCTCTCACTTTACTTCCTGGTCCCGATATTCTTTTTGTTCTTTCCATAAGTGTTTCACAGGGGAAAAAGGCTGGAATGGCAACTGCATCAGGTCTGTGTACAGGATTGCTGTTCCATACGACCGCCGCAGCACTTGGTATATCTGCCATTGTGTATAGATCTGCACTTGCATTTACAGTAGTAAAATATGCAGGTGCTCTTTATCTCCTCTACCTGGCTTTCAAGGCACTAAAGGAAAGTGTAACTCTCTTCTCATCCTTCGATGTTAAAGAGACCGATGTGCAGCTCCTTTTCAGAAGAGGTATTGTAATGAACATTCTGAACCCAAAGGTTTCTCTTTTTTTCCTTGCATTCCTTCCTCAGTTCGTAAGTACAGGTGCGGGGAATGTCCCGATGCAAATGGTATTTCTGGGAGTCGTATTCCTGGCCCAGGCATTGATCGTCTTTTTCCTGGTGGCGATATTTGCAGGGCTTATTGGTTCCAGGATCATGCAAATTCCAAATGCAGGGAAATATGTGAATTGGGCCAAAGCAGGTATCTTTTCAGTAATAGGACTGGAGCTTGCCCTTTCTGACCGGTGATCGCCACTTTTATTTTCTCTCTTTTTCCGGAATGCAAAACATAAATAACTGCTGTCCCACATACTATGTGTAGACCAAGATAATGTATGAACTGAAAATAGCTCTTCGCCACATCACCGCAAGGAAACGACATACACTTTTTGCAGTTCTTTCCGTAGCTTTGGCTGTAGGGGTCATAGTAGTGCTTATGTCCATGATGTCAGGTTTTACGGAAGAACTGGTAAGGGTCACTGTGGAGAGCTCGCCACATATCGTTGTAAGCTCCCAGGACCAAGATGATGAATACCTGCATTTTTCTTCTTATTATTCAGGTTCTATAGAAGGGATCGATGGTGTAGAGGCTGTATCTCCTTCTCTGCTGGGACAGGCCGCCCTTTCTTTTAAAGACAACGCAGTGGGAGCGGCTCTCCATGGTGTATATGCATCTTCAGAAGAACAAACTAGCCATGTGAGCAAAGATCTGACCAGTGGAAGTTTTCTGGATCTGGACCGCAGCAGGCATGGTATTGTCATAGGTGATAATATGGCCGAAGAGCTCGATGCATCACTGGGTGACTGGGTGACCATGGTAGATCCCTTAGCAGGTTCAAGTAATTTCAAGATCATTGGTATCGTTGATACGGGCACTGATGCTGACGAAACCACAGCCTATGTCCGCCTGGAGACCCTTCAGGATTACTTCTCAAAGGAAGGTGTTGTAAGTTCCATTAACTTGCGGGTACAGGATCCTTTTCAGGCCGATATCATAGCAGCAGCTATTGAAAAAGATACAGGTCTTGATGCTGTAAGCTGGATAGAATCAAACAAAGAGATCCTTGAACTTTTGAACACCCAGACTGCTATTGTATGGATATACTATTCTCTGATCTACTTCATAGCAGGTTTTGGCATAGCAAATACCCTGGTCACCATAGTCATGGAAAAAAAAAGGGAGATAGGCATGCTCATGGCCATGGGGATTCCCAGAAAGAACATTACTTTGATCTTTATCATGGAAGCTGTAATTCTTGGTACCGTGGGTGTGCTACTTGGCTGCATTATGGGCTACGTGGCTGCACTGGGTATTGGCTCTTATAGGATCGAGCTTCCTCAGGAAGTTTATTACGGACTCACAACTTTGCCCATAAAGATCGATCCTCTCAATTTCGTATATGCCGGAGTATTTTCTTTCATTATCAATGTCATTACAGGTGCCTATCCTGCCCGTAAGGCATCTTCTCTTAATCCGGTAGAAGCCATTGAGAGTGAGTGAACTGATCTTGTCACAGGACAGTAAATAATTTCAACGATCATGTGCAATACATTTCATGAAGGTTGTGATCGAAACTCCAAAATACAGTTTTTTCAAATATAACAGATCAGGTGATCACTACAGAAAGGTATTTTTTTCCCCAGTTCCGACCATCTTTAACTATGGGTATATAGATGGTGTAAAAGGTGCCGACGGTATGGAAGTGGATGCAGTTGTCCTAGGTCCCCGCATGGCTCAAGGTATGGTGATGGAGTTCTCTCGCTGTTATGGCGTAGTTAGGTTCATGGACGACTCTATAAAGGACGATAAATACCTATTCTATATCAGTGGTTATCGTTCTTCACACATACTGTCTTTTTATTTTAAGATCTATGCCCTCTTTAAAACATTTAGATATCTTCTATCTGAACAGCGGATATCTCGATGTAAGTCCCTTGGTATAGAAGAGATCAGTAATGATATTATTTGATTCGAGTGGTATATATTTCCATAGAGATGCATGTTACTGTTTCAAATAGGAAATGATTTATGGATGTTACTCCAATCTCATCTATAAGTGGGTGGTTGCATACTATGTGTCTAATTAAAAATATTGCCGCACATACAAAAATTATTTCAAAAAATGTATGCTTGACAGGATGCTTCTGTAGTACAACATGTTTCAGGTGGGATCTACAATGAAATCCGGTGAAACACGTGATACTTCTGCCGAAGGCCCGGACATAAAAGATTTATCCAAAAGAAATCCGATCGGTAAAGTGGCTATTCTGGACATCACTGATAAAATGGATCTGAGTGATGAGTTAAAAGCATATTATAATCACCTTGAAATGCTGGTCCTTGAACGTACGGAAGAACTCCGGTCGATCAACGAGCAGTTGCAGAAAGAGATGTCAAGAAGGGAACGCGCAGAACAACTTCTGAGACATGAAAAAGACAGATTGCAGAATTACATTGATGTTGTTGGGGTTATGATCATTGTCCTGGATACGGATAAATGTGTTTCTCTTATTAACCTTAAAGGAGCCCAGCTTCTTGGCTATGATAAGGATGAGATTATAGGAAAAAACTTGATTGCGAACTTCATACCAAAGGATGAGCAAAATAAATTAAATGCTCAGTTCTCAATGTGTTTTAAAGGTGATCTCACAAGGAATTATGAAAACATTGTGTACACACGTGCTGGTGAGAAGAAGCTGATCTCATGGACGAATGTGCCTCTTCTGGACGAACAAGGCAGAGTTATTGGGTGTATCAGTGCCGGGGAGGACATTACAGATATAAGGCTCTCTGAGAAGAAACTCAGGAGATATGCTGATGAACTCAAATGTAGTGATGAGCTGAAACTCCTTTTCATCGATATCCTGCGCCATGACCTGCTAAATCCTGCTAACATCATAAAAGGCTATTCTGAATACCTTCTTGAAACAATGGCACGTGAAGAGGAAGCATCTATCGTTGAAAAGATCTATCACCAAAACGAGAAACTTATCAAGATAATCAATGCGGCTTCAATGTTTGGCAAGCTTGAAACAACTGAAATGATAAATTTTGAGGAACTTGATCTGCTTGATTTGCTGAGGAAAGTTTCCAGTGGGTTTGCACCTCTACTGGAAAAGAAAGGTATGACTCTTGAATGCCCGGCTACGGGTAGTTATCCTGTCTATGCGAATCCCATTATGGAGGAAGTATTCTCGAATCTTATATCCAATGCCATCAAGTTCAGTCCAGAAGGAAGCCAGGTCGTTTTAGACCTGGAGGACAAAGGCTCTTCATGGAAAGTAACGTTCACTGACTCTGGTATTGGTATCAGTGATGAGCACAAGGAAGTCATATTCACAAGGTTCAAGAGGGTTTCCGGTGAAGGGACTAAAGGATGCGGGCTTGGACTTGCTATCGTAAAAAAGATAGTAGAGCTCCACGGTGGCGAAGTGGGTGTCTATAACAATCCTTCGGGTAAAGGTTCTGTTTTCTGGATGCAGATTAATAAAGCATAGCTTACGATCAATCGGTTTTACGGTTTCAATACTTGAAATCTTTCGCAAAGTATATACATGCTCAAAGATATCTTATTTTTATAGTATTCGCTTTTATCCATTACAATATTTATTGGAATTGATTTATCATTTGATCTTACAAATTAAGTGGTACAAATGAGCAGCACAATCGACGATTGTAAGAATGCAGAGATTGACTGCATTTGTAAAATATCGGGCATAATAGCAAATAATGAAAATTTTAAATATGTGATGCAACAGGTAGTTGATACATTACCTTCCGGTTTTCAGTTTCCTTCTATCACCTGTATCAGAATAAAGGTAAACGGTAGAATATTCAAAACTTCTCGTTTTAAGATCACTCCCTGGAAACTTTCGTGTTCATGTGCTCCTCCAGGTTCAGAAGTTGTATCTGCTGAAGTATTCTACCTGGACGAACGCCCAGAGGCAGACGAAGGTCCCTTTCTTTCAGGAGAAAGGACCATGCTTTTTTCAATATGCAACTGTATAAAGAGTTTCCATGAACGAGAAATAGCTTTGCGGGCTTTTAATGAAAGTGAACAAAAATGCAAGGCTTTCATGGATAATACCCTTGACGGCATGGCGGTGTTGGATTTCAAAGGAAAGATCTTGATGTTCAACATGGCTTTGGCCAGAATGTTTGACGTTGATGACTCTGAGCTTTCCATGAACCACAATATGCTTGATTATTTATGTGAAGAATATAAAATTAAGGCTATTAAAGATCAGCTGAATGTGATAAGGGGAAAAGGGGGCTATCTCAGCACATATAAGGTACGTTCAAAAAAAGGACGTGAATTTTGGGTAGAAGGGCTGGGTACGAAGATCATCTATAACGGCAGCCTGGCTAACATAGTTGTCATCCGTGATATCACTGAGAGAATAGTTGCAGAAGAAAAATTAAAATCTTATCGTCAAAGCATAAACAATCTTGTGCAGGAGCGCACTATCACTATATCTTCAGCAAATGAGAAATTAAAAGAAGATCTTAAAGTATGGCAGCATATTAACCAAATTCTGGTTTATGAAAAAGATAAACTTTCTGAATATCTTGGAAATATTGGGGTGATGGTAGTAGTCCTTGGCCGAGATGGACACGTATCTTTCATAAACAGGAAAGGCTGCGAAATTCTCGGCTACAGTGAGAATGGGATAGTTGGCCAAGATTGGATAGCAGCTTTCGTTCCTGAGAGTTATCGGAATTATGTAAAGGATGTGTTTTTAGAATGTCTTAACGGTAATTGTATGGTAAAATGTGAAAATCCTGTACTCAAATATAATGGTGAAAATAGGTTGATATTATGGACAAACGTTCCTCTGATAGATGAAAATAAGAAGGCTATTGGAGTGATCAGCACTGGTGAAGATATTACGGATCTCAGGCATTCCCAGGAAGAACTTCAGCAATATGTTGCTGATCTTAAGAGCAGCAATGAATTTAAGGTTCTTTTTATAGATATTTTGCGTCATGACCTGCTGAATCCTGCCACCATTATCAGAGGCTATTCTGAGATTCTGCTGGATAAAATAGGGGTGAATGAGGAAAAGTCTATTGTTGAGAAAATTTACGCCCAAAATGAAAATCTTATCCAGATCATTAATACTGCTTCGATGTTAGGTAAACTTGAAAACACTGAAATGATAAGTTTTGAGGAGCTCGATCTGCTTGATGTGCTGAGGAAAGTTTCCAGCGGGTTTGTACCTCTGCTGGAAGCAAGAAATATGATCCTAGAGTATCCGGTTAAGGGTATTTATCCTGCCGATGTGAATCCTTTGATGGAAGAAGCCTTTTCTAACCTGCTATCCAATGCTATCAAGTTCAGTCCCGAAGGAAGCAGGGTTGTTTTAGGCATAGAGGACGAAGGTCCTTCATGGAAAGTAACATTCGCTGACTCTGGTATTGGCATCGGTGATGAGTACAAGGACGTTATATTTACAAGGTTTAAACGAGTTTCCAGTGAAGTGACTCAGGGAAGCGGACTAGGTCTTGCTATCGTAAAGAAAATAACAGAACTTCACCACGGTGAAGTTGGTATCTATGACAATCCTTCAGGATCAGGTTCTGTTTTCTGGATAAAAGTGAATAAAAAACAGCCTTTTTAATGTGAGGCTATTGCTTCCACAGGGTCAAGGCGAGCTGCTCTCTGAGCAGGGTAAATGCCTGCTGCAAGGTTCAGCAGGAACACAATTAGTATTATGGTCATGACATCTGTGAACCTGACGATCACAGGTATTGAGCTTATTCCATAAAATTCTTCAGGCATCGGATAACTGCCAATTGCAAGTGCAAGAGCTGCTCCTGATACAACCCCGGCCAATGCACCTGCCAGGCCGAGTATGCTGCTTTCTAACAGAAATATCATGCGTATGCCCGAGGCTTCCACACCCATGGCTCGAAGTATACCTATCTCTTTTATCTTGCTCATGACGGCCATATTCAAAGTGCTCACAACACCAAAAGAGGCGATCAGCAATATGAATCCCAGGGTTATTGTATTGGAACTTTTTTCTATAGCAATTGTCCTTAATATTTCCGGATTGTTCTCGGTCCACCCTTTAGCATTATATCCAAGAGTTTTTATGCCGTTGGCAATCTCCCTGTCCTGATTGAAATCCACTATACGCAGGGATATGCCATTGATCACATCCTGCGTACCGAAAAAATCCTGGGCTGTTTGAAGGGAGCTATAGGCCAGTGTTTCATCCAGGGGCGTACCAGTGTCGAATACACCTATCACTTCGAGAGACAGGGGATTTGCATCCGGGAATGACACTTCGACCACATCTCCTGGCTGCACCTCTAGTTTTTCTGCCAGTGCCGTTCCTATTATAATGGTATTCCGGGTATATTCCAGCTGGTTGAAGTCTCCTTTGACAATATCTCTACTGGTCCTCGCCACAGTATCTTCTGCAGACGGTATGACCCCTTTGATGAACACATTACGGCTTTTGTCCTTGAACTTGAAAGAAGCTTCCCCCACCAGATAAGGCGATGCAGCCACCACTCCATCCATGGAATTTATGTTGCTGACTATGTTCTTATAAAGGTGGATGTAATCTTCGTTTTCCTGAGGAGTGACCACTACATGAGGCAGTTGATCCACCGTGGTACCATAAAGCTCCTGAGTAAAACCTGCCATGAATGCCTGGGAAACCATGAGTATCATCACTGCTATGCCAATAGCAGCGACAGAGAGCAAAGTCTGCCTTTTTCTTGAACGTATATGCCTAAGAGCAATAAACAGTTCTAAACGCACAGAGTCTCACCAACAAATTTACTGTTTCTTTTTCATTCCAAGATACACTGCTGCCAGAAGTACCAATGTTGAAGGCACTGAAATCCAGGGAGTCTGGTTGTTTGTAGCTTCAGTAGAGGTATTAACATTTGTGTTCACGGGTTTCGCTTCTGCCTCGATAATCCTTTCCTTGCGGTCAAGCACATCACCGTCATTGCCAACAACTTCAATGACCAGCTTGTAAGTCCCTTCCTCAAGCCTCTGGGTCCAGATAGCCTCCACTGTTTCGTCATCTGCGACCAGGAGTACCGGGGACCTTGCTTCCTGCTCATCTATTATCTCACCTTCTGTTTCCCCGGTAGATCTTGACACTCTGAACCTGACAAAACCCTCATAAGGTACCTGTGATCTTCCTTCAATAGTGGCACTTGCACCGATCTCATCTTCGTAAGTATCGGTGATAATTACGTCATCTCTGGCAACAAAAGGTTCAGTGAAGGCCAAAGCAGCAGAAAATGGTGTAGTAAGCCTGATCTTTACTCTTCCCATGTATTCCTTGTTGTTCGTGAGCAGGATATTCCAGTCCTTGCTGATCTCTTGTGGCGTGGTATGCAATCCTATTTTTTTCTCAGTTCCGCTATAAACCACTTCATCCCCGTCCAGAAGCATGTAGTCCAGGTCAAAAATAACTGCTTCCTGAGGTGTCACCATAATGCTGAAACCTTGCGAATTCACACTGAGGTCATCGACCTTTACCCTGGGGATAGTCCTGCTGCCATAAACGAAATCGTATTTTGTACTCGCTATTTCTTCAGTATCTTTTAATATGCTGGCTGAGACACTGTATTGTCCATCCTTTGTTTCATCGGTGTTCCACAGTACCACTTTCATTATGTCAGTATTAGGCTTGGTGCTGCCAATCCCAATTTCCTGAGTATCAAGAATATTTCCTTTGTAAAGCAATTCCAGCCTGAGAACAAGATCAGTAGTTGTAGTGGTGGAAGTTATTGTCACATCACATGAGTCGAGATCTGAATATATATCCACTATCCGGATGCCCGTATCATCAGCTCCCACAGTCAACGGGAGGCTGATCAGGACAACTAATACACAAACGAGCAGGGTTAGAGCTTTGGGCATTTAAAGACTTCCAGGTTTC
>NZ_JBFYLB010000065.1:0-4659 GCF_041305605.1 Methanomethylovorans sp.
TCAGCTGCATAGGCATAGTCACCTGTTACAGCCACATTGAATATTTCTCCCTCAAAGCGACTGGCAAGTTCCACAGTAACTCCATTTGCCGGTGAAGTTGTTGCGGAGTCATTAACCCACATGTCATTAATATTTCCGGAAGTATCCACGGTTTTGATGTTGATAGTATGTGCTGTTTGCTGTGCCGATCCTGTTAGATTGTAAAACTCTTCAGTTGTATTTGCGATAAAGGAACCATCAATATATACCATCACATGTTTGAGGTCCGGATCAGCCGGATTTGTCCATGTCCATCTTATCCAGCCTGGTCCAATCCCGGTTTCTTGAAGGTCCGTTATGGATCTAGGTGGTATCAGGTCTCCCATTAAGTTTATGAAATATTTAGCAGAATCAGCTATTCCATAGCCATAGACATAATCAAATCCAGGTGTATCAATATCTTGAACGGCATCGGAGAGTAATCTATTGCGTACTTCTGTAGCGGTCATTGAATTATTGCTACTCCATATCTGTGCAGCGATCGCTGCAGCATGAGGAACCGAGGCACTGGTTCCCCAAAATTCAGTGAAGCCCTGAGTAGATGTGGATACGCCATCCACTCCACATATATCGGGTTTTTGTCTGAGGTATTCTTCAGGATAGACAATTGTCACCGGACCCTGGGAGGAATAGTATTCAATGGTGTTTAGATTGTTCCAGGGTACAGCTCCCACGGCAACGACACTTGGGGCAGCAGGGTGACCATATATGGAATCTTCGACAACCAGATTGCTATTATCAACAGAGGCTCCAAGTGAAGGGTAAAAGAACAATTCAAGAGTCCTTGCTTCTGCCATCCCCTCGTAGTTGTATACACCTATATAGTAATCCTGCTCTGGTCCATCATTGTAGAACTCTATCCACTCTAATGGATCAGGTCCGGTACTATTTGAGATGGCTAAGACATCATATTCATCGTACAGGAGAAGGTCATAGTCATTTGTTGATGAGCCAAAGGGATCATCCCACTGGAGAATGACCTTGATACTGCTTCCAGTTTCCATATGTACAATGAAGTATTCGCTATCGAAATTGTCACCATCATTAACGTATGTTCCCTGATAATGAGTATCTCCCTCATTGCCTGCTGAAGACAGATATAGTACATTATTGCTATTTATCACATCTTCAATGTGGGAAGCTACGATTCCATCCTCGAAAAAAGGTTCTTCGTACCATGCAACATCGTCGATTATAATGTTGCAACCCGCCGCAACCAGCTCATCAATAGCTGCGTTGAATGCAATGATATTAGCGCCGTTATCATGGAAATATAGTTTTGCTCCGGGTACCATATCATGTATGATCTCAAGTATGGCAGTGCCTTCATTTCCTCCATATCCATCACTTAGAACGGTAACATCGTCAGGCAGATTTTCGGAAGCCTGTGATTCAGCGAGATAATTCACTCCATCCGAGATCACTCCTATCTTTATCCCGCTTCCATCTTCAGCATAACCGGACCTTACACTGGCAGTTCCATGGACATCATCTCCCTGGGTGTTGACTGATCCAACGTTCGTAACAGGAGGCAATACTGTCCTTATGCTTTTCACTTCTTCAAGGGAGGCCAGTTCTTCCAGCTTGTTAACACTTATCCATGCTGCAGCGACTAAATTTCCTTCATCATGGTCTGTGATATCTTCCACAAAGGGTTTGATTGCTTCAATGCTGCTGTCCTTTTTGAGGTAGACATATACATACACAAGGTCCCCGTCCAATCCATTTTCTTTATTGGCTGGGATGAAATTTGACGATCGAAGAGCATCTGAATTACTGACAGGTACCAATGATGATTGCGATGCTGTTGTATCATCAATAAGATTAAGAAGATCTGCACTGATCTTCTGCTGTGATTCTGTAATATTGTACTTGTCAGCCTGATAACAAAGCTGGAAAATAGCGTCCTCTTCTAATGAGGCAGGTGAACCGCAGGCGATAACAATCGATATTAAGAATATTGTTAATACAATACCAATTATTCGAATAAGACCATTTGCTATACCCAATACAACTCCTCCTTCTATTTTCGACTTTTAGTTCATCGAAAACTTACCTCTCCACTACCATCTATAGTTATTTAGATCTCTTTTTGAATATTATTGCAGTAAAAATCATCACTCCTATCAGCTTGATCCAGCTTCCATCTTCAACATAGTTGTTTTCTTCAGCTCCATCGCTGTCACTTGCGTTCTCTTTGGTTGTAGCAGAACTGTTGTTCACAACAGGAGGCATTACAGTTCTTATGTTCTTTACTTCCTCAAGAGAGGCGAGCTCTTCCAGCTCATTTATACTTATCCAGGCAACAGCTACTGAATTTTCCTCGTCCCAGTCGGTGATTTCCTGTACCACAGGTTCTATAACGTTGGTGTTGTTACCCTTATAAAGATAAACATACACATACACAAGATCTTGACCTTCTGAATTAGCAACAGGTTCAGTTGATGCTTGGGATTTCGTTGCTTCCACAAGGCCAAGCAGATCTGTGCTCAGCTTCTTTTCAGCCTCTGTCATATTGTGCTTATCTTCCACTGTTGAACCACAAGCAACAAAAGCGGATACTGTAAGCACTATCAATACAATAGATATCCTGCTGATCAAATTCTTTTTTCTCCCCATATAATTCCTCAATTTAGGCGATCTATTCTCGATCTCTTTTTCCTTACTTTGCTTATATAGGCTACAAGTATAGTACTTGGCTATATCCTTTTCGATAATGTTTTATAGATTGCAGTAACAGCCAAGTCTTCCTATTAAATAATTTAAAAGACAAAAAAATAATAGAAAATAAAGTTGAAATTGAGAGATGATCATGACTTTATTTATCTCTCAATCTATTCTAAACCCCTGCACAGTCAGTACAGCGGCTAAAAAAGATCAGTTTTGCTTTCTCTTCAGATATGTGTACCCAACCGCAACTACCCCAATCATAAGGAGAGTCATGCTGAACCCAAATCCTGGAGTCTTTTCTGGTTGTGCTTCTGAACCCACATCTGTCTGAACAGGAGTCGTATCTGCTTCATCGATTACAGAAGATACACTTTCCCTTTCAGCAGTTATGGAGAACTGCGAAAATCCAGGGGTCTGGGCTTCGAATACCGCATAGCTTGTGGTATCGCTTTCCAAAGTAGTCGGCAATACGTGCCATCCTGTGCCATTATATCTCTGCAACTTCACATTTTCAGGGCTTACTCCTATTTCCTCGATCCAAGAGTTTTCAACTTTGAACTTCATCCTGGCATCTTTTATGTTATCTGCAGTAGCAAAACCGGCCTTACCAACCCAGATGTTGACATATTTATATATGAGTCCTTCAGGTGTAGTACTTACACTCTTGGATCTGTTGTTCAACGTCTCTATGGAGGTTGTTACGTCTCCTGAGTTCTTGAGAGAATAGAAGCTAATTGATTGTATAGGATTCCCTTCTTTTGAAAACTCATAGGTGACATTGGCATTTATGCTCAAGTATTCACTATCTGCATCTTTTGCTGCTATGTTTGAGAAGTCTTCTGTGCTGGCTGCACCACCGCTTCCACCACCACTGCTACTACTCTTACTTGCAGTACTTCCTCCGCTACTTCCGCTGCTACCACTATTACTGCTACTTAATGATCCAGTATTCAGAACTATATTCACTGTTTTTCCTGCTACTCCAGCCTTGCTGTATGGGATCAGGGTATAATTGTAGGATGTGGAACTTGCGAGGTTACTATCGGTATATAACGTCGATCCACTTACATTGCCAACAATGATGTTATTCCTGTATATTGCAACAGTCGATACATCAAGGGAATTTGTCCAGGTCAATGTAATAGAATTGGAATTAATACTCTTACCTGAAAGTTCAGAGATCACCGGCAGTGCCGTAGATGTCGTACCTGTCGATACTATCGTTGTTGCTGAATCATTGACCCCTTCAGAATTAATATTTCCGGACATGTCAACGGTTCTGATACTTATGGTATGTGTGGTTCCTTCGGCAAGTCCTGTTAAGTTATAGTGACCGTTGCTTGAATTTCCAACAAATTCATTGTCAGCATAGACTATCACATGGCTGAAGTCCGTATTGGTTGGATTTGTCCACGTCCAGTTTATCCAGCTTGAACCAACACCATCTTCCTTAAGATCGGTAACGGTTTCCGGTGCTGTTGTGTCTGGTGGAAGCACAGTCTGAGCTGAATCATTCACCCACGTGTTATTGATGCCTCCTGAAGTAAACACAGTCTTAGTACTTATGATATGTGTGGTTCCTTCGGATAATCCCGTTAAGTTGTAATAATCCTCAGAGGTATTTACAACAAATTTCCCATCGATATGCACCATTACATGGCTGAAATCTGCGCTTGAAGGATTTGTCCATGTCCAGTTGATCCATTCTGTGCTAACCCCGGTTTCTTTGAGATTTGTTATCGATGTGGATAATGCTGTTTTATGTGATTCTTCCATGTGGAGTATGGTAAGTCCTCTGTCTCCATCGGCCACATATATATAATCATCTTCTACAGCAACAGAATTGCCAACAATGCTGTAAGTTCCGGCAAGTGTCGGAGAGACCGGATTGGTTATATCCAGAATTACCAGGCCTGTATCACTGGTTACATAGGCATAATTACCAGAGAT
>NZ_JBFYLB010000066.1:0-35268 GCF_041305605.1 Methanomethylovorans sp.
GATGCTTCTGAATATCCTCGTTCATACGTAGTTGTGAATCAACCTGTATCCTTAGTAAGGCAAAATGGAAAACATTCTCATCCTTAAGCTGCATGGAATAGAACGTCTCAAGAAAATAAGGTAATAGATAAGGATTATCTATCACACTGCATAGAAGAAGCAACTCTTCAGGTATCGAGTCGGGATCTTTGAGTACCGAGTGTCCCGTGATGATCTTCAAGGTATCCAGAGAATATTCATTCTCTGCCACGAGTACTTTTCCTGCTATAGACATCACATACCTCTTTGATCGGATTTATAATGCAAATCATGTTTGAGATAATAATCTTTGTTCTATTATCTCTTTGCATTTGCATAGATCTTCGGCACGATTTATATTCAATGCAAATGCGGTTTCCTGACTTACCAGACTCTCGTACTCCTGTTCCTGTTCAATATTGTTGCCATCTATGATATTAACACCACTGGGTACTATCAATTCTCCAGCCCAATTAAAAACCGTATCTGGCCTTACTGAAAGTCCTTTGCAAACAGAAAGAGGGGAGAACACGGACATTGCAGGTTTGCCACATTTATTATATTCTTCGATAACGTAATCAATATGTTTACCCCTAAGTAATGGCAGATCAGCCATAATGATCAGAACAGGGGCATTTATGGCTGCCTCTTTTACGGCATATATCATATCACCTACGTAATTACCTCCGCCGGTCATAATAGTCCTTACCTTCCCATTATATTTTTTCTGAAGGAAGCTCTGGGTCAGAGGAGTAGCAGGAGAAACCGCAACATATACCTTGCCTATACCGGAAGCCTCGTGCAAAGCATCTATAACATACGTTATCAATGGCTTGTTCAGCAAATTCACACATGGTTTTTCACCCATTCCAAGCCTACTCCCCAACCCTCCGGCCATAATTATAGCATCCATGGAATACCTCCGTTATGATAGCTCAATAATAATACGATCGTTAAAAGGGCAATAGTTCTTCCCACCTCATTGGAAGTGCCGATCACATCTCCATTCATCCCGCCAAAATGCCTGTTACTGATGTTCAATACGACAAAAGCTGAAATGATAGCAGTTGTAAGAGCAATAACTCCTCCATACCAAAGTCCGAAAGGTAGCAGGGCAAGAGAACATATTATCACTGAACCTAATAGTCCAACAACATACTTCGGTAGTGTTGTATTCTGCACCAGGATAGACCCCAACCCTTCGTGTATAGACTTACCGAACGCTGCTATCGTCAGCATGCATTGCATTGCAGATACTTCAGCCACCAGCATGGAACAAAGTAATATTTTAGCAGCATATAACATGTCATTACCAGACAAGATAAGAGCTTCAGATTGAAGGGATGCTATGGATGAATAGAACGCCAGAATACCCATTGTACAAAACCCCACACCTCCTATGCCAAGTGCGACATCCTTAAGAGCACGGATCTTCTTTTCCACAGATCCGTGAGCAGTCACACCATCACCAAAATCTGCAAGGCCATCAAGATGGTTAAGACCTGTAAGATAGTATACAAAGACAACGATCAGTATAGCGCTTATCTGCTGTGGCAATGTCATCATGGCTAAGAAAGCAAATGCTCCCATAAGTAGCCCCAAAATAGCCCCTACAAGGATATGCAAATAAGTTCTCTTGAAAAACTCATCCAGACCTTCCATTGTCAGCCCGACAGGAATCGTGGAGAGAAAACCAAAGCTCGAACGTACTGCCAGAAGGAAATTGTTCATCCTGCGATCACACCAGCATTGTCACTACTTTTGTTCTTTTTCTCGCTTCCTTTTTCTTTCTTAAGACCGGACTTGGCCATGCTCCTGGTATACATGCTTGCAGAGACACCACCAATAAGCCCTCCGATGACATCGTCCATAAAAGGACCTAGCTTTGAAAGAATACCTGGTTTTTGCTTATCGAACCGTACAAACTCAAAAGTGCCCTTATCACCACTGATGTACCTGGAAATACTCATCCCGATAACTTCGTCAGCGATTATGAACGTAAGATCTCTTTCATAGGATTTCCTGCTGATGTTCGGAAGATGACCGTTGCGTCCTTCTTTTTCCAGGAGTATTCCAGCGTATATGAGAAGACATAGGTTCGGGTCGGACAGAGCTAGATCCAGTTCCCCCAGAAACACCTCTTCTGCCTTTTCCCTTGTCTCTATTCCAGGATGAGGCACATAGAGCTCCAGTGCCGTGTCAACAAGCATTTGCACAGTGATTCCCTCTTCTTCCAGTATATCTCTTATATCCAGAGGAACATCACCTTCCAATTCCTTCGACTGATCCTTTTTCATATCATTGCTTTTGATATCTGATAATTTCATATTCATCACTTTGGTCAGACCTTAATAAAATACATAGAAACGATTCATGATAATGAATAGCATGGAAGCACACATCAGCACAGAGATCACAGAAGAGCTCAGGACAAGATTGCGTGCCAGTTTAATGTGAAAGAACTGCGGATAGGGATTTCTTGTACCCAGCACATACACATTGGGTTTCTCAAGACGGATCCTCATGGCTCCTGCAAAAGCTGCCATCGGATAGCCGGAGTTTGGAGATGGGGTCTTAGTTCCATCCTCTATCGCAAGCTTAACGGCACTTATGGGATCAAGTGATCTTGAAAATGCTGGTACCAGGCGTAAGAGAGTAGAGGCTATGAATATAGGTACCAGTGCCAATCTGGCAGGGATCCAGTTCAACACATCATCAGACCTTGCAGAGAACCAGCCAAGCTTCAAGTATTGAAGATCTTTGTAACCCACCATGGAGTCAAGAGTGCTTGTTGCTTTGAATACGTATGCAGCGATTATCCCGAATGGCCCGAACAAAGCAAAGTAGAACAACGGTGAAAGGATACCATCAACAAAGTTCTCTGATGATGTTTCTATCACGGCCGATGATACCTGCTCCTGTGTTAGTTTTGAAGTGTTCCTGCTCACATACATGGAGAGTTTCTTCCTTGCTCCGTCCAGATTTCCTGCAGCAAGTTGTCCATACACTTCTTTACCAGCATCCATCAGGCAACGCACAGCAAAAGTGATCTTAAGGAACCAGGCTGCCACCAGGTATCTGATAACTGCAGGTATGCTTTCGGTATCCATTATCAAAGTAGCAACAATGCCTATAAGGGCAGCGAAAAGAATACAGCACAATGCCATGAAGATACCATAAAGCCTTCTGTTCTTGGAAGGTGCTCTGTGCTTGAAAAATGATATAAGATTACCTATCCATACAACAGGATGTATGGCAAAAGGTGGCTCTCCTAATACCAGATCAATGATAAACGCCAGGAATAATACAGCAATTAGATCAAATGCGCTTATTGTGAAGAACATAATTGAGGCTCCATGACCTTTTCCCACGCTTTCTTAAGAGCTTCTTCAGTGCAGCCCTCAGCAGTAAGCACAGCGAGCATCTTTTCTACAACATCTGGTTCATGCACGATCCTGCACTCAAGACAGCTCCATACATCATTACCACTTGAACCGGTTATCCACTTGCCATCCGTACGCTCATCCTGACACGGATAGAAGGGACAGAAACAGAAAGTGCAATCCTGTCCCTCATAATGGCATGGATAGTAATTACATTCCCTGTTGCTTCCCAGAGACCCTTTGTCCCGGGCCTTTGCAAGGTTGCGCTCCAGATAAAGGATTGCCTGCTCTTTTCCCCATTCCTGAATGACCTGTCTTATACAGTCCACTATCCGCTGATTTTCCTCTCTTGTACGTACAGCTATGCGTATATGATGTCCTCCAAGGTCCTGGAAAGAGCTGCAATCCCTTATTAGAACACCATGTGCCGCCATTCTTTCGGTTAATTCTGTGGAGTCCATGGACAGATCGCTTATGTCCACATAAATATAATTCACCGTGCTTTCAAGCGGCTTGAATCCGCGGCGTTCCAGCCTCTGCATGAGGAACTCCCGTTCTCTGGCGATCATTTCCCTGGATTCCAGAAGATATCGGCTGTAGCACCCACCTTCCATATTCATGAGAACAGTGCTTACTTCTTCTGCCACACATCCCAGGTTCCAGGAAAGCCTTGCATTATTGAGCAATGTTGCCATCTTTACAGAGGCGACCCCAAAGCCCATTCTGATGCCAGGAATGGCAAAAGCCTTGGTAAGGGAACGCTGGATAAACAGGTGATCATTGGATTCCACCAGATCCACAATAGTCTGTGAGGGATCTGCCAGTTCTATAAAGGCTTCATCAACGAACAGGATAACCTCATTTTCCCGGCATTTGTCAATGAGCCCCAGGAGTTCTTCCCGGGTGAATAACTTGCCGGTGGGATTATTGGGATTACATACGAAAAGAAGCCTGGCACCCTGCAAGATATCCGTTGGCACATCCGGAAGCATTTCCTGTTTTATATATCGGATCTCAGCTCCGAATATACTGCACTGCTGTTCATATTCGCTGAAAGTAGGTGATGGAATAAGTACTATGTCTCCTTTTTCTATAACAGTCTCTGCCACCAGCCGGATTATTTCTGAGGAACCGTTACCTGGAATAATATTTTCTGCTGTCATGCCCTTCCCTATAAAACTGGCAGCTGCGTTCCTGAACTCCGTGTAACGGTTATCCGGATACTGCTCCATCCTGTTAAGGGCGGTGCGTAATATACTGTCCATATCAAGCCCGGTGTATGGGTGATCAAAAGGAGTGCCGTATGGATTAAGACTGGCACTTGCATCCAATAGTTGGGATTCCGGTATGCCGTATTGCTGGGATGTTTTTCTCACCAGGCCTCCGTGTTTGCATGGCTGGACCTTTAGCAGATGTTCTCTGACCGGGATAAATTTTGTTTGTCTTGACACAGTTATCGTCTTTTTTTTAGATAACAGGACCTATATTAAGTTATTTAATTAAGTTTACTGCAATTAAATTAAACTTGTGTAAAGCTTCAGCTCCACTATTTACATGTTCCAAAAAGATAACATAAATTATAGCAAAGGCTTTATTATTTTATCCCATGCTTTTTTTATGTTATCTTCAGTGTCCCCGTCTTCCATGAGTAGATCAAGTATTTGACGAGATAAGGTGGACTGATGTATATAGGTACAGTTCTCGCAACTCCATACTTTATTACCGCTTGAGCCGGTTATCCACTTGCCTCCGGTACGCTCATCCTCACAGGCATAGAAAGGGCAAAAGCAGAAAGTGCAATCCTGTCCCTTGAAATGACAAGGATAATATTGGCATGTACCCCTGCTGGCCGGGGCGGACCCCGCCACAGCGCTTTCAATGGTAACTTCCAGCCTTTCTCTCGCATCCTCTTTGCTTGTTTCAGTAAGAACCTCACCTATAGCTTTCAGAAGTATATCATTATCTTCCTGTGAACGCAGACCGATCCTGACAAACTGTTTCTCTGCCTGGAAGAAGGAACTACAGTCCCTTATAAGAAAACCTTTTGATGCCAGATTTCCTACAAGCGTGCCAGAGTCCATGAAAAGGTCCTTGAGGTCCACCAGAAGATAATTCGCATCAGATGGCTGAGGGGAAAAACCATATATCCGCCCTATACGGTTGATCAGATAATTGCGCTGAGACTGTACAAGCTCCCTGGAATCTTTGAGGTATCCGGAGTTGACACCACCTTCCATATTGAGCACAGCCGTACATAATACGTCTGAAAAAGCATCAATACTCCATGGAAGTCGAGCATTGTTAAGGAACTGCGTCAAATTCTCGGAAACTATGGCGTATGCAGCTTTAAGTCCCGGAATTGCAAATGCATTAGCAATGGAACGAACGATCACAATAAAATCATTATCGAAAATATGTCCCGCAAGGGTTTGGGATGGATCACACAATTCAATACAGGATTCATCCACAATGAGCAGGGTCCTGTGTTCCGCACACCTCTCCGCAAAAAGCCTTAATTCCTTTCTGGAAATAAGGCGACCTCCCGGATTACCGGGATTGGGTAACAGCACCACCCTGGCACATGATAACACATCGTCTTCTGCCAACAGTAGTTCATGAGGGGGAAGAGGAATGACACGTGCCCCAAATAACATAGAATACCGGGCATACTCCGGAGGAGCGGGGAATGGTGTAAGTATTATATCTCCCTTTTCAAGAGTACAACCCAAAACCAGTCTTATGATCTCACATATTCCGCTGCCTGTTACGATGTTAGCAGATGTTAGACCTTTTCCTACAAAGAGTGCTGCAGCATTTCTTAATTCCAGATATCGGTTATCCGGATATTGGCCTATCTGGCCCTTGGACTTATTTATCAGATCATTAAGATCCAAAATATCATTCTGATACTGGAAAACAGAACCCATGGGATTCAGGCGTGTACTAAAATCAATTCTATTTGTTTTTTGATCATCCGTTATTGCACGGAATTTATCTTGAAGAGCATCATGATGGTACTGAGCTGTTAAATTTGCATTTTCGTTAAGAATCGCTCTTTTGTCCTTCATGTCTGACCTCACCTTGTCACTTATGCACACCTGATATAATTAAGTTTTTATCTTTGCTTCCGCTAAAACTATATACCAGTAGCAGAAGCAATTATAGATATCAACTAGAATATTTTGTGTCTGAACTTGTTTAAAGGATAGGTAAATATGGCAGATGTAATCGACTATAAGATTATCGGAAATGATATGCAACTTGTAGAAATAGAGCTGGATCCCAAGGAAAGCGTAAGAGCCGAAGCAGGCGCCATGATGTACATGGGACCAGGTATAAAAATGGAAACATCTACCGGTGGAGGCTTATTGAAGGGCCTTAAACGAGCTATCACAGGAGAGAGTTTTTTTATTACCAATTTCATTCACGAAGGAGAAGGCAAAGGCTATGTAGCGTTCGGAGCTCCTTACCCGGGAAAGATCATTTGCCTTGACCTTGCCCAACTGGGAGGGGGATTTATCTGCCAGAAAGATTCGTTCCTCTGTGCTGCAAAGGGAATAGAAGTTGAGCTTACTTTTACGAAGAAACTTGGAGCAGGACTTTTCGGCGGCGAGGGTTTTATTCTGCAGAAGTTAAGAGGTGATGGCCTGGCTTTTGTACATGCAGGTGGCACCATAATAGAAAGGGACCTTAAAGCGGGAGAAGTGATAAGAGTTGATACCGGCTGTATATGCGCCTTTGCAGAAAGTGTTGATTACGATATAGGATTTGTCGGTGGATTCAAAAACGCACTTTTCGGAGGAGAAGGTGTGGTACTTGCAACTCTCCGTGGTCCCGGAAAAGTATTCCTGCAGAGCCTCCCATTCTCCAGGCTTGCTGACAGAATAATGGCAGCAGCAAGATACCAGAACCGCGATGAATCAAGTGGTGTAGGGGGAATAGGTGGTAAAGTAATTGGCGGAATGCTGGGAGGCGACAGATCCTTCTGATGAAAATTTAAGAGATATATAATTGACTTATAGGCAAATTTAGATAAAGAGGTGCATCGGGAGTGAGAATTTTCGCAATTGCTGACCCTCATGGAAACTATTCGAAGATAAAGGGTCTTCTGGAAAAAGCAGGTAAGATAGATCTTGCTCTTGTGGCAGGAGATATTACTAACTTTGGTCCCGATGAGAAGGCATTGGAGCTTTTCGAACTTTTCGATGTACCTGTGCTGGCAGTGCCCGGGAACTGCGATCATCCGTCTATACTTAAAGTGCTTGACAATTCTAAAGCAGTGAACCTTCACCAAAAGTCCTATACAATAGATGATACGGTATTCATAGGTTCAGGGGGGTCCAATCCCACTCCGTTCTGCACACCTTTCGAGATTCCGGAATGTGACATTGGATCTGGGCTCGAAGAAATGATGAAGGCCGCAGAAAATGACAACATGAAAATAGTATTACTCACTCATGCTCCCCCTTATGGTGTTCTGGATGAGATCCCATCCGGACATGTGGGTTGTACATCTTTCTCAGCTTTCATCGGAAGAGCGGAACTCATTGTATGCGGACATATACACGAAGCCAGAGGGATAGTAAGAACAAAAGGTACCGTAGTTGTAAACCCCGGCATGGCAGCTTCCGGGTACGCTGCTCTTATAGAAATGAATGAGGATAGCCATAGACATATGATCGAAGTTCAACTTCTTCATTTTTGAAGTGAAAGTTTATTAGGTAGAGGCTTTTAATGTATAAACAGGTGATAGGGATGAAAGTAAAAGTTTTCGTTTTGTTATTTGTGCTGTCTGCTGTCGTATTGTCCGGTTGTACCGGTGATAGGACAACAGATGGTGATGTTAATACAACAGATACTGTTAATGATGCAGGTCCTGATAATGTCACTACAGATAATGCAAGTAATGCTTCCTTGAATGAAACCGAACAAAACGGTACTATAACTGCAGAAGAGCAGCCAACGGTAGATGTGCCTGATGAAGATACCACGACCGAAGGGCCACAGGTAATAGACACCGGAGTACCGCGCACTTATACCGTACGCCTTGAAAAATTCCTCTCATCTCCAAATACCCTTGTAATAGCACCTGAAGATACTGTGTTCTGGATCAATTTTAATGACCCTATTAGAGCATTTACTATTGTGAGCGAAAATGGTCTTTGGGAGAACCGATCGATAGGTTATAGGCAATCATTCGGCTACACTTTTAATGAAACCGGGACATATAATTACAGTATTCTGGGTAACCCCAGGATGAGTGGGACCATTATAGTTAAATAATAACAGTCATTCGATTGGGACCGATGAAGACCAGGACTATTTTAGAAGGTTGTACCCGGGCATTGGTCCCCATGGTCCCGGATGATCAGCCGCTTTCCATCTCTTCTGCAAGTGTTTTTTATAATAAGGAAATGGAACTGAATCGTGACCTCTCAGTGGCATCTATTGCCGCTTATTCTGAGATCATAGCATCTCGCAAACATCTGGACCTGTTAGATATTACCTATGTGGATGCGCTTTCGGCTTCTGGCATTCGCGGACTTCGGATCGCAAAGGAGATAGGACTCAATGTCACACTTAATGACTGGAGCGAAGAGGCATATACCCTGATAAGGGAAAATACAGAACTCAATGAGCTTACCGGTAAAGTGAGAATCTGCCTCGGGAATGCTAACGTACTGTTACATAAAGAACGGTATAACATAGTAGACATCGATCCTTTTGGGTCGCCAACTACCTACCTTGACGCTGCATCCAGTTCAGCCATAAATATGCTTGCCGTCACAGCTACGGATACTGCGCCCCTGTGTGGAGCACACTTGAATTCCGGGATCCGGAAATACGGTGCAGTACCTTTGAACATTGAATACCACAGTGAAATGGGGTTACGCATCCTGCTCGGAAGAATAGCAATAGACCTCGCAAGACACGAAAAAGCCATGCAGCCCATGTTCTGCCATGCGACCCGGCATTATGTCAGGGCATATCTTGAAGTGAAAAAAAGTGCTAACAGCACAGACAAATGCTTAAAGAATATGGGATTCATAGCACATTGTACTAAATGTACAAGTCGCTCGGTCCATTATGGACTTGCAGTGCATATACCTGAAAAATGTGAGATATGTGGGAACTACACAAATATTGCCGGCCCCCTGTGGCTTGGGCCTTTGCATGACAAAGATTTTTGTGACTCCGTACTAATACAACTATCTAAAAGAGAACTGGGAAAGAAAGAGCATGCTGCAAAAATAGTTGAGCTGTGCAAAAATGAACTGGACATACCAACTTTTTATGACCAGCATCTTCTGTCAAAACAAATGAGAATATCTGCCATACCCATGGAAGAACTGCTTAAGGAGTTAGTATCAAATGGGTTCAAGGCTTCAAGGACACACTTCAGCGGAACATCTTTCAAAACTAATGCAGGACTGGAGGGAATATTAGACACTCTGAGAAGATTTCGATAAATATAAATATCTTCACAGGGGTATGATTACATATAGTAATATACAATAAAATAGATAGAAATCTGTAGATAATTCTCTTCTAATTCACAGGACCGATCACATTAAGAGAGGGAAATTATGGCTAAAGAATATGCTGAGCAACTATTCCTTCAGGAAAAACCTACATTGGCACTCCTTGCCATCTGGTCCTTCCAGAAAACGTATGCTTCTGTAATTACTAAAGAGATCAATTCGACCTTTGCGCATACAACGAAGATTCTCTCAAAAATGGAAGAATATGGATTGGTAAAATTCACAATGGAAGGAAGGGTTAAATATGTGGAACTTACAGAATCAGGTTTTAAGGTAGTAGAAGCACTCAAAGATCTCATCATTGCACTGGAGGGTGAGCTGCCTGAAGGAATGATCCAAGCAGAGGATGAAAGTAACGAAGATCCGACTGGTAACAGGAACGGAGTTTTTGCCAATGATCATGAGCAGGACATATATGAGAAGATCAAAAGGCTGAACGATACTATCGTCTCAATTTACAACGAACTGATCACCAGTAGAGCTGATACGGAAACCGTTATAAGGAGACTGGGACCTTTCAAGAGGGACCTCAAAAAGATCGAGAACATCATGCAGGAATATCACGTGACCGACGATGTTACACTTGAGTATTTCAGTGAGACAAAAGATCTTCTTGAGTCACTTATAAACCAGTAAGAGATAATAAGACATGAAGAAGATCACATTATGCATAAAGATCTATGGGAACGAAAATAAAACTATAGATGCAATTTCTGTCACTATTGCAAATGAACTGAAAGAACTGGCTGCAAAGGTCCTGATCACTGTTTCCAGCGATAGATGGACGATCGCTGAAATCGAAGGGGAAGATGAGGAATTCGCAAGCAACCTTCTCATAAGACAATATGGAACTCCCACATCCAGTCCGGATGAAGGGACAATATACAAAGGGTTTATCGACTCAATTGAAGAAGACAGGCTCATTGTGGATATAGGCACAAAAATAACCATATTACCTGAGAACATGAAAAATCTGGGAGCGGGGAGTGCCAGACAAATATCATTGCGTTTTGGCATGATAAGATATCTGCCTGTAGAAGTAGAGATCATAAGCAACAAACCCCAAATACAAGGTAAGTTCAGTAAAGATCAGGCAGACACCTGGTGGCAATGGAAAAAGGCCGGGTATGACAGGGTGACAGCAAATGCCATCACCAGGTCAGAGCTTAAAGCTGCAGTAAAAAGAACCGGGCATGCAAGAGATATATACGGCATAGAAAGACTTGGGATAATGGAACATGCTATCGTTTGCAGGGAAACTACGGACGGACCTGGTATCGTTGCAGCCATTGGAAGGTTCATACCTTCTGAACTTGGAGTGATAATAGGTTCTTCCTGAGAGCCGATATCACTTATTCAGGAAATGAACAACAAAAAGGCATCTTTCCTTTCCATTACCACAGCATTCTATTTCCTGCACACAACAAGTAATATTAAGTGAGTGTACGATCGTTCCTTCGATGATGCCTTCCGTAAAAGAACATAAGTTCTTTCCTATAGTGGATATAAGTTTATAATCAAAGCATTTCTCTACTGCTATTATCAAAGGCTCACGGCTTTCCAGATACATGGTACCCATTTGATACCTTTTCCAGAATGTAGCCAATTCCTGCACAAGAACTTCAATATCCTTTGAAACGAAATTCAAGGATATGCTTATACCAATATCCCTGCCTATCTTTCTCATAATAGGATCGCTGTTTATTCCATGAGCATCAAACCCAAATTGTATAGCACGGAAAAAACATTTGAAACAACCATGCTTCTCGAGCTGTGGAGAAGCTAACGTATCCAGAACATTTTTATAGTGCTTAAGAATAGGGGGTTGGGAATGAGCCATGTGCTCGCATTTGAGGTAGTAGGTCTTGCGACGTTTATCATCCTGGTCGCATTCTTCTTCTACAAGACCGGAAGACCGCAGGTCATTAAGATGCACTGAGACTGTGGATTTGGCTTTTCCTGTATGTTTCACTATCTCATCAAAGGAACGCGAAGAACCATTTAAAAAATCCAGTATCTGGATCTTTACAGGACTATTTAATGCGACAAAACCATGGCCATTCGAAAAAAGAGCAGTTCGGTCGCAATCGTTCATATTACATTAAATAACAATAGCTCTATATAAACGTTCGCTGATAGCCGAATAGATGTATAAGATGACTAGCCACATAAGTATAGATCATACAATTTATCATGGTTACTGATATGCAAATTCAACAAAATCTCACTGTTTGCGTACCTATTGAAAAGGCAGAGACTATAAGGACTTGGCTGTTGGATAGCAAAGTTCTGGACATGGACCGAAAGATCAAGAAGACCACAGAAAACGGAAAAAAATATCTGCTATTGCCTGTAACAAAAATAATTCCAGGGTATATATGCCTTAAAGACGATAAGCCTGAGTTCTACACGTCTCAAAAGTCCCTAAAAGAGCTTCTTCTCGAAGAAATGCCCATACGGGAGATTGCAAAAATACCCTCAAGCTGGCAGGTGATCGGGACGGTCATTGTAATAACCATACCAGAAGAGCTCAATGACAGAACCACACTCATCGGCCAAAAGCTGCTGCAAATGTACCCAAGGTGTACCTGTGTTGTAAGGGACAAAGGTATTCAGGGAGCTTTCAGACTCCCAATAAGAGAGATCATAGCGGGCCACGATACTGAAACTATACACAAGGAGAACGGCTGCGTTTTCAAACTTGATGTTACAAAAGTGATGTTCTCAAAAGGCAACCTGGCTGAAAAAAAGTTAATGAGCTTATCTGCACATAATGAGGTGGTAGTCGATATGTTTGCAGGCATCGGTTATTTTTCTATACCCATGGCAGTGCATTCCTCGCCGAAAAAGGTTATATCCGTCGAGCTAAACCCGGTATCCTTTGGTTATCTTCAGGAAAACATTCATCTGAACCATGTGGAAGATCTGGTAGAACCCATACTTGGCGACTGTGCTGTTGTTACACCGGAAGGTGTGGCTGACAGGGTCATCATGGGTTACGTGGGAACCACTCATCATTATCTGTTAAATGGAATAAAGACCCTGAAACCGGAAGGTGGCATGCTGCATTACCATGAGACTGTGCCTGAAAAGCTTCTGTTGCAGAGGCCTGTAAACCGAATAAGGGAGGCTGCCCTGCAACTTGGAAAAATGATCGAGATCATCGAAGTCAGACGTATAAAAAAATATTCACCCGGAGTATGGCATGTGGTCATCGATGCGAAGATCACATGATAGTTACGTACACAAGTTACTTTTTATGCTCGGAGGTAGTTGTCAAGGTCAGAGTCGATGATGTAATCAAAATCAATGATATCTGTCCATCTTTCCCTTTCGAAGACGGATTGAAAACATACACCTATAACAAGCTTTTTGTCTGATATTGAAGGTAACTCGTCCAGAAAAGCCTTTATTTCAACAGGTGTGGAACCGATCTTTGGCATAGCAAGTCCTCCGAGAAGGACAACAGTATCAGCCTCGGGTACTACACTCTCACCAAGCTGCATGCCCTGGGAAACAGCAATGATCGATCTTGCACCCTTTGAATCAGTATTCGGTATGAATGTCATGTTTTTACCGCTCCCTCTCAGCCCATACGCAAGAAGTTCGGCAAAAGGAGTACAAAATCCCGGAGACCCCATAAAAACTATGCTTTCGGACCCTTTTACCAGTTCCCTGAAAGCAGCTAACTGGCCACCGATGCCTTTGGATGTACTTACGAGTTTCATATTAATCTCCAAAAAAGGTACAACCATTAGGTTGCACCTGAAATTGAAGCGATCAGACTTCCTTTATTCCAAAAGAATCAAGCAGAATACCAGGATTGATGCGACCGCTCGTAAATGACTTCTTTGCCTTCTTGTCATTTATTGTGATCTTTGCAGGAGCGAACATACCTGCATCAACCTTGAAGAAGTCAAAGCCTGCTTCCTTAAATGTGGTAAAGAATGGTTTACCAAAGTCCCTTGATGTTGTGGAAGGGGCCTTCTTGACAAACTCAGCCAGCTTCTCAGCATCTCCATACTCTACGGTGTAATAGGTCTCACCACAGTAAATGATGCAGTCGTTGGTAGAGCCCATGCACTTGGTATCGTCACCCACTATAGGTGCAATGGGAGCTACCCCGAAACCGCTCTTTATGGTGTTGATATCGAATCCTATGGACTCCAGTTTGTGTATACCGGTTTCTACGATCCTTGCAGATATCTGCACACTGCCCGCGATGGAAGCGGTAGGTGCAACAGCAATGTATACATTCTCAGCATCAACACTGCAGTGTTTTGCTATGTAGTCCACTACTTCTTCTGTAGGGAGTGCAGAGGATTCCATGACCAGGACCGCAAACTCGGAGTCATCTTTGTAACCAATTTCCTCATAAAGTTCTTTAGGTTTGAGGCCAAGGGCCCTTGCAGGACCTGATCCCATACCAAAATACTTTCCTACTGATATTCTCCAGCCAGCATACTGTGAACCCATGCATGCTATGACAGGATGATCGGTAGCTACCTGTATGGCAGGCACTGGCAGTCCGTTCAGATCGAACTTAGTGTAGCTGATGTCTGCAAGATCAGCAAGACACAGACGTGAAAGGTACAGACCTGCATCATAACCACCCTGCATCTTAACACCACAGTCAATGACCGTAGCCCCGTTTCCAAGCTCAAAGGACTGGACATTAAGTTCTTCTTCCCAGTCGAGCATCTCATCGATTATAGCTAATCCCTTTTCGTTGACACTGATCACAATATCACTCTGATCGTTAGTTAGTTAGTTGGCTCTGTTTTGATTGAAAAGCATATATAACTAGCGATTTAAAGTACACTGACCAGATCAATAAATATTTCAGAAATGAACTTATAAAATGTTAGATACATAATATTATTATAATTGTATATCTATATTTACTAAATAAATATCAGAACACTACCATGAATCACAAATGGTGCGAAAACACCCCTTCCTGCCTGGCAGAAAAACTTAAACCTGGTTATGAGGAACTTTTAAATGAACTGCCTGTAGGAATAATCTCATGTAAAACCGATGGAACCATCACTTCAGTAAACGATTTTCTTGTGAAACTGCTTGGTTCCCCTTCAGCAGATGCCACCAAACAAATCAATGTACTTACATTCCCACCTCTGGTGAAAGCAGGTGTATCGGCAGCTGTTCAGAAAGTGGTCGTTACAGGCAAAATTTCATTATTTGAAGCATCTTATAGATCAAGATGGAACAAGGATCTTTTTCTTCGTCTGAAGATAATACCTTGTAAGGACGAGTTTGAAAAGGTTATAGGTTGCCATGCTATTATTGAAGATATAACGACAACCGAAGAAAAAGAAATCGAGATCGAATATAAAACCAGAAAGGATGACCTGATCTCAGATATTTCCAGCAATTTCATTAATGCCAGTTTTAAGAATATAGATCATGAGATCTCCCGATCCCTTGAAAAACTGACAAAGTTCATAGGTGCTGAAAGGATAGTCATTTTCGAATTGATAGAACGCAATGAATTTTTAGTAAAAAGCCATGAATGGCATATAGAAGGCCAAGTATCTCACATAGGAATTAAAGAGAAGATCCCCGCTTACAAATTCATATCAAAGCAACTGCAGAACTTACAAACTGTTCGTATAAAAGACGTACAACAAATGAATGATGAAAACAGTCAGTTGCGCGACAGTCTTAAAGAAGTTGGTATTTTGTCAGTTGTCATGGTCCCTATGCTATACAAGGGAACTTTACGGGGTTTTATCGCAGTCGATTCAAAAACAGAGAAAAAAGAATGGGATGATAGCACTGTATACATGATAAAGCTCATCGGTGAAATGATCACCAATGTACTTGAAAGAAAAAATACGGAACAATTGCTGCTGCAGAAGGAAGCTGATTTTGAAAAAGTTGTCAACTCAATCGATACCGTTGTGTGGAAAGCTGATGTTGATATAAAGGGGAATTTCGTCAATACATATATCTCTGCTTCCGTGGACAAAATAGTGGGTATGCCGCAGGGTTCCATCGGAAATAACTGGAATAAATACCTGGATCACATCCACATTGACGACAGGCCAAAAGTTGCTGAAGCATTTCAAAGGGGTTTCCTTAACCCCGGCTATAGTATAAGTCTTGATTACAGGCTTGTGAGAGATGATGGAAATATTCTCTGGGTGAACTCTAATGGTATTGCCTATGCACTGGAAGATGGCATTTTACAAGTGTTTGGTAGCACTGTGAACATCACTGACCGTAAACGCCTCGAAGAATCATTGCTTGAAGCAAAGGTTGCTGCCGAAACTGCAAGTCGCACCAAGAGCGAATTCCTGGCCAATATGAGCCACGAACTGCGCACGCCCCTTAATTCTATAATCGGTTTTTCCGATGCTTTGATGGAAGGGTATTTCGGTGAACTGAATCCCAAACAGGTTCGGTATATACAGAATGTCTCAACTAGTGGCAGACACTTGCTCAATCTGATAAATGACATACTGGATATCTCCAAAGTGGAGGCAGGGAAAATGAAACTTTTCCCCGAATGCATCCATGTGGATTACTTACTTGAAGAAATGGTAGCTTTACTACAGCCTATTGCAGCAAAGAGGGAAATCAGGATAAATGTCATCAGGGATCCGAAACTTGAAACTCTATTGGCCGACAAGGCCAAGATAAAACAGATACTGTATAATCTTTTAGGAAATGCTATCAAATTTACACACGAGGGAGGATCAGTAACCATATATGCTCATATCAATAGTGACATGGCCAGATTTTCAATTATTGACACAGGCATAGGAATCGCACCTGAGGATATGAAAAAGCTGTTCAGGCCATTCACACAACTGGATGCCTCTGTTGCAAGAAGATATGAAGGTACTGGACTGGGACTTGCACTTGTCAAGGAACTTATAGAATTACATGGAGGATATATTTGGGTGGAAAGTGAAGTTGGAAAAGGAAGTAATTTTACATTCGAACTGCCTATATGTATCACTGAATAATCTTCTCTAAAAGTATCTTCATTGCATTCCGACTGCTTACAATCATTTATTGCTACTCCTGAATCTAAAATAGCATGTGGGTTATGGAATAAGTTTTAAAAACAAAATAATTGCTGACAAAAGATGGTTTGAATGCAAACATATATATGAAAGAGATTTTATACAAATAGTATATAGATCCATCATATAAACAGTGGGAGAATGCAAATGATGGAGGATTTTATATTAAAATATTTCCTTAACAAAACAGTGACAATATATTGTGGAGGTATTGCCACGTTTAAAGGCAAGATCAAACAATGCGAAAATGGTATTATCCATCTTGAGATAATCCAAGGCAGATACACATCAATAGCTATTGACAAGATCATTACTATTAACACATAGATTCTGATTGATCTATGACAAAATCCAGTTGTTGTTTTTCCACATTAAATATGATTAGTTTCTCCCAAAGAACGAGATGTAGGACATATTGGATATAAAGTACACAAATTTATATAAAAAAGATATGTTTCCTCTAAAATATGAAAGGATTTTATCAGAGCTGCCGGAAGAATCAAAAAATGGCATTAACCTTCTTGACGAGTTATCCGTAGGTATTCTCTCATTCGACGTTAACGGAAATATCACTGCCGTCAATAAATTTCTGCTCGAACTTCTAGGTTCCCCTTCGGCTGAAGATACAAAACAGGTCAATATGCTTACTTTTCCACCCCTGGTCGCATCAGGCATATCATCCAGCATTGAGAAAGCTATAAAAACTGGAAAGTTTTCTTTGATTGAAACACCATATCACTCCAGATGGAACAAAGAACTTTTTTTGCGTTTCAAGACAATACCTCGCCTGGACAATGATGGCCATGTCATCGGTTGCTATGCAATAGTCGAAGATGCTACGATAATAAAACAAACACGCAGAGAGCTGGAACAAAAGAAAAGACAAGAAGGTCTTTATTCCCTAATTTCCAGCAGCTTTATAAATAGCAGTTTTAAAGATATAGACACTCAAATTAATAAAGCACTTGAGCAAATTGCTGTTTTTACCGGTGCTGATCGTGTTACTATTTTTTCAGGAACTGATGATCCCAACTCTGTCATCAAAACCCATGAATGGCACACTGAAGGTATTGGATCACAGATTGGATTCAATCAAAAATTACCGATGCCAAACCTAATCAAGCAACTAAAAAATTCAAAAACTGTTTATATAGTTGACCCGGAACAACTAAGTGATGAAGAAATCAGATTAAAAGAAAAACTAAGGGAGCTGGGAATTTTCTCATTGATATTGGTCCCCATCTCCTTTAAAGGAAAATTCAGCGGATATATTGGAATTGATTGTAAGACACAGAAAAAAGAATGGGATCAAAGCACTTTCTATTTGTTAAAACTTGTAGGCGAGATAATCACCAATGTTCTTGAGCGCAAGAATACAGAAATTCTGCTGTTCCAAAAAGAGGAAGAATTCGATAATTTAGTTGCTGTACTGGATACTATCATCTGGAAAGCCGATGTTGATGAGAACGGGAACTTCATTAATACCTACATTTCTCCATCTGTTGATAGATTAATGGGATTGCCCCAGGGTACGATTGGAATCGATTGGAGCAAATATTTTTCGTATGTTCATCCCGATGATATACAACAAGTTTATGATACAATCAAATTTTCCTTGAACAATACAGGAACTAATTTCAACCACGACTATCGTTTGGTCAAAGATGACGGAAATATATTATGGATGAACTCCAATGGAACTGCTCATATTCAAAAAAATGGAACTATTCAGGTCTTTGGTGCCACTGCAAACATTACTGAACGAAAGCTTGCAGAAGAAGAGCTCAGCAAAAATGAAAAGAAGTACAGGTCACTTGTAGAACAATCCACTGATGCCATTTTCATAAACAAAATCAGCGATGGGAGGATACTGGATGTCAATAACAAAGCCTGCGAGATGTTAGGGTATACTAAAGAACACTTTCAGAAGATGTCGGTTGTTGACCTGCTGGTTCCTGAAAAAAAGGAAGTGGGTTTAAAAGTACTGAATTATCTTAGAATTGAAGGATCAGTACATGGAGAAACAAAGTATCTCACAGCCACTGGTAGTACTATTGATGTGGAGATCAGTGCTGCAATTCTTGAAGGGTATCATGATCTTGCCCAGGCCGTGGTAAGGAATATCACAGAGCGTAAGCAGGCCGAAGAAAAAATAGCCAGAAGTGAAAAGCAATACAAAGCTCTTTTTGAACAGTCCAATGATGCTATATTTATAATTGGACTTGATGGCCGGATACTGGACGTGAATAACAGAGCCTGCGAGATGCTGGGTTACACAAAAAAGAATATGAAGAAGATGATGGTCTCTAATCTGTTGCCTTTTGAACAGAGAGTTGTAGCTTTAGAAGCCTTGGAAAAAACTAAAAGGGAAGGTTCAATTCGCATAGAAGTGGAGCTTCAGAGATCGAATGGAAGTCGGATAGTGGCAGATGTAAGTGGCTCTATTCTTGATGCATATCCTAATACTATCCAGGCTATTGTCAGGGACGTTACTGACCGTAAAAGAATGGAAGAATCCTTACTTCATGCAAAAATTATTGCTGAGGCCGCAAGCCGTACTAAGAGTGAGTTCCTTGCCAACATGAGCCATGAACTGCGCACGCCCCTCAATTCTATAATTGGTTTTTCTGACGCTATGTTGGAAGGCCATTTTGGAGAGTTTAGCTCAAAACAGGATCGTTATCTTCAGAACATCTCGAACAGTGGCAAACACTTGCTCAACCTTATCAATGAGATACTGGACATATCTAAAGTAGAAGCCGGTAAGATGGAACTTTCTCCTGAGACGATCTACATTGAGCCACTGATGGCAGAAATGTTAGCTGCAATGCAGCCTCTTTCAATGAAAAAACAAATAGCTGTAAGTGTGGAAAAAGAAGAAAACACGAATATTTTAGTGGCTGATGAGGCAAAACTAAAACAGATCATATATAACTTGCTTGGAAACGCTATCAAGTTCACACCTGAAGGGGGAAAGGTCAATGTTCTTATAAGCATGGCGGAGAAAATGGTACGCTTTTCCGTTATTGACACTGGTATTGGCATATCTTCCGAGGATCAGAAGAAACTGTTCAAACCATTCACACAACTGGATTCAACTTACAGTCGCAAGTATCCGGGAACAGGTCTTGGGCTTGCCCTGGTCAAAGAACTGGTCGAATTGCACGGCGGCAAAATATGGGTGAAAAGCGAATTGGGGAAAGGAAGCAATTTTACCTTCGAGCTGCCTGCAAATGATAATGTGTAATTCTCATTTATAACTCATTTTTGACTTTTTATTGTATCAACATATCTCACCACATATATTTAAATACTATGACATAGTACATAGGAATCCGTCTAAATCCTAAAAACACCTCTAACTTTAAGAACTTCAAAAAGGGAGAGAAAAATATGAAAGATACATGGGAAAAAGTCTTCGAATATGCATCCGTACCCCTGCATGGGACCATGTCAAGGAAACTGAGGCCGGGAGTGCAGTTACAGATCAACGAAGGTAAAATATTCGATAGTGCTGTGCTCTTTTTAGGCGAATTCGTCCGTTTCACCGAAGAAAAGGACAGTGAAAGGATCAACACCTATTACGACTGGGAAAAAATTGAATCTATTCGTACATACAGTAAAAAAGACGATTGAACTGATACAGGAAACTACCTCCAAATGAGAAGATCGTCATCTGTCTCCGGGTGACGATCAACCTCAAAGTTATCGAACTACAATACACTATTTCTTTTGAAGTTTAGCAAAATCATTTCCATGTGATCCGGGACGCGTTTCTTCCGGGAATATTGTATACTTCATGTTTTGGATAACCGAACATCATTGCATACTGTACTGCATGGCCTTCTGGCAGTCCAAGTTCATCTATCAGAGCTTTACAGGATGTTACAGCTATTTTAAGGAAACCTCCCCAACATGCACCAATACCGAAAGCAGGAGCAACCAGCTCGAACCATGAAAGGGCAATGATACTGTCAGTATAAGCCATGGGGTTATCTGCCAAAGCATGTGCTATTGCCACATGTGGTGCGCCACGGCAAATAGGGTCTTTGCCATTGTCATAAGCTGCTATAAGGCCTTGCATAACAGGTCGCATAGGATTGGCAGTGTCCGAGCCAACGACCCCACGCATCCAATCAATAGTGATCCTGGTAAGCTTCTGCACTTTTGCCGTATCATGCACGATGAGCCAGTGCACAGGCTGGTTGTTAACTCCGGAAGGAGCATAACGTACAATATCCAGCATACTTTCGATCGTGGCCTTATCCACCGGCTCAGCCTTGTAGTTACGTATAGAGCGACGTTCCCTCATATAAAGGCCGAGCTGCTCAGGCGTGATATCCGGCAGTACAGCATCAGCAAGAACAGAATGCTCAGTATCGAACAGAGGAGAGATGGCATCTGTGGGACAAAATGCTTCACAATTACCACACTTTGCACAGACATATTCCATCTTATCAGGAATATAAGGCATGTTCACATCATCCCGGGAGATGATCCCCAATGGACATATTTCAACACATATACCGCAACGAGTGCAGTTTTCCGGATCAAATGACATTACGTTCATGAAGATAGAGCCTCAAATTAAGTGGACTATGTGCATGATAAATATTTGCCTGAAATATAGGAGAAAGCTGATAGAACTTAATCCTTAATCGAGCAAGGCCCTCCAGGCATCATGGATATGCATGGCCTGCATCCCCATTTCCTGAGGTGCAATGATATCGTTTTCCACCGTATCACCAATAGAAAGGACTTCCCCGGGCTTAAGATTCAGGCGGTCGAGAGCAATTTTGAATATGCGCGGATCAGGTTTTTTGTATCTCAGGTCCGAAGAAAAGATCACATGATCGAAAAACTCGTATAACCCCAAAAAACGTAACTCCTTTTCCGAAAATACACGCTGGCCATTGGAAACTAAACATTTCGGCACGTTATCATATTTATTTAGGATCGCAATACTTTCCCGGAAGGGGTGCAGCCTGCGCAATGAAGCCGAACGGAACACCTTTGAAGTCTCAATGCCCAGATACATTGTATCACTCTTCCATATTGCATTCTCACCGCAGATATCTGCAAATATCTCTTCCACCCTGATATCCGGATGTTGTTCTTTGGAAGCCTCCATTTTATCCCTGATCTTAGAATTATATTCAGATTTAAGAGAATCAGGGTCTATCTTCACGCCTTTGTACTTCAGCCATTTGCTCACAGTATCGTACGTGTAATAGTCATTTTCGTCTGTATCTATGTCTATAAGGGTACCGTAGCAATCAAAGATCATGCCTTTTATCTCAGAAATTTCAAACATTCAGCAGCCTCCTTTATCAGATACTCATGGTGCAGATAGTGCCTGTGCAGTCGTGCCGACCTCAAAAAACCCAGGCTCATGAAGAAAGGAATTACCTTTGTCGTTCTATGAAAATCATTTTCGTTTTTGCTGTAATGCCACAGGAAATGACCGATATAAGGCTCCGCAAGAACTCCTGAACCTTTATGCAGTTCAAAATGGTTCTTGAGTTCAGAACACATGATACCCAGATCCCTTGCATAGTGTGCATTATGCCAAGAACTTTCAAGATCCAGAATATAGGGAATTTCATTGTGGAACACATAATTAGACGGGGTTGCGTCCCGGTGGATCATGCAACCTTGCGCCTGGTCAAGAAGAGAACTGTACCACCATTTTCCAAGCAGCTCATTGAAAAGACTCCGTGTGGAATGATCAAGCTTGAGCTGGTCCAGCACGCTATGGAAATTAGCGAAATCCCTGGACTTGTCATAATAATCGTGTCGGGTGTTTTTATGGAGCCTATGCAGTGTATGCGCAACAGATGTCAGCCTGCCAAAGAGGTCCCGGTTGTGTGCCAGATACCAGGATAAAGACTTACCTGATACATATTCGGTCACCAGGGCACAATTGAAATCCTGGTGCATTGCTATAGGCGCCGGCACATTAATAATGGACTGAACTGCCCTGAGATTACTGTATTCCCTTACCATTGCCTCGTAAGCATTGTATCTCTTCAATTTTCCCGTAGGCTCCGCAAAGAATTTTGCAATAACACTGTATCGCTCTCCTTTGAACTTATATCTGCATACAGTGTGTGAGGAGGGACTATATTTAAAGACTTCTACATTACAGTATTTATTTTTTATCCTGTCTCCAAGTGTATATACAAGCCAATCCCTGAAAACGTCACCTGGACCTAATGTACTTACATGATGGTTCAAAACCGCGATCACCGCTCAACTTCTACATTAATTATAGTCTCTATATAGCTATATCTTTCTATCTGTGAATTATTAAGGGACCAATAGAGATACATCCAGTATTGTCACATTGAATATTCCCACCACGATCAAATAGCAAGCCATTGACTTATGGGAAGCTTGAGCACTGGGGAGCACGAGTTCATCTGTGGTTGTTTACACAACAGTACTATAAACCTGGATGGATATTGGAAGCAAAACAAGAAAAGAATACTAAAAATTGAAGGTAATCATGGGTACGCAAATAGGTTCGCTTCTTACAAAAAATCCGGTCACTTACGAGGAACTTGCAGGTAAAGTGATCGCTATAGATGCATACAATACCATTTACCAGTTCCTGAGCGCCATCAGGCAAAAAGATGGTTCATTGCTAACTGATGCATCAGGTAACCCTACTTCCCATCTTACAGGCCTGTTCTCAAGGACCAGTAAATTGAGGGATGCTAATATCAAACCTCTCTTCATATTTGATGGCAAACCACCACAAATGAAGATGGAGACACTGGAAAAACGCAAGGAGTGTAAAGAGAACGCAGCCCGCAATTATGAGGCCGCAAGGCAAGAAGGGAACCTTGAAGATATGAAGAAATTCGCTCAGGGAACTTCCCGTATAACACCGCAGATACTTGAAGAATCAAAAAAGCTCCTCGAACTTATGGGTATTCCCTGCGTACAGGCTGAATCGGAGGCAGAGGCTCAGGCAGCTTTCATGACATCTTGCGGAGATGCTGACATTGTGGGCTCACAGGACTACGATGCTTTTCTTTTCGGAGCAGAAAATGTTGTCCGCAATCTGGGTAGCACCGGTAAAAGAAAGGTCCCCGGCAAAGCTGCCTATATTTCAAAGATCCCTGAACATATTTCCCTTGCAGACTCCCTGGAGCACCTGGAGATCACCCGTGAACAGCTTATCGATATTGCCATCTGCATCGGCACAGATTTTAATGAAGGCATATATCGCGTTGGTGCAAAGACCGCGCTCAAGCTCATTCTTAAGCACAAGGATATCAGTACGATGCTCAGAGAGGAAAATAAAGACATCCGCGCATGTGTTCCGGTTGAGGAGATAAGGGATTTCTTCATGGACCCTCCGGTGACAACAGGTTATACTCTTAAGTGGAAAAAGCCAAGGTCAGAAGCATTGTTTGAATTTCTGGTTGAAGAACGTGGTTTTTCAGAAAAACAGGTCACAAAGAATACTGAGATCCTGGAGAACAGAACCAGCGATGAATGCCAGTCCTGCCTTGAAGATTGGTAAAAAGACCTAGTATTCCCGAAGTATATTCAGAGAGACAGATATATAATTGCCTGATGTGCTGCAGTACTTTGGATATGCTGTCCTTTATTCAAGGTGATAGGCGATCTTTACGGCATTTACAGCGATATAAGCAATTATTGCTAAGAAAAGCGCTACTATTATCAGAGTCACAACAACCAGCATCAAACCAAGAACAAAAGCCAGGGGTAACCATAATGGTGTAAATACCCACAACCATTCTATGTCCAGGTATCCCATAGACTTAGCAATAACCAAAGTTATTGTTAGCAGTCCAGTAAATCCAATGCCCTCTTTTCTAAAAACGTTTTGCACAACAACATGCGTCATAATATCACACATCATGCATGTGTTTGATACCACACTCTGCTTCGGATAGCATGTACCTTTATTTAATGTATTTATAGTATATTTTTGCATATATAAGTTGCCACAGCTTTTTTGGCAATGACGTACTATTTTTTAGAGCATATAAGATTAAGAAATTATCCGAATTAAGTGCTTTACACCGTAATATAACAGTAATCCATAAATATGACCTATGCCCTTTCTCCTTTTAATGTTGAACTCTACCACAAACTACATCCTATCCAATGTATCTGTAGTAGTGGTAGTACTAATCGCTTGAGCAAGAGACTATTCTGGCTCAAGTGTACTGTTTTGGGTTGTTTACTAATCAGTTCATTCTGTGCCAGCGTGGTTTTTCCAGGGAGAGTTGAAAATGAAAGAAATGAATGGGGCAGAAGTGCTGGTCAAAAGTTTGGAGGACCTTGGGGTCAAATGCATCTTTGGTTATACGGGAGCAGCGATTCTTCCTGTATTCCATGCACTCCGGCAGAGTGATATTGAGATCGTAATCAATTCCAACGAACAATCCTCGGCATTCAGTGCTGCAGGATATTCAAGGTCCTGTAATGAGATCGGTGTGGCCATTGTTACATCAGGACCTGCCATAACGAATACTCTCACAGCTGTTGCGGATGCTTATGGTGACAGCATTCCATTGCTGGTATTTGCTGGACAGGTCCCTGAGCATAAGATCGGAACAGACTCGTTCCAGCATATCAATGTAACAGGTGTTTTCGGGGATGCTGCCAAAAAGGTCATCCAGCTATCCAATGATGATGACATCGAATCAATTGTCAAGGATGCCTATTACTTTGCAAGGTCTGGAAAACCCGGTCCCGTGGTCATAGATTTTCCTCTTGACAAACAACAGAAGATCCATGATTATCGGGCCATTAATGTGAGAAGGTTCGAGGAAAGTTATCACGATGACAGGCATCTATGTGATGATCAGTGCGAAGACTTCTTCCGCTTGTTGCTGCATTGCGGAAAGCCATTGCTTTACCTGGGAGGCGGCCTGAACTCACAGGAGGGAAGCCAGGCAATAAGAGAGTTCAACGAGCATTTCAGGATACCTTCTGTCAATACGCTCATGGCTAAGGGCGTGGTTGACGAAAGAGACGACCTGAACCTGGGGATGCTGGGCATGTTCGGTACACCCTATGCGAATATGCTCATCCAGGAAAATGATCTCTTCTTTGCCATTGGTGTCAGGTGGGATGACAGGGTTGCGGAAAAAGTGGGATTTGCAATAGGTACTGACATAGCCTACATTGATATCAATCCTGAGAAGATGCATCAGATCAAGATCGAGCGTGGCCCCAAGTTCACATTCATAGGAGATGCTCCCACAGCTATCAAGGACCTGCTGAACTACGCTAAGAGACACAACATCACTCTGGATATAAAGCGGTGGCAGGAACGTGCCCGGGAACTTAAAAGATCATGGCCACTGGACCACAACAGGGCATCCGCAAATATACAGTCTGCCGAGGTAATGGCTATACTATCAGCTTATATCGATAAACACACTAAGATAACCACGGGTGTCGGCAATCACCAGATGCTTGCAGCCCAATATTTGCCCATGCAAAGGGAAAGGTCCTTCATGACCTCGGGGTCATTTGGTACAATGGGCTTTTCCATGCCTACGGCCATTGGAGTCCACTATGCCAACCCCCGTTCGAAGATCATTGCTATCGATGGGGATGGCAGCTTGAAAATGAACCTGGGTGAACTGCATACCATAGCATCTCTTGACCTGCCTGTCAAGATCCTGATGCTGAATAACAGGAGCGATGGCATGGTCCAGAACCTGCAGGATGCAGCATATGAAGGGATCAGAACGGGAACACAAAGATGCAAGGATGTACATTTTGCCGAGATAGCACGTGCCTTTGGATTTAACTACGCAAAAAGGATAAGCGACCGGCAAGACCTGAAACAGGGGATAGAGGATCTTCTGGCTGTGGAAGGACCTTGTTTCCTGGAAGTCTGCACGGACAGTGAAGAGATACTCTACCCGAAGGTCCCGGCAGGAGGAGCTTATAAAGATATGGTTCTCGGACCGTACATAACGCACGTATCTGCAGGGTTGTAAACCCCGCTGGAATGAGTACCGGATAAGAAAGAGCGATCACTTGCTCTTTCTATACTCGAATAGAATTATGTTTTTCTGAACATTAGAAATATAAAACCCCTCTGTTTCCACTGGAACTCCCGACAAAATACACTACGATTACTTCCAGGCTTTTAACTTGAGGCTTTCAACAGGAAGCCTTTCATACTGCCTGCTACTGATATCCGTGTCCTCGCCAATGACCTGTACCTTGAAACCCACTTTCTCCATGAGTTTGATGTAATCTTCTTTCAGGATAGCCCCGGCCACACATCCGACCAGCAGATCCTTATTTTCGAGAAGTTCCACCGGAAGTTCCTGCAGAAGCACCATATCCGAGATGTACATCCTGCCTGTAGGCTTCAGGACGCGGTAAGATTCACTGAAGACTTTTTCCTTATCAGGAGCAAGATTAATAACACAGTTACTGATGATGACATCCACTGTGCTATCGCCTACAGGAAGGGCTTCGATATCTCCCTGACGGAACTCCGTATTGCCATATCCGTACTCTCTGGCATTCTCCCTGGCTTTCCTGACCATCTCACCAGTCATGTCCACACCAATGACCTTTCCCGTACTGCCCACTTTATCAGCAGCAAGGAAACAATCAAAACCTGCACCTGATCCAAGGTCCAGCACCACATCTCCTTCCTTGAGCTCTGCAAAAGCCGTAGGATTCCCGCATCCCAGCCCGAGGTTAGCATCCGGGAAAGATTGTACATCTTTATCCGAATAACCCAGACTTTTAGAAACATCCGGGCTGCTGCCACAGCAATCACTGCTACAACAACAGGAACCGCCGCTAAGTGCAATTTCCCCGTATTTCAACCGGATGGTCTGCTTTTTTTCATCAGCGTCCATTTTGTCCACACTCCTGGATATTACAAGTTTCATCAATATGAACATCATCGGCAGCACAGGCACAACAGTTTTGTGCATTCTCACAGCAGCTTCTTACTTCTCCGATCCCGAGGATCTGCAACAGCTTTGAAGTTGCTGCATCCCTTATACTGTAAATGATGTTGCGCCCACGCTTTTCATACTTCAGGATACCCGCTTCGACAAGCACCTTCAGGTGCTTTGAAACCGTAGTCTGGTCTTTTGCCGTAAGAGAGGTAAAATCACATGCACAATAGCTATGCTCCAGCAAATAGGCAAGGATCTTCAGACGAGTTTCATCACCTAGCGCCTTGAAAAGTTTTACCTTAGTTCCAATAATATCATTCTGATCCATATTGATATATGGCAATATGCGCATATATCAATATATAATTTGTGGAAAAACATGTTGGGATCAGTACATAAAACATATAAAAGAGATAGTTAAGAAGGCGTTATATCTCCACACGCTTCACAGTTATTCCTGCGTTTAACTGTAAATGTATCCATTTTTGCATTGAGACCATCCCATACTAGCAAACGGCCTTCCAGAGGTTCACCCATCCGCAGAAGGCACTTGAGCACTTCGTTAGCCTGGAGTATCCCAATTATACCGGGAGTCACACCTATGACAGGGAATACCTCTTCAGGAGCAGCATGTGGAAAAACACAGTTGAGGCAAGCGGTCTTACCTGGGATGACCGTGAGGACCTGACCGTCAAAACCCCGGATACCTCCATGCACAAGAGGGATGCCTGTCTGAAGAGCTGCACGATTGAGCAGATACCGCGCAGAGAAATTGTCCAGTGCATCCACGATAATGTCAGCATCCTTTACAAGTTCCAGGACATTCTCTGCGGTGATGGTAACATGCCTTCCAATGACATTGATATCAGGATTAATTTCCCGGATCTTTTCTTCGATAGACAGGACCTTTGGTTTTCCGATATCTTTTTCCCAGTGCAGCACCTGACGATTCAGATTCGTCCGCTCCACAACATCCCGGTCCGCAATATCGATGCAGCCGACGCCCGCAACTGCAAGATAAAGTGCTATGGGACAACCCAAACCACCCCCGCCTGCAATGAACACACGGGACGTTTTCAGTTGTTCCTGGCCTTCTTTATCGAACATCATCATTTGACGCTGGTATCGCTGCAATTCCTGTTCACTAAGCAAGATTTCACTCCTCTTTTCATCACTGTTATAATCCTGTTTATTCACAATCGTGAATACTGTTCAAATCCTTAAAGTTTGTGGTGAATATAGCCTGCATTACATCAGGAGATACGACCGAGAGCCTCCCTGATGATAGCAATGAACTCCTTTGTTTCACGTTTCACATCATCACTGCATACCACTGAAGATATTGCTACCAGGCTATCTGCACCATTTTCGATCACGTTCTTGCAGTTCTTTTTATTTATTCCGCCGATAGCAACTATAGGAATATTGACAGCATTTTTAACATCTCTTATCCTTTCAGTGCCAATACCCTTCCCTGCATCACTTTTAGTAGCAGTGTCGAATATAGGGCTAAGACCTACATAATCGGCACCACTTTTTTCAGCTTCTATCGCCTCATCGATATCATGGACAGTAAGACCAATGATCTTTCCAGCTCCAAGGATCGCTCTTGCAATATCGATAGGCATATCATCCTGACCTATGTGCACCCCATCAGCATCCACTGCCAGAGCAACATCTATCCTGTCATTTACCAGGAATATCGCATCATCACTGCATATTGTTTTGATCTGTAATGCTTCTGCAATCATCTCTTTTGTGCTCTTCTTTTTCTCTCTGTACTGCACGATCCTGCATCCGGATGCAACTGCATCCTGCACATCGAATAAGGTCCCTTTCTTTGACAGACCGGAGTCGGTCACAAGATAGAAGTCGATCTCTGCAAGCAGATCCTTTTTGCCGGTCATGGATCCTCCCGTTCACATTGATTCAGCATTCTTCAAAATTCATCATCTTTTCTGCTTTCTCGTCAGAGAGATTGAATGCTTCGTCATATAAATTCATCTTGAAGCTCCCCGGCCCACGTGAGATCTCAGCTGCAAGTTCCCCTGCGATCCCAAAATAACAGAGAGCGTCTTTGGAAGCATCACAGTGGTCGGGATTTACAGCAGCGAACGAGCCTATCACTGAAGCGGCCATACATCCTGTTCCGACAATAGACCCCATTTGCTCATGTCCGTTCCTGACGACGAATGTCTTTTTGCCATCACTGATTATATCCTCTTTTCCTGTCATGACAACAGTACAGGACTTAGATCTTGCAAGTTCCTGTGCTATCTGCTTAGGATCAGCATTGATAGAAGTTGCCTCAACTCCCTTTGTCTGAGCTTTTTCGCCTGCAAGCTTTGCTATCTCAGAATAATTGCCTTTGATAATATCGATGTGAACAGAATCTATGATCTTTGCGGCCATATAATCTCTGAACTTTGTTGCACCCACACCAACTGCATCCAGCACTACAGGTATCTTTTTCTCATTTGCAGCTTTCGCAGAAAGGATCATCGCATCAATAAGCTCATTTGTTAAGGTTCCGATGTTGAGTACAAGGGCAGATGAGATCCGTGTCATATCAGCACATTCCTCAGGCGCATGGGCCATTACAGGAAGAGCGCCGAAGGTTCGCGTGATATTCGCACAATCATATATCGTAACCCAATTTGTGATATGGTGTATCAGTGGTTTTGTTTCCTTTATTTTTTTAAGAGGTTCGTGCATTATTATTCCTCGGTACACGTTTAAAGCGCTTTTAGTACATTAATCTCTTTTTGCTCAATCGTAAAGTTTACAAGAGTGAAATGCACATATGTTAACAATTGTGAACATAAAAAGGTTGTGACCTTGATCAATACGAAAGAAAACATACGAGACAGGATCCTGCAACTGAAAGAAAAAAAGAACGCTGCGATCCTTGCACACAATTACCAGATACCTGAAGTACAGGACATAGCCGATATAGTAGGTGATTCACTTGAGCTTGCCCGTACTGCAAAGTCCATTGAATGTGATGTAATAGTTTTCTGTGGCGTAGATTTCATGGCTGAAACTGCCTGCATCCTCAATCCTGAAAAAACTGTACTTCTGCCTGCTGAAGAAGCATGTTGTCCCATGGCACAAATGATCACTGCAGATGAAGTACGCATGCTTCGAAGAAGGTTTCCCGATGCTGCCGTAGTCAGCTATGTGAACACCACTGCAGAAGTGAAAGCAGAGAGTGATATATGTTGTACATCCTCAAATGCTGTTAAGGTCGTGGAATCACTTGATGAAGAACAGGTCATTTTCCTGCCTGACAAAAATCTTGCCAATTACGTTGCCCGTTTCTCTTCCAAAGAGATCCTGCCCTGGCAGGGATTCTGTTTTGTACATGACAGGATCACGCATGATGACGCAATTAAGGCACGCCGGGATTATCCGGATGCAAAACTGCTTGTGCATCCCGAATGCAGACCTGAGGTCATTGACCTTGCAGATCACGTATTTTCCACATCAGGCATGATCAAACATGTCTGTTCAGCACCGGATAAAGAGTTCATCATAGGCACTGAGATCGGCATCCTGCACCAGATGGAAAAAAAGTGTCCTGACAAGATATGTCATCCGTTATCGCCGCAGGCAATATGTACCAACATGAAAAGGACAAATCTTGCCAAAGTGTGTGAGTCACTGGAATTGCTCCGGCCCAGGATAACAGTGCCCGAAGATGTAGCAAATAGGGCACGCAAGGCAATTGAAAGGATGCTGGCTGTGTAAAATAGCATTAGAATTTATGACAGTATGAACGTCATTTAATATCCTGATAATGGAAATTTTATTAAATCGAATCCTGTAAAAATAAGATTGAGTTTGTATGAAAGTGATCTACAAAATAACCTACCCGAATGGCAAAATATACATTGGACAGGATCGGACTGATGATATCCGATATTTCGGGAGTCCTAATCGTGACCTTGTTGAAAAAGACTTCACAAGGGATGAAAAAGATGATTTTACGATAAGGAAAGAAATTCTATGGAAATCCGAACCTGTATCTATTGAGGAAGTATATCAACAAGAGATCTATTTCATAAATAAATTTAGATCAAATAATCCGAACATAGGTTATAACATGTGGCCTAAATGCAAAGAATGAACTGTTTTAGAGCAAAATAACCATTTTCCTTTGAAAATAGAAGGAGAATGCTGCTTTTATCCACCGTAAACAACCCGTATTATCTGCAGTTCATCTTCATTGCACAGATTCGTATCTTCGGGAATGATCTGCTCGTTCATTACTACGATCACTGAACTTTGATTGATACCTAATTGATGCAGCAGCCTGTCTACCCTTGTGGAACTTATCTCGATCTCTTCGGTTTCACCCGAAGGTAATTTGACTTTCATGATCTCACTTTCTTTGTTATTTGTGCTTTTTTGGATTTGTGCATCGTCCGAGCAATGTACTTAGGCTGTCGCTTGAGACAATCCCCACAAGCTGTTTCTTTTCATCAACTACAGGAAGAGCTGAAATGGCTTTTTCTTCCATCAGCTTGGCGACCTTAGCGATGGATTCGCCAGGAGTTGCAGTAAATACATAGCGGGAAATGATCTGCTCAAGGTCTTGGTACCCAAGTGCAACCGCTTTGGCGATGTCCCATGAAGTAACGATACCTGCAAGCTGTCCATCTTTACCTATCACCGGCAGATGGTTCACTCCGTTCTCTATCATGACCCTGGCCGCATCGTTCATCGAAGACTGTTCACTGATAGTCGGGCTATCCTTCATCACATCGCGGACCAGTAACCTGTTGAGGAACTGGCTGATCATATAGTTCAGCTGGCCGGACTCCAACAAAAATGCATCGTGGCCATAATTCGAGCGTATCTCACAGTACTGGACCTCAATATCATTGGCATTCAATGCACTTACGATCTCTTCGGACTGATATGGAGGGTAAAGCCAGTCAGAAGTCACCGATATGACCAGAAATGTCGGTCCCGCCTTTGAGAAACCAGCTGCAAGAGAGCCATTGATGCTCAGATCAAAGTAATCTATGGCTTTCGTGATATACAGGTAGGAATTTGCATCGAACCTTCTGGTAAATGATTCTCCCTGATGGTGCAGATAACTTTGAACCTGGAACTCAGTGGAGAAATCATAGCCTATTGCCTCTTTGTTCTGCAGGTTTCGGCCAAACTTGTTATGCATGGAGGCATCCGAAAGATAAGTAATATGACCTATCATTCTTGCAAGTGCCAGGCCGCGTTCCGGAATTGTGCCGGTGGAATATTCTCCTTTGTTCCACTTGGGGTCTGCCATGATAGCCTGTCTTCCCACTTCATTGAAAGCTATCTGCTGGGGAGTGGATCTGGCTGTTGTCGCTATTGCAACAACCTTGCGTACCATCTCCGGATATGAAACCGACCACTGCAAAGCCTGCATTCCACCCATGGACCCCCCTACCACGGCCAGAAGCTGTTGTATACCAAAGTGGTCCACGAGGCGTTTTTGCAGATGGACTATGTCTCCAACGGTGATGATAGGAAACGAAAGGCCGTATCTTTCTCCGGTTTTCGGGTCAATGGATGCCGGTCCTGTTGTCCCGTTACATCCGCCAAGGATGTTGGAACAGATAACAAAATAATCATCCGTATCCAATGCCTTTCCCGGCCCTATGAGTGTATCCCACCATCCGGGCCGGTCCTCTCCTGCATGGTAACCTGCAGCATGAGCATTCCCCGAAAAAGCGTGGCAGACCAGTATAGCGTTGCTTTTCTCCCTGTTAAGCCTGCCATAGGTCTCATAGGCTATCGTAACAGGTTCAAGGGATGCACCACTTTCAAGGACCAGCGGCTCATCAAATGTAAGGTGTTCTGTCCTTGTTGTACCGACCGATCTTTGCATATTTCACACCTTTTCAAGGGCCTGCTCAAGGTCTGCAATGATATCTTCAATGTCCTCGACACCTATGGAGAGACGTATATAATCCGGAGTGACACCTGTAGCTATCTGTTCTTCCGGGGTCAGTTGCTGATGAGTTGTAGTAGCCGGATGTATGACAAGGCTCTTGGAGTCACCTATGTTGGCAAGGTGTGAGAATAGCTTAAGCTGGTCGATGAAGCGTTTGCCTGCTTCTGCACCACCCTTTACACCAAAGCCCATCAGTGCACCATAACCTCCTTTGAGATACCGGGATGCGAGCTCATGACTTGGATGGTCAGGCAAACCCGGATAATTTACCCATGATACCTTCGGATGGCCGGATAGATACTCTGCCACCCTGGAGGCATTCTCCGAGTGCCTTTGTATCCTCAGATGCAACGTCTCAAGTCCCTGCAGTAACAGGAACGAATTAAATGGCGAGATAGCAGCACCCGTATCCCTGAGAAGCTGCAGCCTTACCTTGAATATGAACGCCACATTACCAAGTCCGGAGAAATCAGAGAAAGTTTCCCAGTATCTAAGACCATGATAACTGGGATCAGGTTCCGTTAGTTCCGGGAATTTACCATTGTTCCAGGAAAACTTGCCGGAATCAACTATGGAGCCACCGATGGAAGTCCCATGTCCGCCTATGAACTTTGTTGCAGAGTGCACAACAATATCGGCTCCATGTTCAATAGGTCTCACAAGTCCCACAGCAGTTGTATTGTCAACTACAAGAGGGACTCCGGCTGCATGGGCGATATCTGCAATTGCCCTGAAATCGGGAATATCCAGTTTTGGATTGCCGACGGACTCGATGTAGACAGCTCTTGTCTTTTCAGTAATGGCCTGCCTGAAAGCTTCATGATCAGCGGAATCCACAAAGACGGCTTTCCTGCCCAGTTTCGGGAAAGTGTAGTTGAGCAATTCGTAGGTACCACCATAAAGATTGTTACCGGATACGATCTCATCACCCGGCTGTGTAATAGCTAGCAGGGCATAGGTTATAGCTGCTGAACCGGATGCAACAGCAAGTGCACCTGTACCACCCTCAATGGCCGCAATGCGTTGTTCTAACACATCCGTTGTTGGATTCATGATACGGGTATAGATGTTGCCAAGTTCCTTGAGAGCAAAAAGGTTAGCAGCGTGATCACTGTCCCGGAATACGTACGAAGTTGTCTGATATATCGGTACGGCACATGCTCCTGTAGTCGGGTCAGGTCTCTGTCCGGCATGCAGTGCAAGTGTTCCTAACCTGTAATTTTGCGTTGTCATTGTAATTAACCCCTGTTCACTTGAAGTTCGTATTTATCAGAGATATCCTGGAATGTGTCTGTCAGGTAACGGACCTTTTCCCAGGAAAGGCCGTATGTGTTCAGTTTCCATACCCGTGTGGCCCCAGCAAATTCCCCTATTATGCCTCTGCCCGAAAGTTCATCC
>NZ_JBFYLB010000067.1:0-12402 GCF_041305605.1 Methanomethylovorans sp.
GGCGGGAGTCTCAAAGCTGCAGTGCAGGAAATGAGAAAGGATTCGGAGCGTATCTTCGATGAACTGGAATTCATGGCTGAAGATATTGACCGGAAAATGGGCTTAAAGAACAGATAACTGAGCAGTGCCATCAAATGGTGTTACTTTTCCACGTCGTGTACCCAGAAATCGCCTTCCAGTGTCAACTCTTTTTTCCATACGGGCACTTCTGACTTTAACATTTCAAGGGCATCAGTGAGGGCTATGAATAGTTCCTGCCTGTGGGAAGCGGCGACAACTATGTAGACGATATCCTCTCCAGGCCTGATTGTGCCTGTGCGGTGGTGCATCCTCACATCCAGCACTCCTTCTCTTTGCATCAGGTCATGGCATATTTTTTGCATTGCCTCTTCAGCAACTTTTTCGTACTTTTCAAAATGCAATTCTTTTGTTTCCACACCCTCTGAGAATTGTCTGACAATACCAGTAAATGTACCTATGCCGCCTGCCTGTTTAATTCTGGGGTCCTGCTTTACCTGTTCTATGAGCAGGCCGAGGGTGACCCAGTCCTCCTGCTGCATCACCAGTTGAGCCAGAGCATCGATGTCCCAATCCCCTCTTGCAGGTAGCCTGGACACTATATTTTTAATATCATCGACATTGTCAAGCTCTCCCAATACTATCTTTGGCAGGCTGCTTGTCTTAGCGCCTTCTACTATTGCAAAGTCCATGCCGCTGTCTGCAAGAGCATTCAGAGACTCGCTGAGCGATGGATCCCGTCTCACAAGCACAAGTTCACTCTCTGTAATCGCTGCCACAGCCGCAGCCCCTGCATCGAAGTGTTTACCTGTGTCGGTATTCTCCGGGTTGAACCGATGATGACACATCTGTTTCACAGTACCGACCTTACCCTTTCCGGAAAGGGCTCTGACAAGCTGTGTGACCAGTGTTGTCTTACCTGTTTTCTTGTAGCCGACCACGCTGATGACTTTCATGTACAGTCCTATGCAAATTAATCATATAAAGAGAACGTAAGGTTCGGGATGTTTTACAGGCAGTGGTCCGGGACTGCTCACAATTATATTTAGTTTACTTTAAATTAGAATTATTTCGAACACTTTATTAGGTATGAACTGATTTTGCAGACTATGAGCGATTACAGGCTGAGAATGCATGATATTCCTGTCGATGACAGGCCCACTGAGCGCTTGTTGAAATACGGCCCTGAGGCTCTTTCTACTGCCGAGCTTTTGGCTGTGGTCCTCAGGACAGGAACGCAGAAGGAAAATGTGGTTAACATGTGCCAGAGGATATTCTCAGAGTACAACGTAAAGCAGTTAAGCCAGGCACAAATATCTAAACTTACACAGATACATGGCATCGGGCCCACCAAAGCCGCCCAGATCGCTGCTTTGTTCGAACTTGCACGTAAGCTGGAAAGACATTTGGATGAGCCCAAGCGTAAGATACGTTCACCCGCAGATGTATATTCAATGCTGTACCCGGGTATGCGGGAACAAAAACGTGAGAAACTTGTGGTGCTCTATCTGGACACAAAGAACCAGGTGATCAAGGAGGAAGTTGTTTCCGTCGGCAGCCTTAATTCCAGCATCGTGCACCCCAGGGAAGTTTTTAAGTCTGCGCTCATGGAGTCGTCTGCATCGGTTATTATTTCGCATAATCATCCATCAGGTGATCCCACTCCCAGTAAGGAGGATATAGCAGTCACTGAAAAACTCATCGAGGGCGGAAAAATACTGGGTATTGATGTGCTGGACCACGTTATCATAGGCGATGGAAGATATGTCAGTCTCAAGGACGAGGGTCTTGTCAGTTGAAGGAAAACAAAACATTTAAGGTATTTACTATCAATTAAGCACTCAGATGAAAGATATAGAACTCACTGACCCCTATACAACTCCCTATAGGGGTATATACGCAATATGCGACAAAAACAATGAATATGTAGAGATCGTTGAACATTCCAATTGTTATGGCGGTGCTGCATGGTCAAAGTTCCATTATTCACATTCTCCGCTTATTTTAAAAACAAGGTCCATCGGGAACATGATCAGATACCTTGCAAGGACGGGGACAGCCAAACTTGAACTTAAACCGTCCACTGCAGCTGCAGGCATAGAATCGGTTGTTGTGGAGAGGGATGAGGTCCATATCACCTATGCAGGCCTGGGTGGCGGTGGAGTAGGTGCCACAAAGTGCCGGGCCTTTGCACAGGGTGTTCTGCGCTGCAACTATAGTGAATCAGGAGGAGGGCGTGCAGCGAGGGGTACAGTTGTTGTTCCCAGAAGGGAGCGGGTACTTGTAGGCATTGATGATACGGACTCCAAGGAAAAAGGTGCCACCTGGACTCTTACTCATAATATTGCAAAAGAACTTGATTGCCCTGAGTCTGTCTATCTCTCACATTCCCTTGTACAGCTTTTTCCCGTCTCTGCAAGAACGCAGAACTGCGTATCCACAGTGCTGGAGTTTGGATGTGTGGATGAGAATGCGAAAACAGAGCTGCTTGAAAGTATAAAGGCCGCACTTCTCAAATACAGTGTTTCGGCTGAAACCGGTATGGTGGTGCTCCATAATTTCAGTGCGCGTGAGATATATCCGTATAGCAGGAAGTGCCGCACCGGTGAGCTTACCAGGGAATATGCTATGCAGTACGCTAAGGACAATGATGTGGAGATATGGCTAAACGGCAATGGGGTCATAGGTGCTCTGGCCTCGCTTGCATGGTTCTCAAGGCCGGAAGAGTCCGTCAGGATGGATGCTGAGATACATGACCTATGATGATGCAACCTCGAATGTAAGCGAAGTCACTGGTATAGAAGCTCTTTTTCTTTCTTTGTTCGACAGCAGGATACGACTTGTAACAGGAGTGGCCGGTTATCCGACAACTGTTTTTATGGAGCTGCTTCTTAAGCACAACCGCGAAGGTTACAACGCCTTCTGGATGACCAATGAAAAGGCAGCTCTTGAAAAAGCACTGGGTGCATCTGTTACAGGACAGCGTTCTGTGGTTGTTGTAAAACACGTGGGTATGAATGTGCTAAGTGACCCTCTAATGACTTCTGTGTATCATACTATTGGGGCAGGTGTTGTGATTATCGCAGGAGATGATACTGGCGCGCGGGCTTCCCAGAACGAGCAGGATTCCCGCTATTATGGATGTCTTGCAGAAGTTGCTCTATTCGATCCGGCAACGCCCCAGGGGGCGTATGATTCCATTTTGAGTGCTTTTTTGCTATCTGAACAAGCGAAGGTACCTGTGATCATACGCATAACCGACAGGTTGCTCAACAGTAAAGGATATGTTATCAGGAACCAACAGGATGAATCAACCGCCACTTTTGACAGGGATATCTGGAAACTTACCACTAAAGGGAAACACCAACGATTCCACAGAGAATCTATGCCTCTGCTTGAAAAGGCAGTGCAGACCACTTCTTTGAATAGGCTGGGTTCCGGAGAAGGTAAAATAGGTATCATCTCATCAGGTTATCTTTCGGTTCTGGTAGATGCAGTACTATCAGAAACAAAGTGGGCTGGCTGTTCACATCTGGTTCTACAGATGGTTGCCCCGTTCCCTTTTGACAGAGTACGGCAGTTCATTCGTAAATGTGATATTGTACTTGTGGTAGAGGAGACCGAACCTTACATAGAATCTCATATTGCTGTAACAGGGAAAGCAAGGGGCAAGATGACGGGACATATTCCATATGGCCAGGTGGAGGCTGAGCATATTATTTATGCATTGGATCATCTTGAAGAAAACAGGATAGAAAAGTATACTGAAGTGCAGACTATAAAGAGCAGAGGTGCACGGCCTCTGTGTCAGGGTTGTCCGTTCATGTCCCTTTACAAATGCCTGGCTAAAATGGATGTTATGGTTGCCGGAGATATGGGTTGTTCCATCCGGGCGGCTCCAGAACCGTTACAAGCTGTTGATACGGGGTTTGCCCTTGGTTCGGCTATATCGACTGCCTGTGGTTTTAAGGATAAGGGCATTGCAGTTATAGGTGATTTTGCACTTTCTCATTCCGGCATTGTTGGTCTGATCAATGCTTTGGATTCAAAGGATGACGTTGTTATCGTTATATTGCAAAATCGGATTGCTGCCATGACGGGTGGACAGGAAGCTCCTGACCTGATGCTTCCTGTAAAGGCACTGGTATCAGATACTACCGTTATGGAAATGCCAGTCTATGACGATGAAACTTCAAGTGATGCAGAAATGCAGATACAAGATATGCTTCTATCCAAGTTGTCTCAAAAAGGAGTTTCTGTAATATATCTGTTGGGTAAATGCAGAAAATGCTGAGCAATTGATTGTAAAGGAGGAGGGTGCCCGTTTGTGGTAGGAGGAAGGATTCGGAAAACCCCATATTAAGGCTAGGTTATAGTGTAGGCACCCGATTTAATGTATATAAGTACAAATATATAAACATACTGTATCTTTATTTTTAGATGTGTCACTGTTCGAATCATTTTACTTTATTTTTTTCTTTTTGATTCGGTCCAGCATGGTTAAATAAGATGGTCCGATATTTGGGCGTATAATTCATTTTTTACATTTGGGTGACCTTTTTGATCGGAATACTTGTCAATGACCGGGTTAAAGCGGGTAAACAGGCTATCAATGAGCTGTACAATGTCGGATATTACGGACGCCCTAAAGGCGATAATTTAGAACTTACACTTATTGAAGCTGCATATCTGCACTACAAAAAAAAGCTTGAAATTCAGATCGATGACAGATCTCTGTCATTTGAGGAGTTCTTTACGGAAGCATCAAAAAGACAGCATTATTTTGATCTAAAGTACATAGTCTATAAAGACCTGCGGGAAAGAGGTTTTTATGTCCAGCCCTCTGTGACGGATTTCAGGGTATATCCAAGGGGAGGGCATCCGGGAAAGACTCCGGCAAAGTTTTTTGTGCATGTCATTTCGGAGCGTATTCCTTTGCCCCTCAGGGAGCTTCTTATGTCGCTGGAAGCTGCACATAACGTGCATAAGACAATGATACTGGCTATTGTTGACGAGGAAAGCGACATTACTTTTTACGAGATACGGAAAGTAGAACCTGCAGGAGACGTGAAATCCATTGAGGAGACGATACGGGGTATACGTGGAAGGTCTACATTCCTTGAAGACCGCGTGGTAGTCTGGGACAGTGATGTTTCCCGTTCATTGCATGCTGAAGGTTTCTACGGACAGCCTCTTGATGTGGATCGCCTGCAGTTATCCCTTGTGGAATCGGGCTATCTGCTTAAAATGGGTGTACTAGGGGTTGGCGATATGTCCGGTACCTCCTCAGCTCTTGCATTTGATGAATTTGCTGCAAAGGCATCTGTTATTGAATCAGAATTCATGCTTAAGTACACGGTATATGAGAACCTAAGGGACAGAGGTCTTGTTCCAAAAACAGGTTTCAAATTCGGCAGCCATTTCAGGGTGTATCTGAATTTCAAGTCAGTGGATAAATTGCCCCACTCGGAGTATCTCGTTCATTCAATATCCGAGGACTATGAGTTCATGCTCCCGGTGATGTCAAGGGCAGTGCGTCTGGCTAATAGTGTACGCAAAAGAATGATATATGCCGTACATGATAACGTCCAATGTACCTACATTGACATCGGTAGGATTAAAATGTGATCGATACAAATGTTCGATATAATTGCCGTGGATATTTCCGGGAGACATATAGAAAATGACGAATACTTCTTGGTATGCGCAGCTGTATCATTTTCTGTGTCGCCTGACCATATAGATAAGACCCATCAGGTGAATATCCGTTACTTCACAAACAGTACTGCCCCTGAGCTTACTGATGTCGTCGAAATGGTCGAAAAGACTGTCGAAGGGCTTGATCCGAAGAGTATGATCGTAATGGAGGCCGGGGATATGTTCAACAGGCCGCAGTGGCTGGTTGCAAGCATGTTCTCCCGGGGTTTCAAATATCAGGAATCACTAAGTGAACGAAGGGCCATAGAAATATCTCATCATATTTCGGTGAGTGCCAGAAGACTACTTAAAATGAAGTGTGCCAGTAGTCTTCATTCCAATGCAGAGGATATTACACATGAAAAAAGTGATAGTGGTACAGAGGATTGATCCGGGTAGCGATGAGCTCAAAAATAAGCGACAGCTCGCCGAGTTAAAGGATCTGGCCTATGCTGCCGGTTATTCTGTAGTGGGGGAGATCATTCAGTCCCGTTATCCGGATAAGAAATACCAGTTCGGTAAGGGCAAAGTCCAGGAACTTGCATTGGAGGTGGAATCCCTAAATGCCGACAAAGTGATCTTCTGCAATGAACTGAGCAGTATGCAATTGTACAACATCACGGATATATGTAAATGTGCGGTCATTGACAAATTCCAGCTTATCCTTGAGATATTTGCGCTACGGGCTACCACAAGGCGTGCCAAGTTGCAGGTGGAGCTGGCAAGGCTGGAATATGAGATCCCCAGGGCAAGGATCATTGTGTCCCATCTGAAAAAAGAGGAAAGGCCGGGCTTTATGGGACTGGGGAGTTACGAGGATTCCTACGAGCAGGACATTAAGGGCAGGATAGCCCGCATAAAGGATGAGCTAAGCCATGTACAGAGTCACAATGAATCCCTGCGCAGTTTCAGGCATGCTCACGGTTTTTCCCTGGTCGCGCTTGCAGGCTATACCAACGCCGGAAAAAGTACGCTGTTCAATACACTCATGAATGAGGGTGTGGATGTGGCTGACATGCTTTTCACAACGCTCTCGCCGATCGCCCGCTCAATGGATGTCATGGGGCGCAAAGTGGTTCTAACCGATACAGTAGGTTTTATAGAGGACTTGCCTCACTGGCTTATCGATGCCTTCCGTTCCACCCTGAACGAGATATTCTTCGCCGATATCATATTGCTTGTAGTGGATGCAAGTGAGCCTTTGGATATTATGCACGATAAGCTGCTCACCTGCCATGATACTCTGTGGGAGCAGGTGCACGATGCATCAATGATCACTGTACTCAATAAAACAGATCTCATCAGCCGGGAAGAGCTTAATGAGAAAATGGAAGCTCTTGGATACCTTGTTCCCAATCCGGTCCATATCTCTGCAAAGGTCATGGACGGTCTGGATGGCCTGAGGCAGGCGATCAGGGATAAGCTGCCAGTATGGAAAAGGAAGGAAATATCAATGCCTCTTTCAGAGCATTCCATGTCAGTACTTTCCTGGCTTTTCAAAGAAGGGGTAGTGCATTCTGTCAAATATACGGACCAGATTCTCGTGGATTTGGAAGCGAGGGAAGAGGTAATGAACAAGGTAAAATCGTTTTCAGATGTGTAATCAAAATTTGTTACAATTTGTCTTTTATACAGTATACATGGCGACATGTTTAAATAAGATTGAGTATGTTAGTAAATATGCGAACGGGTCTCTTCTCAAATGTACCACCAATCCTATCCAACCACCCAATACACAACTCCTTTACCCGTTCGCTTGTTCTTTATATTCAAAGAACCTTTGTCTTGTTCTTATAAGTTTTGGTTCCATTGCAGTAAACTGATACCGACATTTTATAAGGGATCATTTTTAATGTGATCATATGAAATTTGACCTGCATGTCCACACACGTTTTTCAAAAGACAGTGATGCAGATATTGATGAGATCATCCTCTATGCTAAAAAGAATGGTCTTGATGGTTTTGCAGTATGTGACCATGATATTACTGAAGGCGGTCCTTTTTCTGTGCAGCGGGCAACTGAGCTCGGATCGGATCTTGTGATAATTCCTGGTGTCGAAATAACTACTTCCGAAGGTCATCTGCTGGTGCTGGGTATAAAAGAAAGTATAGAGCCAGGCCTATCGCCAGGTGAAACCATACAACGCGCAAGAGCGCAGGATGCGGTGGTAATATTACCCCATCCTTTCAAGATCACATCTCATGGTATTGGGTATGTGGCAGGTCTTGACGTGGATGCTGTGGAGGTTCTGAATTCTCGCTGCCTAACAGATGGTCCCAATAACAAGGCACGTGCCGCAGCAACTTCTCTGGGTCTTGCTCAGGTTGGCGGCAGTGATTGCCATGTGCCTGAAATGGTAGGCATGTCATATACTGAGATCGATGTGCAGGAAAGGTCATCAGATGCCGTCCTTGATGCTATCCGGCAGGGCAAGGTAAAACCGGGTGGTAGCAAAACTCCAAAGGTCTTTGTGATACGCCAGATGATGGCGAACGCACAAAAGAGGATAACTAAAATACTTAAGCTGGGTTAAAGAAAGGTATGCAATAGCTTAAGAGCTTCTTTTTCTTTTTCCCCGCCACACTTGTTGATGATATCCTCGTAGAAGTTTATTAGCTTGAGATATTTCTCTTCTCTGTTGATCTTATAGCGTGTGGCATGTATGGTCGCTTCGATGATCGCGTTCAATCCTCTGTTAGGTGCTTTTGGGTAGAATGAGTTTACATGTCCCCGCAGTGGTCTTAGTTCCACAATAAGGGCTTCCGGTGTTATTTTTGTATTAATGCACTCAAAGGCCACCCAACTCTGGGCTTCCTTAAGGACTGGGAACTCTCTCCAAGGGGAAGATATGGTTTCAAGATCATCGGGTTTAACATCGGAAAAAGTGTACCTGACAAATGCGACAGGGTCGTTTGTCACATTAGCAACAAGGAAATTCTCTGCCAGAATATTTTGATATGTCCTGGAACCTTTGAAAAGCCTTATAAGGATAGTATCCTGCTTTCTGATGATGCCCATTGGAGCTGCGTTGGGAGACCAGCCATGATGTGTTGTAACAATGGTTTCAGATATGCCTTCAAAGAGACCAAAGTCCTCAAGTTTAATTTTCTTGCTTTCTGTCAGAATCTCATTCCTCCAAGAAGGGAAATAAAAAGCCCACCTATCGTTATATCAGCTGTAGAACCCGGGTTGATGTTCCTTTCAAGCAGATCTTCATCGAAGTTCCGGATCTCCGGTAATATATTTCCCATATTATTTCCAGAGTCTTCCAGTTTATAAATTATTCTCCCTGCCTTTGCAGATACTTCTTTGGCTGTGTGCCTGTCAAATTTTGTCTCGATGAATGTATCCATGTCAGCAGCAAGCATCTTAAGAAAAGCGTAAACTATAACATGATTGATCCTGGAATTCCCCGAATGGATAAATGTACCTTTGCCTTCCATTTCTTTTGTAAGTATTCGGGCACATTCTGCACACCGGGTAAAACCAGATGTCCACTCCTTTGCAATGAGGTCATAAGAACTTGATATTTCCATTAATTGAAAAAGTGTTGTACAATTCTTTTCAATATCCTCGATAGCTTTTGCATCGGACAGGTCGAATTCGTCCACCTTGCGCACCTTGACACCTGCAGGTCCAAAGGACATGTAAATTTGTACTGCGTCTTCTACATCTGTTTCTTTAACAATGTTCAATGCTTCTTCGGTGAGTGTTTCAGGTGTGAGTTCCTTACAGTTCCGAATAAGTTTACCTGCTGCCATTGCAAGGGGAAATAAGAGCAGAAAAGCACCAAAATGCGTATTTCCTCCTTTCTGCCAGGCTGTACTTTCAAGCACGGCCTTATGGACAGATCGCCCTATCCCGTGTTCTATTCCCGCCGCTTCCTCCAGTATTGGGTATACTGCGACAGAAGATGCAAGAAAATGCTCGAAAGTAGTGTCCTCATAATCGTGATCCCTGTCTATATTTCCGGGTTTAGGGTGGGCAGATACTTCCAGCAGCATGGCAAGCTGGGCACACCTTGCCACATAGGATGCTGTGTTTTCCCCCGAAGCCTTGCTAAGCTTCTCTTTTGTTCCTTGTTTAGTCTTCATTTGCCAATAACCTTGGGATGGTCGAGGATGTAATCTGCAAGTTCTTTTTTGAGTTTCATATATTCAGCATCGGTAAGTCCAATGGTTTCGAGTACCCCATCTCTTAATGGACACATTTTGCTGATCTTACAGCACCAGACAAGGCTGCCAAAACAGGTACTATCTCCGTATTCAAGAAGTGTTCCCTTTGCAAATTCCATCTTAATGTCAGCGAACTCTTTTGCAGAAATCCCTATCTTTTTTATATTGGAATGTACCGGACACGGCTTAACCGGAAGGCAGCAGAAGGCAAGGCCACGCAGGTCCCCTTCTCCTCTGCATACGTGTTTAGGTGCATTGTACCATCCCATCTCCTTCTGAAGGAGAGTTACTTCCTTTACCAGGAGGGTTATCAGGAGTGGGTCTTCCATTACTCCTCTTCCTACAGAAACTATGTCTGCACCTCTGGTGAACATTTCTTTTGCGATGTCGAAATCAGTTATAGAGTTGTTACCTATCAGGAGGAGCCTCGTGGCATCCCTTATCTTCCTGATGGTTTCCATATCAGCACCTGATCCTATCTTCATAGCATCAACGTGAAGTATGTCAGCACCTGCGTCTTCAATAGCCTTGGCCATTTTGACATTGTCTATTACATTGGCGCGCACCTTCACCGATAAGATCACTCCGGTAGCTTTTACCTTACGGATGATGTCCTGCAGCTTTGGAAGATCATACAGTAGTGCCTCCCCTACATCTATTTTAGTCATTTCAGGCTGTCTGCAGTGTGCATCTATCTCAATTATTGCATTTGCATTCTTGGCTATTTTGGCAGCTTCTATCAGTGGCTCCAGTGTGGAGCTTCTAACATTGATGGCAACGATACTATCGGTATTGATGGCTTTCAGTTCATTCTCTATAAGTTCTAATGGTTCATCTGAAATGAACTCTTCCCGGCCTCTTTTTACTATTTCGGCTGCTGCCTGCTTTGTTGCAGCATCCAGGTTATATCCTCCAAGTATCACAAGCCCCGCATCTTTTGCGAATTCATTTGCAAACCGGCTGTCCGTTATTCCTCCCATAGGTGCAAGAGCGATGGGATTCTTTAAAGAAAGATTTCCTACCTTTATATCAAAAAGATCATCTGACACGTTTTTCCCTCTGATTAACGTGATTTAACTAGTCTTGCTCAATAATGGTAAGTTCCATATTAATATAACGCTAATATCCCTCAGGCTGGAGATTAGAAGTATTTCATATGTTACGATGCTCTGCATTACTCGTATGTTCCAAAACCATTCATTTATTTCGGGAGCTTAAGCATTATATAGCATAACCACAAAGTTAAATATGTAAATAATTTCCATAAGGGAGGTTAATTATGAAGTGTCTTGTCTGTGGGGAAGAAAGTGATACGAAGTATTGTAGTACATGTGGTAAGGTTATGGATGAGGTTATAAGGCAAGTGGGGGAAAAGCGCTGGAGTTCTATTGACGATTGTTCTTTCATTTACCCCATGGTCCTGCGGGTAGCCAGAGGTGAACTGGGAGTTTATGATATTGTAAGGTCCCTGGATGTAGAGGAATGATTTCAGTTCATGCCTTTTTCTTTTAATTACTTTTATATTTTTGCAAATTTCATTCTTTAATGAGAATCTTAATCTTCCTTATTTTCATCAACTGAGCTCCCATAACATCTATGCAGGCATATTTATATTTTATAAAATGGTATACCCTACAATTCTTCTTCCTCGAATCATATACTTAATATAGTTACGTTGGCAATGGGAATTATCATGAAGATTGCAATAATTGGCGGTACAGGCAGTATTGGGAAAGGTTTTGCCCTGAGATGGGGACAAAAACACGAAGTTATCCTGGGTTCAAGAGAGCAGGAAAAGGCTATCGCTAAAGCAGCTGAATATACTTCTATATTGAAGAGCTATGGTCTTAATGGCAATATAAAAGGTGATCTGAATGCAGCAGCCGCTTCAGCTGCAGATGTGGTTGTCCTTGCAGTGAGATATAGTCAGATGGCTTTGATAATAGAGCAGATAAAACCTGTGCTTGTCGATCAGATCGTCATATCTGTCGTTGTGCCAATGGAAAAAGGCTTCTGTATGATCGTTCCGGATTCAGTTACCATAGAGGTCCCTACAACTTTTCGTGAAGATTATAAAACAGGCTATTTCTGCTATGTTACTCCTTCTGCAGGAAGCGCTGCACAGGAAATTGCTTCCATGCTGCCCGAAAATATTGAACTTGTGTCTGCTTTCCAAAATGTGCCTGCGGCAAAACTTGCCAATCTTGACGCATATCTTCATTATGATATCGGTGTATGTGGGAACAATATGCACTCCAAGAAAATTGTTTTTGGCCTTGTCAGGGATATTGGTGGCATGCGACCTCTGGACGTGGGTCCCCTGGAGACATCCTCTATGGTAGAATCACTAACACCACTTCTTTTGAATATAGCTATACGTAACAACATGAAAGATGTTGGTATCAAATTCACAGACTGATAATATTCCTAAAATAATATCCCATAGGAATATCTTTTTTAGTCCGGTTACCTGGCTGAAGCTGCTTTATTTGATCCCGGAATTTTAAAAAA
>NZ_JBFYLB010000068.1:0-7657 GCF_041305605.1 Methanomethylovorans sp.
CTCGGAGCTGATCTGGTAATCCTTAAGGTCGTTCAGACGCCTCTCGATCTCATCCTCATCGCCCATGGAAACCCACACATCTGTGTAAAGTATATCTGCACCCTTTGCAGCCTCGAGTGGGTCATTGGTAATGGTAATATCACCTCCAAGCTCTATGGCCTGCTTAACGATCTTCTCATCTGGCTCATAGCCCGGCGGGCAGGCCACTACCATCTGCATGCCCACAATTGCACAACCCAGGATAGCTGAATTGCACACATTGTTGCCATCACCTACCCACACATACTTCAATCCCTTGAAATGATTCTTATATTCCCTGATGGTAAGCAGGTCAGAAAGGATCTGGCATGGATGTTCCACATCCGAAAGAGCATTGATCACCGGTACGGAAGAATGGGCAGCTATTTCAAGGATAGTACTATGCTTGTTCACCCTTGCAGTGATACAGTGCACATATCGGGAAAGAACAACAGCAGTATCAGCTATAGTCTCTCCACGTCCGATCTGCAGGTCCTTGGAAGACAGGAAGATGGACTGCCCGCCCAGATCAGCCATGGATACCTCAAAGGAGACCCTGGTACGGGTGGACGACTTTTCAAACAGCATGGCCAGAGTCCTGTTCTTCAAAAGGTCTGTGAGCTTCCCACGAGTACGCTTTTCTTTCAGAACCTCTGCCATGTCAAGCAGTTCAGTGACCTCATCATGGGTGAGGTCTGCGAAGGAAATGAGATGCTTCATACAATCAACCCATGTTTATTATCTGTGGGGATCATAATTTACCCCTTATTTCTTTCATATGATCGATACGTTTCTGGATAAGTGAAGCAGTACCTATATCCCTTCTGGAATGCAGGTCTCCGATAATATTATCGAGTGCTTCCTGAGCTTTCTTCTCTGCTTTGGCAATGGAATCCGCAATCCCTACAACAGCTATTGCGCGGGAACCTGTAGTGTAGATCTTACTGTCCACTTCGTACACGCTTGCATAGAATACAAGTGCATCACCTACGTCCCCTACAGATACCTCCTTATCCTTAGAAGGATTGTCAGGATATCCGGCAGGCACTGCATACTTGCACACTGTTGCCTTTTTACTGAACTTCACTGACAGTTTGTCAAGAGTTCCATTCACCACAGCAGACATAACATCCACTATATCCGTCTCCAGAAGAGGCAGTACGTTCATAGCCTCCGGATCACCGAACCTGGCATTGAACTCTATTACCCGCGGACCATTCTTTGTGATCATGAACTGGCCATAAAGTACACCCTTGTACTTCACACCAGTCTCTGCGTAGAGCTCTTTTACCGTGTGCTGCATGATACGTTTTGCCTGCTCCACATCTTCTGCACACAGGAAAGGCAGGACCTCTCCGGCATTAGTGTAAGCACCCATCCCTCCGGTATTGGGGCCCAGGTCATTTTCAAAGGCTCTCTTGTGGTCCTGCACCGTAGGCGAGAACGCAAGGTGGTCACCATCAACAAAAGCCTGCAATGTGAATTCTTCACCGACAAGGTTCTCTTCTACTACCACACTTCCTGACCCAAGAAGCTGAGCAGCATATTCCTGAGCATCCTTGAGAGTGGGAAGTTGGTCGCCCATAACCTTTACACCTTTACCACCGGTAAGGCCTGCTGGCTTTATCGCTACGTTGCCGAGCTTTGCAATGAAATCGAACATCGGTTCTTTTTCAGTAAACACCTCGAATACAGGGCAACCTGCGATTGCATGCTTTCTCATGAAGTTCCTTGCCCATGCTTTATCGAACTCTATCTGGGCCACTGCTTTCCTTGGACCAACAACACCGATACCTACATCTGCCAGCGCATCTGCAAGCCCGGCTGCAAGAGGAGCCTCTGGCCCAATGAAAGCAAGATCAATGTTATTGGCAGTTGCATAAGCAACAACCTTCTTTACATCGGTTTCCTTTTCCAGGAGGAAATCCTGACAAAGCCCGGCAATGCCGGGATTCTTCTTTGCCATCACAGCAAAAATGACATGATCTTTTCTGCTTTGTGCAATTGCTGCCGCGATCGCATGTTCTCTTCCTCCGCCACCGATAACTAGAACGTTCATTTACAAAACCTCGTCAATTAAAAACTCTTTTGAATATTGAAGTGATATTCTCCAATTGTTACCTGATCATCACATTGAACATAGTTGATATTTATTTAGTATTAGATCCCTTGGACCATAGTTAAGATAGATGGCACTAAATACTACGGACTCTTTCTCATATTCAGATAAATAATTTACTTATTTTTTCTACCTTGCTCAACCTTTCATTGGATAAGATCACTGGCACCTACAAGAGGAATAAGCTTCACACCCAGTGCTGCAAGGCTCTGCTGAGCCCCTTCCTCACGGTCAACCACAGTGATAACAGTATCCACAATACCGCCCGCTCCGCGGATAGCAGCTATTGCATCCTTTACTGATCCACCGCTGGTAGTTACATCCTCTATCAGGATCACACGCGATCCTTCCTTGAGATCGCCTATAAAACGACCTCCTGTTCCATATCCCTTTTCTTCTTTACGAACGATCAAAAGTGGAAGGCCTGATCTAAGCGAAACTGCCGTTGCAAGAGGAACGCCACCTAAAGCTACGCCACCAACCATATCCACTTCATCATTAAGTATCAGAGAAGCTGCCTGTTCTGCTATCACTGTAAGAGTAGCTGGATCGGTACTTGCTTTTTTAATATCTACATAGTATTTGCTCTTCTTGCCTGAAGCAAGAGTAAAATCACCAAATTTCACAGCCCCGCACTTCTTAAGGGCAGTTATAAGGAGAGATTTTCTGTCATTTTCTATATTCATCCGGATCACCATGATCAATAAATACATGGAAGACTTTACCAGGGCTCTTTCTTCACCCCGATCAGATAACCGATAACATTCGTTGTAAGGTGGAGCAGTGGAGAGATGACCAATACAGCGATCATAACATTCCGGGTAAAATTCATTATGAACCACCCGGTACAGGACAGATATGTAAATATCCATGCACCCAGTACAAAATCAAGCTGGTCCACAAGTGGTAATGAAGCTCCCCTTTGCATTCCAAGCCTGCGTTTAAAGAAACTCTTGAACATATCACCAAAAAGGGAACCGGAGGCAAGGGACAAAAGGACCACCATAGTTGAAGATCCGCTGCCTGAAAAGGAGGGGAAGGAAATATCCAGCAATTCCGATACGGGAATGAGCAAGGCAGTCTGCAGTAAGCCCAGGAGCACACCGCACACGATACCGGCGAACAGACCTCTGTAAGTCTTACCATCGCCTAAAATTCGCCTGCCATCCTTCATGACCCTGCCCCCATCTATCGGACGCCCACCGCCAAACACCGCAGCCATTGAATTAGGGATATAAGCAGGCAACATCAGCCAGAGAGCTATGATCACTGTTTCTATCGTACTACCAACCCATTTACAGTTTTTATAGTTCCTCAGAGATATGCATTATCCGTATTTAAGGTACCGAAAGTGTGGCATTGGAAGTATATAATCTGATGCATCCATATGATGCAACTACAATACAGTGCCACTGTAATGCAACATCCTATACCTATCCTATATTCTATATATAGGGTGAGCATACATGCAGATTCACAATGAGAGATCAGCAATGACAGAAAAAGAGAGCCTTTTCACAACTAAAAACGCCATATTTGCCGCTGTAATAGCATTTATCCTGCTTGCAATGGTAATAATGACCGGCATGGTGACACCTCTTCTTGCCAAGATCCTCAGTGACACAGAGCTTTCTTTGGGGTCCGATTACTTCAATCCCAGAACTGCCCTGCCTACCGTATTACTGGTAATAATACTTACTATATGCTTACTGGTAAGTTCCGTCACACCCCGCAAGGCATTGATGGCAACTGCTGCGTTTCTGCTACTAGTAGTGTCTGTTGTAGCCATATCCCCTTTTTCAAATACATCTGTTGATGTAACTGTAGCCCTCATGATACCGGCTTTGATAGCCACAGCCTACAAAATATGGCTGACGGCCAAGAATAAGAAAGGCTACGGAAAATACAGGGGGTTTTCTGCTCATCTGATCCATCTGGGAATACTATGCATCCTGCTTGGTGTGGTGCTTAGTTCCAATATGAAAGTTGAGGATTCGGCAGTATATGATACCGGGAAAATGGGAGCCGGGAATTTACAGGACTATAATCTGAAGATCACTTCAATGGCATCACGGTTCGAAGGGGAACCATACCAGGAACATCAGGCATCTTCCTACATCACCCGGATAGATTTCGACATATATGATCAGAACAGATATGCCAGAAGCGGCAGTGTGGAATATATCACTGATCACAAATGGGGACAGACCTACACCACGACATACATCCACAGGGGTTTGACAGAAGAACTGTTCATTGCTCCCAGAGCCCTTGATGAAGAAACCGGAGAGGTTGATATGTATGTTCGTGTCGTTCCTTTCATAAACCTTCTCTGGGGAGGCATATACATGATGGTGCTGGGCATCATTGCGCTGCTTATCGTGGAACATCGCAACCCCCGTGAGAGCACCACAATAGTGCAGTTATCAGGGAGAGAAAAGGACATAGCTTTCTTTGAAAAACGATATGAAAAAATAATGGAGCAGGAGATCAGGAAACTTCGTTCCGCAAAAAGCAGGGGAGGGCGCAAATGAATCTTGGAATGATCTTTATATGGTTGTCCCTTGTGACAGCTTTAGGTGCTGTGCTTTCCGGGTATATGGAACATCGGAAGAGCAACACCTCTGTTGGTACACTTTCACGTAAACTGGAAATATCATGCTTGGTGCTAGCAGGATCCTCAATGCTGTTGCTGATGTACCACCTCTACAACGTCAACGCCTCATATTCATACGTTTTCGAGCATTCCAGCACTGATCTTGAGTGGTATTACAGGCTATCGGCTTTGTGGGCAGGCCAGGAAGGATCCATGCTATTGTGGGCTGTTTCAATACTGGCTATTCTCGGGATAGTAGAGCACACCCATGCTTCCAGACTTTCAGGGACCACATTGATGCAGACAACACGCCTTATATCATTGTCTGTTGTATGCGTGTTCCTGGGATTGCTGGTATTGAAGAATCCGTTTTCAGCATATCATGTGCTTTCCGGAAGCAGTGTTGAGGTCACTAACTGGGATCCGTTCGTGCAGATGTATGATGTTCCTTACGGCCAGGGAATGAATCCGCTGCTGCGTAACCCCTGGATGGCAGTGCACCCGCCCATGCTGTTCCTTGGATATGCTGCTTTCACAATACCTTTTGCTGCTGCAATAGGCAACTTGCTGACACATGATAAAAGATGGGAAGCCATTGCCACGAACTGGATGAGGATCTCCTGGCTGTTCCTCACATTGGGCATAGGACTTGGCGGTTTCTGGGCCTATGAAGTCCTCGGATGGGGAGCATGGTTCTGGAGCTGGGACCCGGTAGAAACGTCATCACTGCTGCCCTGGATAACCGCAACAGCATACCTGCATGCACAGCTACGTTACAGACAAGGAGAATACGGGTTTGTTGCACCTTTGCTTGCAGTGACCTCTTTTATAATGGTGGTGTTCGCAACCTTTGTCACCAGAAGCGGTATGTGGACCTCTGTACATTCCTGGCAGGATTTCACTGCCGAAAGTGCCATTATAGCAGTATTTTTAAGTGTACTGATACTATCGAGTACATTCCTGCTTGCAAAGAGATATTTTGAAGAAGATTGAAGAACCGCCAGAAATGAGTATCTGAAAGGTCAATTATTGGCATTCAGTGATAGGCTTGGTGCTTTCACCAAGCCTGTAGGCTTACTTTGTAATGGCTTTTGATAAGAAATTTGGAAAATGTACAAGTATGCAGGAAGTTATGGGGTTCTGGACTGAGACCTTCAGTCGTGCCGCGGGGGAAGGTCTCAGAGATAGATAAATTGTAGAATAATTTAGGATTCAAAATATAGTCCCAATGGATGTAAAATGTATATTTTATTCACATCAGTAGGTAACAACTTTAATAATACTTCATTAACTGCTTTCTGCATTTCGCCGAACACATTTTTGTTGTCCTCGGCTTTTGTGTTTGCATCAATTATGTTAGTAATATACCCAATATAATGAAATGAGCCTCCATATTTTAAACCGAGAAGGTTTGGATTATCACGGAAGCATTTATCTTCGAGAGGCATTAAAAAACCCTTTGAAGATAATGCCATTCTGTTGTAAGGTATTATTGCTTTTATTGCTCCAATAATTTTTTCGACAAAAATATATTGTTCATTCATTTGATAGATCTCTTCAGTGACCCTCTTTTTAATCTCGGCTTCATTCTTTCGCTTCTGTTCACTAGACATTTTTTCCATAGACCTTTTTTCTTGCTCAATTTTTGCAGAATTAAGAATTTCTTTTTCTTGAGTATCTTTTAAAAATGAAATAACTGAGTTTTCTTTAAAAAAGCTCTCAAGATACTCAAAATCTATTATTTGCAAGCTATCTTCATCTTTTATAAAAGAACCAGCCTTCATTTCAGAAGGATTAAATTTATTAGTGGATTCTAAATGTGATACCAAATTATCAAATATAAAATCATGCAACCTTTTGTTATGGATTTCCCTAAACAATTCATTCTCTGAATTTCTCTTTGATTGCATATCCTCTCCAGCGACAGCACCTCCTATTTTCGTACCAAACACATTTATACCACCTTCAACGTTTCCTTTTACACTTTCACTTTTCTCTATTTCATCCCCATGTCCTCTTTCCTGGGATATCTGAAATGAGTCATCAATTCCATGAGAAATCTGTGCCACCAAAGATTCTATCCGTTCTTTATCAAAATAAATATACTGTTTCATTGTTTACTTCACCTCTATATATAAAAACTCTCAAAAGTGAGGAATGGGATAAGTATTTACTTCAAGCTTAGACACGTATGCTATATCCAGCCCTTTTGATAGCAGATATTCGGCTCTGGAACGTCTGAAGCTGTGACATCCGAGCTTCTAATCGACTCCTGCCTTCTCCACTATTCTGTTTATAACTTTACAGACCTGTGACCTGTTTGCCCTTATTACTGAACATAAGAGAATGGTTTTTGTAAGATAAAGGCTTGCTGAAACCGGTCAACCTTCTGTGAAAGGCTTTGCCCTCAGCTCCCCATTCTCCAGGACCAGTTGTTCTATCCTGCTCTCGGCTTTTGAAAGTTTCTGGCTGCAGACACGTGCGAACTTCATTCCCTGCTCAAATGTTTCAAGGCTTTCATCCAGAGTCAGATTTCCCTTTTCCAGTTTCTCGACCAGCCCTTCCAGCTTTTCAAGCGCATTTTCAAAGCTTAAACTCTCAACGATGCCTTCTTCATTAGGACTTGCATCCATCTTTTTCCTCCTGCCTGCCATGTTCGACCTCAACCTTTTCTATAACATCACAAATTATAGTGCCGTCAGTGACCCTTAGATCAAGCCTGGAGCCTGCATGTACGGCACCGATACTCTTGACAACGACCTCATGGGACATTGCTATGCAGTATCCTCTTTCCAGAGTATTGAGCGGATTCACCGCATTCATACGGCCTGCCAGCACCTTAAGCAGCATTTCTCTGGACCCAAGGTCATATTTAACATCCTTTTCCATAGCTGTGACCAGCTCATCAATTCTTTGATAGCGCT
>NZ_JBFYLB010000069.1:0-8967 GCF_041305605.1 Methanomethylovorans sp.
ATGGTCAAAGTTTTCTGTTCAGGGATGTAAACCCTGCTGCAGAGAAACTCAGCTCCATCCATAAGAATGAAGTTCTTGGCAAGGACTTTACCGAGATATACACCGCCATGCACGGAAATAAGCTTATGGATGCCATTCACATAGTATGGGAAACCGGTGAACCTATCTTAATTCCAGAATTATACTATCGTGACAATCGTATTGAAGGCTGGAGAGAGATCTATGTTTATAGCCTGTCTTCCGGTGAGATAGTGATAGTCAGCAAGGACATAACAAAGAACAAAGAATTAGAAAGATCCCAGGAAAAGCTTACTGAAATGCTTATGGTCATCAACAAGATCCTGAGACATGATATTTCCAATGACCTTACTGTTCTTTCGATGTCATTGGACGTGTTTAAAGAAAACAATGACCCGCATTACCTGGAAATGTCCCATAAGGCACTTAACCGTAGTTTCAATCGCATACGTGAAATGAGAAAACTGGAAAATGTTATCGCAAACCAGCTGGAACTTAAACCATACGATCTACAAAAGGTAATAGCTGAGATTTCCAAAAATCATGCCATTGAAATAGAAATGAAAGACACGTGTGTAGTTATGGCAGATGAGGGACTGTATTCTGCAGTGGACAATATTATTGAGAACGCCGTAGACCATGGTCATGCCACTAATATAGAGATCACTGTCAATACAGAGAATGATGGAGCATGCAGTATGCGCATAGCCGACAACGGAGTGGGAATCCCTGCAGACATCAAAGGGTATATTTTCAAAGAAGGTTTCAGATATGGGACAACAGGCAACACTGGGCTGGGCTTATATATAGCCCGCATGGTAATGGATCGCTATGGCTCTATCACTGTGGAAGACAATCAGCCTTCGGGTGCAGCCTTTATACTCAACTTCAATATATCTCAGAAATCCGAGGCAGCAATGGAAAAAGCTGTACCTGCTGTGTGAGATGTTCTCTGGTGGTAGTGAGATATTGGATTTTTCTTATATCCTATAAAAACTAAAAGACTGATAATTAGTATTATTACTCTGATAAAGGCCTCGTAAACGCTGTTTAAATGGATAATTTTTTAAATCACCATCGCGTATGACTTCAGACCAGTATACTCTAACGAGAAGAGGTAGGAACATGTCAGAGAAGAACCTAGTCGGTAACAAGATCCGTCAGTTGCGCGAAGCGCGGGAAATGTCAGTTGAAGAGCTGGCAGTAGCAAGTCACAGCAGTGTGGAACTTATACAGCAGCTTGAAAATGGTGCTCTTATACCCTCATTGACACCCCTTTTACAAATTGCCCGTGCTTTGGGAGTGCGCCTGGGTACTTTCCTTGATGATGCTACACAGACCTCACCTGTAATTGTAAGGGCCGGGAGATCAGAGCAGATCGTAAGATTCTCAGGCAACTGCCCAACCCCACAGAGGAGCACACTGGAGTTCTCAGCCCTGGCATCTAACAAGGTAGATCGTCATATGGAACCTTTCCTGATAGATGTGCACCCTCTAATGTGTGCAGATATCAATCTTTCAGCCCATGAAGGAGAAGAGTTCATCTATGTACTCAAGGGCCAGATCGAGATCATGTACGGAAAAGAACAGTACAAGCTCAATACCGGTGACAGTATCTATTACGATTCAGTGATCCCTCATCATGTACATGCATCCGGGGAGCACGAGGCACAGATCCTGGCAGTAGTGTATACTCCTCTTTAAAAAGGTGATCCGCATGTTCATAACTACAGTCACCCCCAGGTTTGGAGATGCCGATGGCCTGAGGCATATAAATAATATAGCGATCTCCGAATGGTTCGAAGAAGCTCGAAATCCTGTATTCAGGTTCTTCACACCTGACCTAAATCTTAGCTACGAGAAATGGAAGCTTATCCTTGCCAGGACCGAATTCGACTATGTCGGAGAAATGTACTACGGAGAGGATGTGGAGATCCGTACATTCGTTGCAAGGATCGGCAATTCTTCTTTCACGATAGGCCATGAAGCCTGGCAAAGAGGAGGACTGAAAGCAAAAGGCCAGGCTGTGACAGTTCATTACGATTTCCTGAACAAGAGATCTGTCCCGATACCGGATGATATCCGAAAAAAACTCCAGGAACACCTTATCACTGAAGGTAAGCAGTGAATGGAAGATCTTGATCGATAGAGGGATATGAAATGCCATTCACGAATCAAACGATAGGTGCATTTTTCGAGAATATTGTAGCGAACGACCCTGACAGAGAGTTCATGATATACCCTGACAGGAACCTGCGATTCACGTACAAAGAATTCAATGATCGCGTGAACACACTTGCCAAAGGACTGCTGTCCATAGGCATTGGAAAAGGAGATCATGTCGGCATATGGGCTAAAAATATCCCTGACTGGCTGACCTTTATGTTCGCCACTGCTAAAATAGGCGCTGTACTGGTGACGGTCAACACTTCGTACAAAAGCCACGAAGTGGAATATGTCATAAAACAATCCGACATGAAAGCCATAGCAATCATCGACGGATTCCGTGATGTGGATTATATAAGTATCATGTACGAGCTTGTGCCTGAGCTTAAGACACAGCAGCGTGGCAAGCTGCGAAGCCAGAGGTTTCCATGCCTTCAAAGCGTCATATTCATTGGCCAGGAAAAACACCGGGGTATGTACAACAGTACTGAGCTCTTACTGCTTGGCAAGCACGGGAACGATGAGGAACTCCACATGATCAAAGAGAACCTTGACTGTCACGATGTAGTGAACATGCAGTACACATCGGGTACAACGGGTTTTCCCAAAGGCGTCATGCTTACTCACTACAATATCCTTAACAACGGTTACTACATTGGAGAACGACAGAAATTTACAAAAGAGGACCGACTATGTCTTCCTGTACCTTTGTTCCACTGCTTTGGCATAGTTCTAGGAGTACTGGCAGTTCTTACCCACGGGAGTACGCTTGTCATGATAGAGCTGTTCGATCCTCTTATGGTACTGGCTGCCGTGGAAAAGGAGAAGTGTACAGCACTGTATGGTGTGCCAACAATGTTCATTGCAGAGTTCACACATCCCATGTTCAAAATGTTCGATCTTTCTTCTCTGCGTACAGGTATCATGGCAGGCTCCCCCTGTCCCATTGAAGCTATGAAGACTGTCATAGAACAAATGCACTGTAAGGACATCACCATAGCTTACGGACTCACAGAAGCTTCCCCTGTGTTCACTCAGACCAGTGTTACCGATCCAATAGAACGCCGTGTGAGTACCGTGGGTACTGCAATGCCGGAGATAGAAGTAAAGATCATTGACCCCAATACCGGTGAAACCGTAGGACCCAATCAGCAGGGAGAGATATGCTGCCGTGGCTACAATATCATGAAAGGATACTACAAGATGCCGGAAATGACCGCAAGGGCTATTGAGAAAGATGGATGGCTCCATAGCGGTGACCTTGCTACAGTGGACGAGGAAGGTTATTACAAGATAACAGGCCGCATCAAGGATATGATCATCCGTGGTGGAGAGAATGTGTATCCAAGAGAGATAGAAGAATTCCTGTATACCGTCAATGGAGTAAAGGATGCACAGGTGGTGGGCATTCCTGATGAGAAATACGGAGAGATAGTAGGAGCTTTTGTTATACTGAAAGACGGAGCACAACTTACGGAAGAGGACATCCAGGACTACTCACGCACAAAGATCGCCAGGTACAAAGTTCCAAAGCATGTATTCTTTGTGAAAGAATATCCACTTACCGCAAGCGGTAAAGTCCAGAAGTTCAAGCTAAGGGAACTTGCAGTGCAATTACTGGAAAATAAAAAAGAAGAGGCTTAAGCCTCTTTTGTCCACTTTCTATTTTTGTTTATCTTTTCCCTTTCTTCAAGTGGAACACAAAGGCAAATCCCAAAACCACAGAAACAATTCCAAACCCTGGAGTTCCCCTACTCTGCGACTCTTCCTCCTGTGCAGATCCTTCTTCGGTCATGGGAACCATCTGAGAATAATCGCTCTTTAGCGTCATGACAATACCTGTAAAGGCTGGATCATCTGTGTAGTAATCATAGAGACTTCCTATAAGTTCAGAGACCGTAGCATTCTCAGAAGGCAGAGAAGTGACCATCACATCGACCATTGCCTTACTATCAGCACCCCTTGCCTCTCCCATCTTCGAGGCCAGAGCATCTGCAACAGCACTCGTGGAATCGAGCTGATTATCAGCATCATAGGCAAGGAACACAAAGAGGTCTGCATTATTCGCAACATTGCCCAGTTCTGCCATATCATATGCTGCAGGCACATCCACTGCCAGAGGTATCTTGTTAGTTGTCGTTTGCCTTACTTCTTCAAGGAGCAACATATTATCCTGACATGCCTGTTCAGTGTTCTCTATGCAGGGATCGAGCGTGATATCTATACCATCAAAATCAGACAGGGACTTTGTATTATAATCCAGGATAGCGCTCACGGTAGAGATCAGCTGATCTTTTCCTGATGTTGCATTAGTTCCTTGCGGAATAAAGAGCATAGCGTACACCTTGATGTCATTTTCATGTGCAGTCTTGATGAACCGTTCAGACTTCCAGATAGTATCTTCTGTTGTCCTCAGGAACACCATATTTACACCGCTTGCATTGAACTGGCTAAGGATCGTGTCATCATACTCCTCTACATCAAAGTACCTTACAGACAGCACTTTTCCTTCAGGAAGGACCAATTCGGGAATCTCTGTCTCTTCAATATCCTCTACAGGCTGCTCTTCAGTTTGCGGCATTGGGAAACTTACAGTTGGCTCCTGAGAATTATACTGACGCACGAAAACATAATCTATAGCCATGTACCCCGTGTTAGGAGAACCATCGACATAAGTGTTGGATTTAAGGAATACTTTCATATTGGTTTCGGGGATGTAAGGTGTCTCCTCACTGGATACTATATCCATCCTGGTGTCCCTCACACCATTCTTGAACCATGCCACTTTGTTTACCTCATCTCCTTCCTGATACCAGGCAGTTTCCGAGATGTACCAGACATTATCCTGAACATTCACATCTGATAAGTCCCACGGATTATATCTCAGATTGGCTTTGTTATTCCTGATAGTCCATGTGATGAACGCTTCATTATTCAGTTCTGTCTGTGTGAGTATCCAGTTCTTTGTCTCACTTTGCGGGTCCACAAAACCTTGTTGAAGGATGGGACCTCTGGTATCTTCACCAGTCGTCACTTTTTTTCTTTTAACGACAAGACTGGAGTTTATCGGGAAGTCTTCCTTTGACTTGAGTACAGAAAAACCGTTCGGATGCTTTGCAGGCACGACAAGGTTACATACACCTGAACTGAATCCAATTTGACCACCTCCGTTGGTATTGGATTCCCATGTACTATATTCAAGACGTGAATTACTGAAATCATCAAAAAGTTCGAAGGTAGAAGCACCGGTGCTCATATCTTCTGCAAGGGAATTACCGTAATACATCTTGATCTCTGATTGCCCGTTAGCTTTAAGGAATGGAACTTTCACCCAGACAGATGCTGTTGCAGTATCCTGGTTCCAGTCTTCTATCCAGTAATTAAGCTGTTTTCCGCCGGATTCGAACCTTATATCTTTACCCTGTGGATCAGCTTTTGTGAAATCGAAGTTAGAACTGTCAAGTCCGATATTTACCTGATAGCCTGAATGATCCATGCCTGAATTCTCTTGAACATACAGAGTGGAACTGTAGTTCCATTCTCCTCCACCGGCCCCTGTCAATGCATGAGCGGACCCTGCCATTAACAAGAGAACAGCAAATAGATACGATAATTTTATGAGTGATCTTGCCATCATTTCATTCACCTTTTGAACATTGGCTTTCTTCTGAACATGAAAAGATAAGTAAAGGGAGCTAAAAGGATTTTAAAGCTCCTAATTGTTAAATAAGATCATCACTTATTAAATAGGTTACTTTTAATCCGGACATTTTGTGTGCGGATATTTTTCTACAGAATAATATATATATCCAAAATATCCATATATAAGTATAATATATACTAATCGCACTAAAAATACAATTTGTATCCCTGAAACTAAAGAAAATGATAGGAATGTTTCCCGGTGGGTAGGGAAACAAGGACACATGATGATATCTGATTGCTTTTCAAAGGCCCAACCAATGGGTGATGAATATAAGAAATATATGAGAAACCCGGAACTTGAAAGGATAATAGACAGCATACCTGACGTTATTGGTATTCAAGGCCATGAACATACGGTTATCTGTTATAACCGGGCTGGGTATAAACTGCTACAAAAAGACCATGCTGAAGTATCGGGCAAGAAATGTTATGAACTTATAGGCCGTGAGAAACCTTGTGAAAGGTGTGCTACTTCAGAGGCATACCTGACAAAGAACCCTGCACAAACTCAAAAATATATTGATCATTTTGGTATGTGGTTCGATGTGCGAGCTTATCCTGTGCTTGACGAGAATGAAAATATCCAATACGTAGTGGAACATCTCCGTAACATAACAAGGGAAAAACAGATCGAAGACGAACTGGAAAAAAGCCGTGAAGATCTCGAATGCAGGGTAGAGGAGCGCACAAGGGAACTCTTCGAGGTCAATTCACTGTTAAAGCAGGAAAATGTAATCCGGAGAAAGGCTGAAACGCTAGCCATTGAGAACGAAAGGAAATACTGCAATATTTTTAAGAATTCCCTTAATGCCTTTGCCCTGCATCAGATAATAACAAACGAAGATGACAGGCCAGTAGATTACATTTTTCTGGACGTCAATCCGGCTTTTGAGAAATTGACCGGGCTTGCGGCCGTTGATGTTATTGGAAAAAAGGTTACAGATGTAATTCCTGGTATAGAAGGAACCGGTTTCCTTGAGATATACGGAAAAGTTGCTCTTGAGATGGAACCGATCCGTTTTACCAAATACTCAGCTCCTCTTAAAAAGCACTTTGAAATCTCAGCATTCTCATCTCAGAAAGGGCAGTTTGCAGTGACCTTCACTGATATAACTGAAATAAAAGAAGCAGAAAGAGTTCTCCTGGAAGCAAAAAAGATAGCTGAGAAAGCAAATCATACAAAGAGCGAATTCTTTGCAGGTATAAGTCATGAACTAAGAACTCCCTTGAATTCTATAATAGGATTTTCTGAACTCATGCTTACCCGGGAATATGGAGAGTTAACACCCGAACAGGAGAGATTCATCCTTAATGTACTAGGCAGCGGAAAGAATCTGCTGGAACTGATCAACGACATTCTAGACCTTTCAAAAATAGAATCCGGAAAGATGCTTATCTATTACGAGAATTTTTCCGTAGCCCAGGAGATCAATGAAACAAAAATATCGGTATATCCGTTAGCATTGAAGAAGAACATAAATCTTTACACTGATATTGACCCTGGAATCGGTAATGTCTGGGCAGACCACGGAAAATTCAACCACATTCTGCTTAACTTGCTGAGCAATGCAATAAAGTTCACTCCCTGCGGAGGGATTGTAACCGTCACAGGCAGAGTTAAAGATGATGAATTGGTCATTTCTGTACAAGACAGCGGGATCGGGATAGCAGAAAGTGAGAAACAGAAATTGTTCAAGTCTTTTGTACAACTGAACTCTCAGGGAAAACACCCCAAGGAAGGCACAGGTCTTGGACTTGCCCTTGTAAAAGAGTTCGTGCAAATGCAGGGTGGAAGAGTGTGGGTGGAAAGCGAAATGGGTAAAGGCAGTACTTTTACGTTCACACTTCCTCTGCTGCAATAAGAGAACTGTGAATATACTTCATCTCAGGTGTGCAGTGCCCGGCATAGTCACTGGATACATTTTATGTTTTGCTCAAGCAGTTGTAATTTATTCCAGTGCATGATCAATTCCAGGTTCGGTTTTGTTTACCTCACTTTTTCTGTTCTTCACCGGGTGTTATTTTTAGCACTCCTATGAGCATCTACAATATCAAAAAGTGTTTTTCGATGGATTATATGCCCGTCCTTTACAGTTTCCAGGCTATCGGTGAAACTCGCTTTCTAACCAATGGATGAATTATTGTCTTATTGTGACAAACGTTCCAATCTTTAAGTCTGCTTAGGACAGCATATATAAAATGCTTAAGATAGAGACTTTGCAGAAATTCTCGATATTCAAACGAAGATTCAAATGAACACTGTTCTAAAATATACTGCCAGATATTGATGGCAAATGCCCATTTTACTGGTTGATCTTGATTTGGAGAGGTTTTCCACAGAGCCACAAATTCAACATACTAAATCAACCTAATCAGCTCACAGCTTGGTTTCTTTATTTTGGTAATTCCTATTTCAAACTATGTTACCCGGAAGCTTAAATTACAAATTTATCCTTTCAGTTTTATTGTACAGCTATTACCCTTCTTTTGCACGAATATCTTATCTTCCCTTGCAAGCCATCCGATTGCCATTAAGACTATCTGCGAATCAAAACCGCTTTTTTTGAGTGCAATCTTCATGTTAGCCAGGTTGGACTCCCCCTTCTCAAGAAGCTGGTAAACATGGCCAGCTGCATCTCCTATACTAAAACATACCTCACTCATATTCTTACCCATGTTACATCACTTTATATTACTAAGTTATATACTTTTATATTGTTGCCTAAAATGGTGTCCCGGCAAAATTTTGTCCTTACCAGTTCCCAAGATAATTTAGAAAAAGATTTGCAAAGCATTCGTTAAAATGTAGGGTATTGCTACGTGACGAGCGGATATTCGTGAAGTACTAAATATGATCGATAATTTCTTTGCTTCACATACCCCAGTAGATTTATATCGCAATTGCACCTATTCTTATATAAGTCTGGAAGTACAAAGTGAAATTGTGGGGTATTTCCGGATTTCTCCTGTGTGGATACTCTTTCGTTTATCTTGGAGTATTTTAAGTACGACCTAAGTTTTAAACGTTAGAGTTTTTAATGTATTAATGGGGGTTTATATATGGACAAAATGACAAAA
>NZ_JBFYLB010000070.1:0-24928 GCF_041305605.1 Methanomethylovorans sp.
TGAGTGTACCACTGTCCCATTTTACCAGCGAGGTACCTGACAGATCATCTATACTCACATTCAGGACAGCACTGGTGTTCTGCCAGCTGGTTGGATTGCCTGTGATACTCACAACAGGAAGCGTATTATCCAGCGCAAAAGCATTGGACGCGGAGTAATTAGTATTACTTGCATTGTCAGTAGCTCTGATATGCAGATACCAGTCACCTTCCACGGAATCCTTGGAAAGGGTAGCCCCGTTGGCAAAAGAGGTCCATTCGGAAACTGAACTTACGTTGGAATCATTGGTCCAGGAATAAGCCAAAGCCTCAATACCTGAAAGTGAGTCAACCACTGTTACATTGGTGCTGTGGCTTTGTGCATAGGTAGCATTACCATCGTTACCGAAGTGTATCACAGGCAGGCCATTGTCCAGCCTGAACACGCCGGATACGGAATGATTGACATTGCCAGCATTATCTGTTGCATTGATGTGTAAGTACCAGTCACCATTGACAGTATCCTTAGTTAACGTGGCCCCATTTACAAAATTTGTCCATGAGGATACTGAACTTATATCAGAATCATTGGTCCAGGCATAAGCAATATTTGCAAGGCCGGCAACAGCATCTGTTCCTGTTGCTGTTGTACCGTGGCTCTTGGAGTACGTGGCATTACCATTTGTGCCGTAAGATATCACTGACCCAAGTGAATCAATAGTAAATGTAACATCTCTTGCAGACGAGTTGGATTGAGTATCGTTTGCATATACGCGGACCATTGCACTGTTAGTATTATCAGAGGGTAAAGTAAATGTCTGACTGTTGGTATTCAGCAGGTCCCCGATCTTTGTCCAGCTGCCATTGAAGAACCACAGGTCATACTTGACAGCATCATCTTCAGGATCATTTGACGCACCCCAGCTGGCAGTCAGTGACTGACCGCCCCGCTTGATCTGACCGCTGGTAGGGGCAGTGAAAGCGCCGGGGGTGGAAGGAGCCTGATTAAGGGCAAATTCTGCTTCTACTGTTATGTTTGCTGTTACGTTGGTATCTATACGAGGATTGTCTGTGGAATTATCACTCCACTGGACAAAGTAATAACCTCCATCCGGAACAGCAGTAACTGCAGTACCATCTGCTTCATAATTTACACTTTGTGTACCGTTCCCTGTGAGAGAACCATTTTCCCCAGCAGTATATACAATATAGTAAGTGTTAATGGCAAAGCTTGCTTCTACACTGATATTTGTAGCCACGTTCGTATCAGTACGCGGATTATCCGTTGAGTTGTCGCTCCATATCACAAAATGATATCCCGTATCTGGAACAGCTGTAACTGAAGTCCCGTTCTGTCCGGAGACAACTGTCTGCGGAGTTGTGCCTGAAATTGAACCATGAGTTCCTGCTGTATATGAAAGAATACGAGTGTTTGAACTTGTAGCGAAATTCCATTGGTCTGATGGTGTTTCACCACCGCTGTTTATTGCAATGACCTGCCAATAGTAAGTAGTACCTGCAGAAAGTCCGGAAACAGTTGCTGATGTTTCATTAATTACCTGGTTATATACAGGTGTGTTCAGATTAGAATTTGTTGAAACTACAACACGATATTCTTCAGCGTTTGCCGCCGCATCCCAGCTTAAGGTGGGACTTGTAGAAGTAGTACTGCTAACAGCAGGGTTTGGGTTCTCAGCTTTGTCCGGCGGCTGAACAGCGGATTCTTTATAAAGCAACATGTCCCAGAAACCAACTGTACCAGCCCCTGAGCTAGTGTACGATGTTCCGCCATTATAGGTATAACGGATCGTTGAACCGCTTCTTATTCCGGCATCTGTATCAAATGAGTGCTGGAGATAGTTGCCGCTGCCGCTCTCTTGAATACCTATCGTTGCGCTCTGGCCATAAGAACGTTCAGGAGCTATCAAATCGTTATAATTGAAAACAATTCTCCCATCATCGACGAGATGCACCTGAAAAGTACCCATGACAAGAGCTGAATCATAGTATCCATAATTTGTCCACTGTACTACCAATACATTGGTACCATAAGGATTACCATACTCTCCTGCAGCAATAGTCTTGTACAGAATATATCCGTTCACATTACTGCTGCCAGTAGGATGCAGATCGTCCCAGAATGGAAAAACCGCCGGATAATTGTAGTCAGCAGTTGGAAGTTGTGCATTAGTATACGTATCTATTGACCCTCCAAAACTCACTACTCCGTTTGTAGTCACATGGAATTGTGTCTGGCTATCTCCATAAAATGGAAATGTAAAACCTGTATCAAAGGGTCCTGCAACAGAATCATCATTATCCCCATCCAGGCTAGAGACATGATTTCCTGGTACATAAGTTACAGCTGAACCAGGAAATGAGAAAATAGCAATAACAGATATTGCAATCATCAATAACTTCAGAATTTTTTTCATGACAACTACCTCGCCAACAATATGTTTAATAAGATATCAGAAACTGGCAGAGCAATTTTCATGATGGAACGGTGACAAGAAAAATGCTCATTACAACTTGGTAACAAATGGCTGATATTTTGTAGGCTCAAGTCTATCCCTTCAGAATAATAGTATAGGGATATATATTAGACAACATATATTAAAAGTCTTTTATATAACTACTTTCATGAGCATTTTTAGATGAAAGTAAAAACATGGAAGATAAAATTAATTGGATAAACTGTGCTAAACTCATAGATTTGCACGGTACGTAAAAGAAAAATAACAAATAATGTACTACTCGAAAGATAACTTCAATATATGCTCAGAACTACTTTAAAAAATGCGACCCAGGCATAGACAAGGACTTCATATATAAAGATCGATCCACAGATCATCCCAAAAACATTAAGCAGAGGTTTATATATGATTACCGTTTTTCTTTACAGCTTTACTTGAGCAAAACTGCATAAACTCATCCACTTAAATGCTTTTTGAATAATTGCTTTTCTTTTCTTCTGTATATGAGAGTCTCTGTCCATTAAGCCCACCGTTTTTCACCTACTTTTTTTCGGTTAAGGCTTATTATGAAACTGATACTATATAAAAATATTCATACTATTATATGAAGAAGTGAATATAATTAGGTATAGCTTCTGTTTAAAATAATCTTGTGAGAAATAAGGGAGATTAAATTGAATGATTCACATTACTACAGAAACTATCTTTTCATAGTAATATTAAAATTAAATAAGTTCTCTTAGTTGTAAATATTTAGTTCATACTGAATTATGGAGGTGTAGAGATGATTTCTGACAAATGTCTATTATGAATATAATATGTCTCTCAAGAATAATATCTTACGGTCCTCATCGGACCGTAATCCTTGTCTGCACTTAAATATTATGTACAGGTACTAAGCTGCTGCTGCCGGTATGTGATGCCATCGATCTGGGCAGGTCAATACCCAGAGCCTCTTTCAGCACATCCTCGATGGTTTCCACTGTCACGAATGTGAGTTCGTTTCTGGCGTCTTCAGGTACATCCTCCAGATCCCTTTCGTTTTCTTTTGGCAAAATTACCTTCTTTATACCAGCCATGTGTGCAGCCAACACTTTCTCCTTTATACCTCCCACGGGTAGCACTGCACCGCTTAGCGTGATCTCACCGGTCATGGCAAGTTTGGGATCAACCGCTTTGCCAGTGATAAGGGACGTCAGAGCAGTGAACAGAGTCACACCTGCCGAAGGCCCGTCCTTCGGGGTCGCACCTGAAGGTACGTGGATGTGAATATCGCTTGTGATAAAGTCAAAGCTGTTCACAGTGCTGGCAAGCCGTGACCTCACCAGGCTCAAAGAGATATGAGCTGATTCTTTCATCACATCTCCAAGCTGACCTGTTAGTGTAAGCTTTCCTTTTCCGGGCATGAATGTGCCTTCTATGAAAAGGATATCTCCACCCACAGGAGTCCAGGCAAGTCCCGTGACAACACCAGGCACGTTCTCCTTTCTGGCCTCCTCCTGCCGGATCAACTCCTTTCCAAGGATCTGCGTGAGCATATCAGCCTTCACCACGTAAGGAAGCTCAGCTTTCCCGGAAACTATCCTCTCTGATACGAACCTCGCCGTTCTTGCAAGCTGTTTTTTAAGTCCCCTGACACCAGCCTCACGGGTGTACTTATCGACGATAAGCTTTAAAGCATCATCTTCGATCACGAGCTTATCCGCATCAAGGCCATGCTCTTCAAGTATAGATGGCAGCAGATGGTCCTTTGCAATTGCAAGCTTTTCATTTTTCGTGTATCCCGAGATCTCTATGATTTCCATCCTGTCAAGCAGCGGCCATGGAATACTTGCCAGTGAGTTAGCAGTAGCTATGAACAATACCTCGGACAAGTCATACGGGACCTCCAGATAATGGTCCGAGAACGTGCCATTCTGCTCAGGGTCAAGGACTTCTAGAAGAGCACTTGCAGGATCTCCCGAATAGGAAGACGATAGCTTGTCGATTTCGTCAAGCACAAACACAGGATTCTTCGTGCCTGCCTTCCTTATACCCTGTACGATCCTTCCGGGCAGAGCCCCTACATACGTCCTCCTGTGTCCCCTTATCTCGGCTTCATCCTTAACACCGCCAAGGCTCACCCGGACGTATTTCCTGCCCAGTGCATCTGCAATGCTCTTTCCAAGGCTTGTTTTCCCGGTTCCCGGCGGTCCGGTGAAGAGCAGAATGGAACCCTGCTTCTCATGCTTTAATTTCATTACCGCCAGATGCTGGATTATTCGCTCTTTGACCTTTTCAAGTCCATTATGATTGCTCTCAAGCACATTGCGGGCCTCAGCGATATCAATGCTCTTTTTCTCCTCTATCGACCAAGGCAGATCAAGCAAGATGTCCAGATAATTCTTGATCACAGGGGTTTCAGGGTTATGGCCCCCTCCGTTCTCAAGCTTCTTCAATTCCGAAAGGGCTTTCTTCTTCACCTCATCAGGCATCTCTGAACTCTCGATCCTTTCCCTGTATCCTCCTTCACCAGAGACGGAATCCTCATTATCGTTGAGCTCTTCCTGAATTACCTTCAGCTGCTCCCGCAGCATCGCTTCACGATGAGACTTATTGACTTTCTCTGCAACCTTCTTTGCCACTTCTATCTGCAGGTTGATGTTCTCCTTCTGCTTTGTCAGCACGTAAAGGAACGTAAGATAACGTTCACGCACAGAAACAGTTTCCAGAAGATCCTGCTTCTCTGAGACCTTTATAGGCATAAATGGCATAACGTAACCCATTATCTGGTCAATGGAATCCATCTCGGTTATCGGGCCTGTCAACTCTTCCGAACTCTGGAAACGGCTGCTGATATCATGGATCGTCTTTTTCACATCCACCATCAGAGCTTCCCGGAAGTTCTCATCAAGGTCCCGGATATCCGGCACAGGTTCGTATGTGGCATAGAACAATCCATCATCCTTAAGGTACAAGGAAGAAGTTTTCACTCTCTGTATAGCCTTTACAGAGATCAGATATTCCTCATCTGCTGGCTGTAAAGATATGATCTGGAACAGGTTTCCTGTTCTATATAGGTCATCTTCCGATAGATCAGGTGGCTGTTTATCGCTCTTTACTGTCAGCCCTATTGCATGCACCGTTTCTCCATTTTTCATCTCAGTTGAGAGGATCTCTCCGGTGATCTTATCTATAAGTAACTTTGTCCGGCTATGGGGATAAACCACTATCTCAAAGAGTGGTATTACGATGCTTTCTTTGTTACTATAAGGTTGTTGTGAATACATTATTGATCATCTCGATATACGTAAGTTATTTAGTTCGTGTTGCCCTAACTATTAAACAGGACAAAAACATCATTTCATTCTGCTAAGAATTTGTATAAGACTGTCCATATCGTTCTCATCCAATGAATCGACCATCTTTTCTATCAGCTTCAGCAAAGCGTTCTTTTCAGAACGGGCTATCATCTGTCCTTTTTCTGTCAGGCGAATATAATAGATCCTGCCGTCATCCGGACACCTCTCTCTGTACACACACTCCATTTTCACAAATTTGTTGATTATCTCTGTAATGGTGGGTTTAGAGTTCCTGGTGATCTTAGCAAGCCTGCTGAACGTTACTTCCCCGTGTTCATCAATGATTTTCAGATATCCTACCTGCTTTACGGTAATATCCGATAAGCCACATTCAGAGAAGATCTCACAAGAGCATACACTTTTGATCTTTAAGAGATTTTCAAAAACTACATACAAATGCTCTTTTCTTTCCATCATGTTCCTATCCAGTTGGTTAGTTAGGTTTAACCTAACATATATACCTTTTGGTTAACCTCGGACTAGCCGGGAAAAATCTGTATCAAAAACTATTTAGCATTCGCCGGTCTCCAAAAATATGACACTATGTTAAACGAAGATAAACTCCTGGTTATGGGATATGATGCTCTTGTGCAGATCAATGAAAAGAAGGTCCTGGAAGTTGCCAGAGAATGGATGGATAACAAATATGATCCCGGAAAGCTTCTGAACAAATTAGCAGAAGCCATGGTGAAAATAGGGAAGAAGTTCGATGAAAAGGAGTATTTCCTTGCACAGTTTATTTTATCTTCGAATATCATGGAAAATGTAACTAAAATGGTCCTTGAAGAAATTGCCGGAACGGGACTGGTACTTGAGCACAAAGGAACCATAATCATGGGTACTGTTAAGAATGATATACACGACCTTGGCAAGAAAATAGCTGCAAGCATGTTACGTGTAGAGGGCTTTACAGTTATCGACCTGGGAAAAGACGTACCCGCTGATATAATAGTTAAAACTGCAGTGGAACATGATGCTGACATCATCATTGCATCTTCAATGACCACATTATCCATGACTGGTCTGAGAGAAATAAGGGAACTGCTGGAAACCGTAGAACAAAGGAACAAAGCCAAATTGATAGTTAGCGGTGCCCCGGTTACTCAGGAATACGCAGATCTTGTCGGTGCAGATGCTTATGCTAAAACTGCTGCAGATGCAGTAATGGTTACTAAAAGACTGATGATGAAATGACGTTTTGAAAAGTTAAGACTCAGATGGCTAGAGGTTGTCATGACCCTTTTCAGCAACACTTTGATCCTAAAACTATTTCAATGGCCATTCTCAGATATACTTAAGGTTGTTTCTATAGTATATTTTACTGGGATAGTAAAAGCGGATGTTAAAATATTCTGAAAATCATGCATTCAATAAATATCGATAAGATAATGATAGCACCCTGTGGTATGAATTGCGGGATTTGCAGGGCTTATCTGCGAGATAAGAAAAAATGTCCGGGATGCAATGAATCCAATGAAAACAAGCCTAAGTACTGTACCAGTTGCAGGATAAAGAATTGTGAAGAACTAAAGGAAGGATCCGGTAACTACTGTTTTTCCTGCAAAGTATTCCCCTGTGCAAGACTTAAGCAACTCGATAAAAGATACAGGACAAAGTATGGAATGAGCATGATCGATAACCTTAACATTATAAAAGAAACAGGTATCGACAGTTTTATGGTTCTTGAATTTGAAAAATGGGCATGTGAACAATGTGGGGACGTGATATGCGTACATACATGGAAATGCAACAAATGCGGATATCAGGTGAAATAACAATAATACAGGGTCAATTGAAGAATGGTGAGATCTAATGTTAGAACTCAATACTGAAAGATTAAGGATAGCATGCCTGGACCTCGATAACTTCAGATTATATATTTATGAACATGGAAATATGCAAAGGAGGATTGGCATTCAGGCTACAACTGAAGCACTTCCTGATGAACTGCAAAAGGTATTTCTTTCTGCCTATGAACAGGCTATGGCTGATAAAAAAAATTATGTATGGTATACGGTCTGGCAGATAGTATCAAAAATTGAAAACTGTGCTATTGGTGGCGTATGCTTCAAAGGCCGTCCTAATATTGATGGCGAAGTGGAGATAGGATATGGAACAGAACCTGCTCATCAGAATAAAGGTTACATGACCGAAGCTGTAAAATCTATTATTCAATGGGCCATAAAGCAGGATGGAGTGATGGATGTAATAGCAGAGACAGAAAAGTCAAACAATGCTTCACATAAGGTTCTGGAAAAGAACGGAATGGCAATATATAAAGAGACAGATATCTCATTGTGGTGGAGATACAATGGGGTTTAAATTATGTGTCCGTACCATTCAATCATGCATAATGATGTGATGTATCATGTATTCGGTGGACCTTACAACATTTTCACTGGAAGAATTCGAGGAAATGTTACTTGCCGCTCAGCTATTACCATCGCAACGGATAATACTTGAGGATCTGTCCCTGAATATGCAGAAGTTAAAGAATAAAGGCCTGAAGAACCTCCAAAATGTACATGACCTTCTTAGTAAGAAGGACGATTATCCTTCAATATCAAGGGAAACAGGGATATCCGAGGCTTATTTAGTGATCCTCAACAGAATGGTGAACAGCTATATTGTAAAACCATTGCCCTTGGATAAACTGATGATCTTTGCAAAAGAAGAACTATGCAGGCTTGCTGAAGAAGGCATAAAGAACACCAAACATTATTATGGCTCCCTTCTAAGTGCACCGCAAAGAGAAAACGTTTCTGGAAAAGTGAATATTCCGCTTGCCAGGCTGGAATACGCTTTACATATCATTGACCTGTTAAGGATAAATGGTGTGGGTATCGAATATGCAAAGACCCTTTATGAAATGAGAATTCAAAGCGTGCAGGATTATAACAGAACACCTTCTGAAACAATACTTGCTTCCTTTAATGAGCTGAACAGGAACAAAGTATACAGCAAAGCTACGCTTGGGATATCTGATATAGACTATTGCCGCCGTTTCTGTAAGAAGTTGGATTGTGATATTAGTTGATATAATTGTTCTTCATCCCAAGCGAATCAGTAAAATATCAAATCCCACAAATTATAAAGTGGAGTGGAGGTTTAACCATGGTTATTTTTCAAGATCGGGCAGATGCAGGCAGAAGGCTTGCGGGGAAACTTTCCGAGTACTCAGGACGTGAAGATGTAATTGTGCTTGCATTGCCAAGAGGAGGAGTTCCTGTAGCGTTTGAAGTGGCGAAGGAACTGGGTGTAAAGCTTGACGTGTTCATTGTCAGAAAACTGGGAGTTCCGGGTTATGAAGAACTTGCTATGGGAGCTATTGCCACTGGTAACATTCGTGTCCTGAATGAAGATGTAGTGCGCTCCCTGAGAATGCCCGCAGATGCTATTAACTCTGTAGCTGCAGCAGAACTGAAAGAGCTGGAGAGAAGAGAGCAACTGTACCGCAAAGATAGGCCCAGCCCTGATATTGAAGGTAAAATAGTTATTCTGATAGACGACGGACTTGCCACGGGTGCTACCATGAAAGCAGCAGTTAAGGCCATCAGAACAAAGAAACCTGCCAGGATAATTGTGGCTGTTCCGACAGCATCAAGGGAAACTTGCGATGAATTTGCAGCAGATGTAGATAAGACTATTTGTCTTACCACTCCGGAGCCATTCTACGGAGTGGGAGCATGGTACAAGGATTTTACCCAGACCAGTGACAAAGAAGTGTGTGACCTGCTAAAGAAAGCTTCGAGCCTGATCAGATCGGATATATCTGCAAGGAGGTAGTAACGATGGCAATATCCCATAAAGATAATCTTGTTAGAATTCCCGCAGGACCCATATTCCTTGAAGGGAATCTCGATATTCCTGATGGTGCAGAAGGTATAGTGGTATTTGCACATGGAAGCGGAAGCAGCAGACATAGTCCAAGGAACAGGTACGTGGCGGGCTACCTTCAGGAAAAAGGGCTTGCCACACTGTTATTCGATCTGTTGACTGTTGAAGAAGAGAGAATAGATAATTTCACTGCCCATCTTCGCTTTGACGTAGAATTGCTTGCCAACCGCCTTGTAGCAGCCACTGACTGGCTGCTTAAAAATCCGAATACGTCTGACCTGAAAATAGGTTTCTTCGGAGCAAGTACAGGTGCTGCTGCCGCCCTTATTGCTGCCGGGGAAAGACCAGGGAATGTCAAGGCAGTGGTTTCCAGGGGTGGGAGACCCGATCTTGCGGAAAGGACCCTGCCCTATGTAAAGGCAGCAACATTGTTGATCGTGGGCAGCAGGGATACTCCTGTAATAGAGATGAACAGGTGGGCTTTTAACAGGTTAAGATCAGAGAAGGAAATGAAACTGGTCCCGGGTGCAACTCATCTTTTCGAGGAACCGGGTACCCTTGAAGAAACTGCCAGACTAGCCGGAGAATGGTTTACTAAATACCTAAGCGCAATTGTCTGAGTAAATATGCAATTACGTTTTATTACCCTGAAAATGGGGACGATCAGCCATCATTTCCGATAGCATCAACAGGACACGCACCCAATGCGTCTTCACAGTTATCTTTTTCCTCATCGGTTTGGGGTTGTTTAAAAACATACGCATGTGGCTGACCATCATCTGTCATTTTGAAATGACCAGGCGCAGTGTCCACGCATAATTCACATGCAATGCAGTCAGTATCAACAAAATACGGACCTGGAATGTTCTCAGATACTTTCATTGTTTTATTTGCTATATTTCACTCCCCCTTGAATGAATAATTAGCATTTGAATTGCTTAGTATTTAAGGTCAAGTGTAATATGGACATAGCTGTCCAGGGAGTTCTACTATTGTAGTACCGATAAAAGAATTAGTATATGATTACTTTTCAGCGTTACTACATCTACGATATTTCCTGTTTATATCATTTTTTTAAGGGCTGGTACTCGTTCAGTTCTTTATTTCCCATGTTTTCTCATAACTACAATAGCTAAAATCAAAACTATGAAGATGATTGCTATTGGAGCAGCATATGTAAGAATATTTACCTTTTCTTAATGAGTCATGTATCATCATTATGAGTATCAACATATTTGATATATTGAAAATGTTAATATATTCAAAAAGGTGATACTTGCTACAAACAAGTAAAACGGTGTTCAAAATGCAAATCAAATTAAGTGGATCAATTTATACTGGCATGGTTATATTCTTTATAATAACATCGGGGATCAGTTCGGCTGATGTCGTAAATATGGAGAAGGTAAGTTTTTTAGAGGGGAATGTCTCCAGTTTAACGATAGCAGAGAATTATACATATATTGCACAGGGACATGACCTTGTTGTACTGGACGGAACCAATGTTTCTAATATATCAGAAATTGGAAGGCTAGCTGTTCCATGGGAAATTCATGATGTTGTAATATCTGGAAACTATGTATACGTAACCAATGGCACTAATAGCCTCTTCAGTGTGAATATTACTGACCCATCCTCGCCAATGTTTGAAGGAAGCTTTGACCCATCTGGCCTCGTAGTTGATGTTGAGGTCGCAGGAAATTATGCATATGTGATAGATCATCACAATGGTCTTATAATTGAGGACATCAGCAATCTTTCATCACCGACCCAGGTAAGCAGCCTGAACTTAAATGATCTGGCATATGGTATTGCCCTCTCAGGAAAATATGCCTATGTAACAGTCTGGAATGGCCTTATGATCATCGATATCAGTGATCCTGCTTCCCCAATAATTATGGGAAACCATGCTATCCCTGAATACAACAATGATGTTTACGTGTCAGGAAACTATGCCTACATGATCTGCGATGAGTCCAATACCCTCGAAATTGTAGATATCAGTAACCCTGTTGAACCAAGCTTTGCAGGAATTTACTACTACGCAGCTGACGGTCAGGCATACGATGTTGCTGTATCCGGTAACTATGTCTGCTTAGCTGTTTGCGGTGGTCTTAGAATCCTGGATATCACTGACCCTGCAGCACCAACATTTGCAGGCAGTTATGATACTAATGGTAGTGTATCCGATGTTGAAGTCACAGGAAATTATGTCTATGTAACAGAGGATAAAGATGGCCTTCTCATCCTTGATTTGAACACTGGAACAGAAACAACTACTCAGGCCGCGAACTCAACTAGAAATTCAACTGCAGGGAAAGAAAAACTCAATGTGCTTTGCACATATACTTTCCCTATTTTACACCTTAAAGCATTTCTGCATTGATTTTTGAGCATGTATCTGATCATTGTTGATCGTACGCCTGCTTTAAACCTTTTATATCGATCTTATTCTTTTGGAGCATTATTTCCATAATTTTTTTCGATATGGCGGCATCTTTATCCTGCAACATTTCGCCGATAACTGATAGTATGATATACAAAGGAACATCTTAAAAATGGTCTTATTTCTTAGCAGATAAATCCTATCGCTCTGCCAATTCTTTGAGCTTGAGCAGTGCTTTTGGCCACATAATTTGGAACATCTCCTTGTATTCATCCTCTGTATCTATATCCACCAACACCTCTGTTTTGCCGTCTATCTCCTTAAATGTGTAATTTTCAAGTGCTCCGGCCCATTCTTTCGCAGCTTTGCTTGAAGTGTCTTCTTTTCCATCCTGCAGAATACCAATGTGCTCAATAGAGATGTACTGATATGGTTTGTTTTCTTTTATTCGGCTCACCATGCCTGACATCTCCCCTGCTTCGTCGGGAGTAAAAAGCATTTTGCTCCCTTCACTCCAGTCACCGACATAGTGTGAACCAGAACCAGGAGCAAATACATCTGTCCATAGTCGATAGGTATCTATGTCGAGCATAGTGTTCCAAACATGTTCTTTTTGCTTATTGATAACGATTGAAAAATGTAGTTTGTGCATATATTTCCAGTCCCCTGCAATTAGTTATACTCCGTTTTGGAATTGTTACTGTGCATTCTCATCGCTCTGCATCATGCCAAAGATGTTGCCTTCGGTGTCCTTACAGTAAGAGAGCCAACCTATGCCTTTTACTGCCATCTTGGGAAATACGATACTTCCGCCAGCTTTGAGTACTCTGTCAGCGGATTCTTCCAGGTTGGCAACACCCATCGTACAAACATACGCATTAACTGGTTGTCCCTCGATAGGTGCCGGACCCCGACGAAACATGAGACCGCCGTTGATACCTGGTTCGGTATCAGGTCCTGTTGTCACAAGCCAGTAACGGTTCTCATTTTCCATCTGGACATCGGCTATGACCCACTCTTCTATTCCCCAACCAAAAACTTCTGTGTAGAACTTCACAGCACGTTCGGGATTCTCTGCCTGTATCTCAAAATGTATCACCCTGTTCATATTTACGTCTCCATTCTATTTTATGTAGTAATTCTGTAGTTCTCCGGATTGGTATTCTAACGTGGATGATTCAGATTCAAGCCTCTGCCAGATATGCGGCAAGCTTGTCAAAAGATTCGTTCCAGCCCTGCCCGGTCAATTCCTTCATTGTGCCAGGAGGAATACCCACATGTTCCAACGTCATCTTTGTTTTGCCATCATGTTCTTCAAGGGTCAGGGTTACCTGCAATTCTAACGGAAAATCCGGGCTCATGCCGTAGTAAGTTGCGGGGACCACATTACCGTCCTCATCCGCAAAGGAATCAGTGCATACGAGTCTTTTCGGCGGAACCAGTTCTCGGTAAACACCGGTGCTCCAGAAGTCCTCTCCATCTGGGGATCGCATACAGAAAAGATACGATCCTCCTACGCGCAGATCTATCTTGCAGATAGGTGAAGTGAAACCTTTGGGTCCCCACCAGCGCATCACACTTTCAGGCTCTGTCCATGCCTTCCATACAAGTTCAGGCGGCGCATTGAAGATGCGCATTATGAGAAGGTCCGTATCTTTTTTCTCTTCATTTGCCATGGCTTATCCCTTCGATCTTTTTTGATCTTTAAACCTACAAGTGCTATAATTTACAGTTGCTATCCTCTTCCAGTTCAAGTATACCTGAGGCTACCTAGAGTAGTATTTATACTCTCACACAACTAGCAGGAATTAAAAAATAGAAAACTCCACTAAGTTCATTCCATTGAGATAGCCTCAACCGGACACACATCTACACACTGACCGCAGTCCACGCATAACTCCGGATCGACAACCGCAATGTTATCGGAACCCATTGAAATTGCTTCTACGGGACAGGAGTCGATACATTGCCCGCACCCTGTACAAAGATTTTTATCAACTATAGCTGCCATTTATATTACACTCCCCGGTTACCTTTTTTCCATAAGGCATACAATTATAGTTTAAGACTCTCGGATAAATACTTGTCGAATCCTGCAAACATTTATTTTTCAATAATGTTGTCTATTAATTTTTGATATTAATATCTACATGTTCACCATTTCGCCTCTTGCAGAAGCCAGCAGTGAATTTGTATATTCATGGCAGGACTGCGATATGATTTGCTTCCTTGGACCATACTCAATGATCTTTCCTGCTTTCATCACTGCAATATTGTTGCATATATACGCAGCAGCAGCAATGTCATGTGTGATAAAGAGGAAAGTGATATCGCTCTTCTCATTCATCTCAAGTATGAGATTGAGTATATCAATACCTATAGAACAATCAAGCATGGATATAGGCTCATCAGCTATAATCAGATCGGGGTCAGTAACGATAGCCCTTGCGATCGCTACACGTTGGCGTTGCCCACCACTGAGAGTATGGGGGTATTTATAAAGATATTCATCCACAGGTGTCAACCCTACTGATTCCAGGGCCTGCCGTACTTTTTCCAGATCATATGATTTTCCATACTTTATGAAACACGGTTCAGCAACGATTTCCTCTATGGTCATCATGTGGCTTAAAGAATCATATGGATCCTGAAAGATAACCTGGACAGCCGGTTTTCTTGACCCATGTTCACCATTTAGAATATCTGCAAATGATATAGTCCCGGATGTTGGTTTTAAGAGACCGAGTATCAGTTTGGCAAGAGTGGTCTTCCCACTGCCACTTTCCCCGATGATACCAAGTATCTCACCTTTTTTCACTGATAGTGAAACATTGTCAAGAGCCAGCACACCTGAAGTACCCGTGAACAAACCGGACCTTTTGAACAGTTTGCTGACATCGTTGATCCTTACAAGTTCTTCCTCATTCATGTTAGATCCTCAAAATGACATGCCACCTTCACATTGCCAGTGCATTCCGGTGGCCTTTCTGTCTTACACATTAATGAAGCCCTATCGCATCTTTCCAGGAATGAACATCCAGAGTACTCTTTCAGTACAGAAGGTGGATTCCCCGGTATACCATTCACTTTTACAGGTTCGGCCATCAGGGATAACCTTGAACTAAGCAGTTTTTGAGTATATGGATGCCTTGGACGAGTAAGTATTTCATCCTTGGTGCCGGTTTCCACAACTCTGCCGGCATACATAATGTAGATCCGGTCACATATCCTGGAAATGGTATGCAGGTCATGGGATATTACCAACATGGAAGTATGTTTCTGTTGTACCATATTTTTCAACAGGTCGATGATCTTTGACTGCACCGTTGCATCAAGAGCAGTAGTAGGTTCGTCTGCAATGATAAGTTCGGGAGATAGAAGCATGGACAGAGCGATCATGAGCCTCTGACGCTGTCCACCGCTAAATTCATAGGGGAAGGAATCGACCCTGGCGGGGTCTATAGATACCATTGCCAATGTTCTGGCAGTCAGTTCGGCCATTTGCTGCAATGACATATCCGTGTGAGATTTAATTGTCTCAATGAACTGCCTTTTTACCTGCATCAAAGGATTGAGAGCGTTCATGGAAGACTGGGGCACGAACCCTATACTACCCCTTATCTCGCGCATATTTTCCTTTCCAAGAGTCATGAGTTCCTTATCCATGAAGCGGATACTTCCTGAAATAATCCTGTTGCGGGGATTTAAATCAAGGACTGTCATGGCAAGCGTTGATTTACCGGATCCGGATTCACCTATAAGGCCTACTATCTCACCTTTTCCTATACTGAGATCTACGTTCTTCAGTACATGATGAACGCCTGCTTTTGTTGAAAAATCAACCGTAAGTCCCTGTATCTCAAGCACTTGCACTATTTATCACCTTCAAGAGCTTGTCCCACAAAAACAAAACCAAGAACAAGTAACGTAATACAAATTCCTGCAGGCAGGAGCCACCACTTCCAGGCATCCGTGAAAAAAACCAGAGGATAAACTATTGCATATTTGATCATACTACCCCAGCTTGGATACGATGGGTCACCAAGACCCAGAAAAGCAAGGCCTGATTCCGAGAGAATGGCCCGGATAGACTGTATCACAACAGTAGTGATCATTATAGGAGAAAGATCAGGAATAATATGTTTCCTGATCACATACCAGTCTTTTGCTCCTGACACTCTGGCAAAATCCATGTGTCCGGATACTCTAAGCGTTCGGGTCTGTGCTCTTGTAATTCTGGCTCCTACCGGCCAGCCCATTATAATGAGGATAAAAATGATATTCCATATGCTGGGACGTAAATAGGCTGCTAGGATAAGGATGAGCGGCAGGTCAGGTATCATAAGGAAAATATCAACACTTCGCATCATTACTCTATCAAGCTTACCTCCCACATATCCGGAGAATACACCTGCAAGAGTACCAATCACCAATACTCCGAAAGATACTGCAAAAGCAACGGTCAGGGAGGTTCGTGAACCATACAGGAGATTAGTGAAGATATCCCTGCCTACATCATCGGTACCCAGCAGATGATCGGCATCAGGAGCAAGTAATGGCTGACTTGATACGTCAGACGGAGAATATGAGGTCAGCACGGGGGCTGAAATTGCCATGATGATGTAGAAGAACAATATGATAAGGCCTGTGATGGCTTTTTTGCCCTTCATCCTTTGCAAGAGTTTTTTTTCGTGCATTTTCACTCCTGCCTTGTTCTTCCGTCAATGTATGAACATGTGATATCTGCTGCATAGTTGCATGCCAGTACGCAGAATGACATGAATATAAAAACACCCTGAAGCAAAGGGTAGTCCCTTTCAATGAATGAATTATAGACAAGCATTCCCATACCCGGATAGGCGAACACTGCCTCTACGAACACAGCACCCCCAACCATAAAACCCAGCATTGCAGCTATTTGGTTAATTACGGGTACAATGGAATTGATGAGTACATGTTTTTTAATATTCCTGTCTTTCAGGCCCCGGGCCATAGCCATCAGAATATAAGGTCTTTCCAATTGCTGAACACAAATATTCCTCACAAGCAGGTATGTTCCGGGCATTTCAAAAGCTGCAAGGCAAGCCATAGGTAAGATGAGATGAGAGATCATATCCTTTATTCTGTCAGCTATTCCTCCGTAATTCATATAGTGTGTAACAGCTCCTGAAACCGGGAACCAGCCCATTACGTACCCAAATACAAAGATCATTAGCGCTCCAAGAAAAAAGGTAGGCACTGACTTTAAAGTCGGCATTATTACAAGCAACAGGTTATCAAGTTTCTTCCCCCGGTTCCAGGCAGATTCAAGTCCAAGCCATATCCCGAAAAAGGTCGAGACCAACAATGCTGTTCCCATCAGGAAGACCGTCCACGGTAGTCTGCCAAGGATTATGTCAACCACAGGCACATTGTAGAATATGGAATATCCAAAATCAAGGTGTACTGCATCGATAAGATAGTGCACGAACTGGATATGGAGAGGATCGTTAAGATGGTAATAATCCATCAGCTTATACTTTGTTTCCTCATCTATGACCACCGGTAGATCACTATTCTGGCTGCCAAGGATACTTAAAAGCGGCCCGCCGGGCATAATTCGGGGAAGAAAAAAATTAATGGCAAGGATGAGGAAGAAAGTAAGAGCATATTCCAGCCCTCTGGATATTATGTCCTCCCATCTTTTCCTATCCATTGCACACATCTCTCCTTTTTATTGTTGCTTACGGGCCATCAGGACAAAAGCACATGCAACGATGGCTATGGAACCAAGTATTCCTATGCTGTCTGCTGTATTGGCAGTGGAATTACCTGAATTTTCCGAATTATTTACACCAGACGTTCCGTATATGAAAACAAGCTTGTTATACTCCGTAGGAACGCCGCCACCCACACCATCTGGGGTGTAGAAGAAACCATCGAGCTTTTCCTGGTTACAGGCACTGTAAACATTTCTGTACATGATCGGAATAGTGGGTACATTATCAGCTATAAGCACCTGCATCTGGTCTACGAGAGCCTTGCGCTGATTTTCGTCCATGGTACCCATTTGTTCTTTGGCAAGGGACATGAACTCACTATTGTTCCATCCTGTTGAAGTGGGAAATGAGTTGAGCATTCTTGCAGGATCAGTGGATGTTCCATGAGAATATATTGCCATGTCAAAGTTACCTGCTTCAACAAGACCGTCTACAGTCTTCATATCCCCTGGTTTCAGGACGATACCAATGCCAACATCCTTAAGGTAGCTTTGGATGAGTTCCGCAAGCCTCTGGCTTTGCTGATCAGATGTATACAATAGCTGGAATTCAAGCCTTTTACCTGCTGCATCCAGCCTGATGCCATCCATATCCTTATTCTGGTATCCTGCATCATCAAGCATCTTATTAGCTGTCTCGATGTCATAGGTATATTGTGCGACATCAGGATTATACCAGCTGGAGTATGGTGGCACATAACCCGGATTACCTGCAATCCCTCCTCCGTGCAGCACTCTGCTTTCTATATCCTCACAGTCAAGGGAATAATAGATGGCTTTGCGCACATCAGTGTTGTTGAGTATATTATTTGAAGGAATGTTGAACCTGAGGCGATAAACCCAGTATCCTGGCCCGTTTATAACTTTCATTTTATCCGAATCATTCAGAGCCTTCACCTGATCCAGTGTAAGCCCCGCCTGATCTATTTCCCCTGTTTTTAGTGACATAACTGCATCAGAGGTCTTTACATATATCAGTGTGTCAATTACCGGCTTTCCGAGGAAGTAGTTCTCGTTTGCTGTGTATTTATAGGACTGCTGGTCCTTATTATAGTCTTCAAGAATAAAAGGCCCGGTTCCGATAGCTGCGTCTTTTTCCATATATTTGCTGGGATCAGAGACATCTTTCCATATATGTTCGGGCATGATGGGGACAACAGCAACTACCTGTTGCATGAATGGAGCATAAGGCTGGTTAAGCTTTATCTTTACTGTGTGATCATCAAGAGCTTGCACACTCTCTATTATGTCTGTGTTATACCAGGCGGAACCGATCGGGCTGATAGAGGCTTTGCCTTTTATGTAATCATATGTAAAGGCAACATCATTGGCAGTGAATGGTTCCCCATCGTGCCATGTTACTCCTTCTCTAAGCTGGAAGGTCCATTCAAGGCCATCCTCGGAACTCGTCCATGAACCGGCAAGTAATCCTACCATATCGCCTGTCTCATTAGGCCATACAAGTGCATCGAAACAGTAACTTGTCATTATATAACCAGGACCTCGGGGGTAGAAAGTAAGAGGTGATGGGAATCCCCAGTCTCCGCCAGAGCTTCCCCAGCTTGCCTTAAGCACAGTCTCCTGTTCATCCGTACCAGTTTCCGAACCTGCCGCTGGCAAGAAAAATAAGGAAATGATGATGAATATGGAAAAAAGGATGGAGATTATTCTTCTTTTCTGTTGCATCTTTACCATCCTCTGGTATATTCCTCATAGCATGGGATACACACGTATTCCCCGTTCTGCACCCTTGCCCGGGATTCTGCCATCATTTCGCCGCATTTGACACATTTGACAGAGTTGAATATTCTTGCTTTTTGAGGGATCTTGACATCAACGAACTTAATATCGAACATTTCTTCAACAGGAGTATTTCTCATCGTTTGAGATATGCCATCCATGCGTTCTCTGAAATCTTTGTTCTCTTCTTCGGTGGCTACACCGGACATTACTTTTGGGCGCAGTTTGCTTACTTCGGGGTCGATGTTATCGATGTTGAAACTTGCCTTCAGGGCAACCCTTACAGCTTTTCCGCTGTCCCTGCATATAAAAGTAAATACCTGCTTGGCATGATCCTGATATATGAGGTTGCCTTTACCTATAGTGCAACCTGTGAGAACCTGTACTGCATCAACTCCGCATGCATCGTTCTCCACGATCGTCACAAGCTCTTCATCGATATCTCTCTCTGCATCCAGCTTTTCTATTCCAGCTTTGGCAGCAATGTAGCCAATGGTGAGCCCAGGACAAACGTGTCCATGAAATCTGGCAGCATCATCAAAAGAAGCTATTTGTCTGATCGTATCTTCAGTTGAACATTCGGATGACATGTTAATCACGGGAGGTAAAAGAAGATAATACTTTTAATACCTTTCGTGTTATTAGATTATACATGTTTTCTATATTATTCGATCATATTCTATTTATCTTAAGAAACATGATATCTAATGTTTAGAAAATCGGATTTGATAATACCAGACATTTCTTATCATCATAGAGCTTGGAAACTATCAATATGGAAATAGTGATGAGACTATGTCTTCACCGTACTGAAAAATAGGGTTTTGAAGCAAAAGCGTACTTAAAAGCGCTTTCATTACCTTTTGTCCTTGGTATACATCTTTGCAAGGGGATCTTTTCCATTGGAGAACATTGCACCGAAAGGTTCGAACTTTTCCAGTTCTTCAATCGTGCAAAAATGCATGCCTGTATCAGATCCCATCATCATAAGTGGCCTTGCCTTTTTTAAATTGCAATGTCCGTTTTGTTCATATACGTCATCAGCAACTTCAAGATGGACCACCTTACCCATGATCAGTATGTAGTTTGTTTCTTCATACAATTTGACCAGTTCACACTCCATCCATGCGTAACACCCTTCTATACCCGGAGCCTTCACCTTCTTTGAAGGCCTTGGTTCAAGCCCTGCAAACTCAAACTCATCAGCATCTGCCGGAATGGTTTTGGCAGTGGGTATGACCTTGTCCGAAAGGTCTTCTCCCGGAAGATTGATCACAAATTCTCCGGTCTCACGGATATTATCCAGCGTATCCCTTCTTTTAGCAGTTGCCACACATACAAGATCGAGAGGACGAAGTACAGGCATTACACATCCATACGGAGCAATGTTCCTTACGCCACTTTTACTGACCGTGGAAATGAAAGTGACAGGCAATGGCATAACAGATTCTCTTTTAAAAGGTTTTAGTTCCATTTGTATCACCTTAGTAGCATATAGTATAATTTATTCATTATTATTTGCTACTATCTAGGTTAAGTATTTATCCTATTTAAAGTTCTGAGCCAACTCAATGGCATCAAATTCCATTGTCCTTTAGATTTTACCCCTTTCTTGTATTAGTTTTGATGGTTTTCAGTGTTAATACAAACATATATATCAGTTGATGTTTAGTGCTACTAAAACCTATTGAAGTAATACTAGAAACTTGTACCTTGGCATATATATGGGCTTTTATCTCAATTAATGAAGTTGCATTTACAGGTGAATCATACATGGAATACGGAAAAATTGACTGGAATGATATATGGAAAGAACTCATGACCAATCAACAAAGGCTTGATAAAAGTGGTGATAAAAACGGCCATTGGAATAAAAAGGAAAACGCAGAACGTTTCTGGAAAAGAACTCAGGAAAACTCTGAGAGAACTGATTCAACACTCAATGAACTGCCCCTCACCTCAGAGTCAAGAGTATTGGATATCGGATCAGGCCCCGGAAGGCTTGCTATCCCTATTGCAAGAAAAGTGTCCCATGTAACTGCTGTGGAACCTGCAGCCGGAATGATGGAAATTTTGAAGGAAAATACGAAACAACAGGGAATAGACAATATCAGTTGCGTGAGCAAACGCTGGGAAGATATAGATGTTGAAAATGATCTCGATGCTCCTTATGATGTGGTTATCGCCTCATTCTCACTCGGAATGCCTGATATAAAGGAAGCTATCCGGAAGATGGAGCAGGCTTCTTCAAAGTATGTGTACCTGTACTGGTTCGCAGGGACAACTCCCTGGGAAGAGCATTCGATTGCGCTTTGGCCTTCGCTTTACGGAAAGAACTATGTTCCGGGTCCAAAATGTGATGTGTTGTACAACTTGCTCTACAATATGGGTATCTATCCTGATGTGCATGTCTTTTCCATGGACTATACCAACTATTTCTCTTCTGTTGATGAAGCAATGGATTTTTACAGAGACCGCTATGTGATCGAAACACAAGAACAGGAAAGTATCCTTCGTGATTATCTGAAGGGTATTCTTGTGCAGGAAAATGGACAGCTTGTTGAGAAAGGAAATTCAACACGAGTAAAAATAAGCTGGGAGAAGAAGTGAAATTGAGCTGGTAAGTGAGAAAAGGGAATAAATAGGAAAATCAGAACAAGGACATTACACAGCTGACCCTCGAACGTATTACATAACAGAGGGATAGCTGGCAATGGACAATTGTTGTTTTTCACAGATATGGATATTGTTTTCCAGACAATTGGCACCCTGGAGGACAGTAATAAATTTCGTGGTATATTCCGGCCTTTTGAATACGAGGCGGATCTTGCGGTTCTTGAAGAAGTAGAGCCTGATCTCATCCGTAAGATAAGATTCCCCCGGACTTATCCGGATACTCTGGGCTTTAAGTGGTTCTGCTGAATGTATGACCACATCGACCATCTTCAGCAGGCTTTCGACACATTTGGTTGAATCCTGCAGGTTACCTGATGCTCTTAGATTGATAACTGTATTGTTCTTCACTTCTATTCTGTCTGAAGATGTTTTATTCCCATTTAATGGAACGAGTTTCTGACAATCTGCTTTTATGCGTTTCAGAGCATTGCTATTGTTCCGCAGGTACGTGTTCAGCACATATTCCGAAACCTGAAAAGCATCATATACCGGCAATTTCTTAGCAAAGTCGAAAACATCCTCAAAATCAACAGGTAAAGCAGAATTTCCTATACTTTCAAGGAGAATTATCTGGTTAATAAAACGATCGATCATTATATCGATGGAATCGGAAAGATTAACAGTATCCGCAAATGGGAACAAGAACAATGATTGTCTCTGGCTTACAGGAACCTCGCCTTTAATGCCCTGGCATATCTGGTCAAGTTTATCGCGTGCCTCTTTTTGAGCAGATAGCAAAAGCTTAATAGTATTGTTCTGAAGAGTGTATATCTGATTCTTGTTTCCGTAATCTTGCATGCCTATGTTATCTTATTTGTTCTTAGTATTAATGCTTTTTTGACATCGGGATGCTTTTATGGAGATTATTGGATACTTTTTACACAATTTTAAGCAAGACACGTGTTATGAAAACTATGCAAAATATAGATTTTGATCGGATTTCAGCAGGGCTGGTCTCTTGAATCCACAATCCCGGATCTTTTAAAATTAATATACACACTACACTAACTATTTATAATATCTTCGATAAACTATAAATAGCATCATGCATGTACAAAAAACATGGATGGTAAAATATTTTGTGTTGTGAAAATGGTATTTTCAAAGGGGTATAAGACATGAAAATAAGAGTTGTCAGTTCCAAGGAAGAGATTGATACTTTAAGCCCGAATGAAGAGATGGTGCACCTTGCATTCAGACCATCCAACACAGACATCTTATCACTTATAATGAAATGTCCACAGATCAAAGCACTCCATATTCCCAGTTCTTATAAGAGAACTATATCTAATTCTGTAAAGATGTACCTTCAAATGAAGGGTATTGAATTATTAGAAGGGGATGTATGGGGCCATCGTAAGGACATTAATGAATACTCTGAGGTTTCCCAGGGCGTTTATGACCGTATAGATCAGTATCATAAGAACGGGATGTCGGAAAATGACATTATTGAAAAGCTGGTAAGAGAGACCAGGCTTAGCTCGGATCTCATTTCATTCCTCGTCAAAAATAGATACTAATACAACGCCTGTCTATATGACCGGTATTCTTCTCTTTTATTACCCATTTATTTTAGTTTATTTAATTTCCTTTTTAATGTATGTTCAAAAGTAACACTTTATGAAGAAGTGTTAACAGAGCCAAAATCTATTCTACCCATAACAAAAAATATAAGTGTTAGATCTATAATGTTTAGTAAGGGGAGGAGCTTTGGTGAATGGATCTACAGCTGTTATTCCAGTACCATTGAAAATGACTACTGCTTTTATTGTAAAAGAAGAAGGAACCATCTTGGTTGATTCCGGGTATCCGGGAAGTGAAAGTGCTATCCTTGGAAAACTTAATGAGTTAAATATTGCACCGGAAGATGTCCGTCTCATTGTCCTGACACATTGTCACCCCGACCATGCAGGAAGTGCTTCAATATTGCGTGAAAAAACAGGTGCAAAGGTTTTAATACACCGTTTAGATGCAGATAAACTCCGCAATGGAACACAGGGAGAATTGCATTCTGTCAGGTTTGTTGGGAGAATACTTAAGTTATTTTTTGATCGGGAAAAGACCTCAAAGTATCCACCAATTGAGCCCGACATTATCATCGACGACTCCTTTGATCTTGGTGAATATGGAATCAGAGGTCAGGTGATTTCCACACCGGGCCATACACTGGGCTCAGTTTCTGTTATTCTCGACAATGGTGATGCTATTGTGGGTGACTTATTAATTCCATCATTTCTCTCTAATAAACCGAATTTCCCGTTCTGGGCGGATGATTTAAATGAGTTGAAGAAGAGCATACAAAAACTGGTAAACTATGCACCAAAGAGGGTTTATATTGCACATTTTGGAGGACCTTATAGTTTAGCAGATTTAAAAGAGAAGTTCCATGTGTAAAGGGATGATAATCCGAGTTTTTAGATTTAATGCATATTACATATTTTATATATAATCATTTAAAAAACAGAGGCTTTTATTTATATATTTGTAATCTAAATCAATTTGTCTGATAATATGGAAGAAATCCCGGCTAATTTGGAGTTACTATTCGTCGCTGCGTTCATTTTAGACATACTCATAGGTTACAGAGCATATATCTTTTTAAAAAAACATATTCAAAGACTTCTTCGTTCGAATGATTAAGAGAAGTCTGCATTTTAACAAATCAACTACAACCCTCATTTAAATTTATCACCTCGAAATGTATTTACATAAATCTCTCCCATTTTAAATTATGA
>NZ_JBFYLB010000071.1:0-5480 GCF_041305605.1 Methanomethylovorans sp.
TGATAACAAGTACTATGAATTCGATGTGACACAGCTCGTGCAGGAATATGTAAACGGTACTGACAACACTGGTTTCTTCCTCAGGGCAAAGACCGAGAGCAATAATTACATTGCATTCTACAGCTCGGAGTGGCCGAATGCTGACCAGAGACCGAAGTTGACCGTGAAAAGAGCCTGAATGGTTTGAATATGAGCGAATATTATTTCGCTCCGTTTCTTTTATATCTTAAAATAGTACTGAAAATGCTTGTTTACAGAATCTGGGGGCGTTTATGCCTTTATAACTCTTTTTTGCATACTTCAGATGTTCAGTATAACAGTTGAAAGGGTATAAGATAAGTCGTGTTACGTAAACCCGATCAGCGCCAGTCATCATTCCTATGAAATATCCGGCACCTACAACATTTACGCACGACCCATCAAACCCATTTTCTTTAGAGGTCTAATTTCTTCCACAGAGGGGAGAGAAATAACCAGTTCTTTACAACCTTACGGTATTCAGGAGATTGGCACCAAAATACCACATGTTAATAGCCTAATTATTCCTCTACATCCATAACGTAAATGTCTTGCAGGTTTATAACTCAAATTGAGTGCAATTTATGACTGAATCGAAAATTGTAACATCATTATAATTTCAAAAGTCATTATCCCGTTTTTGCACTATACATTGGAACAGAATGTTTTCGAATAAAAATATATAAAAAATAGAGTAGCCGGAAGCATCCGGCAATAATTATTCTTCAGTTATCTCATCGTCCGTTCTGATAGCTGCTACCAGTTCCACTGGAGAGACGAAGATTCGTCCGTCACCGAATTTGCCGGTGCGGGCTGACTTGCGGATGATCTCGATGATAGGGCGTACATCTGCATCCTTTACCACCATGTCTATCTCTGTTTTTGGTATCATATCAACTTCTATCTTCTTACCCCTGTACTGCAGACAGATACCTTTCTGAGCACCCCTGCCCTTTACCTCGTATACGGTCATGGCGAAATATCCCTTTTCAGCAAGAGCAGCCTTTACGTCATTTAGCATCTCAGGCCTTATGATTGCATTGATCTTCTTCATTGTTATCACCTTATCCCTTCGTGGATTCTCCATGCTGCGAGATGTCCAGTCCCACATACTCCTCGGTTTCTGTCACACGCAAGCCCATCGTCTTATCCACGATCTGGGCAAGGATGTATGTTGCTAGGAAGGCATATGTAATGGCAACACCGGCATCCAGAACCTGTACAAGGAATTGGTGCACATTACCGTATATGAGGCCGTCCACACCTCCGATGGAAGCACTTGCAAATATTCCTGTAGCAAGAGCACCCCATAATCCACCCATACCGTGAATAGACCATGCATCGAGACTTTCATCCAGTCCCTTCTTAACACGGAAGAGCAACATTCTGTAACACAGCACACCTGCAATACCGCCTATCACAATTGCTGCCATGGGTCCAACGAATCCACATGCAGGAGTTATTGCTACGAGACCTGCCACTGCACCACTTACCATTCCCAGGGAACTGGGCTTACCCTTTGCCCAGGAAGCAAGCATCCAGGTTATTGCACCGGAAGCTGCGGAAATATTCGTTACAACAAATGCGTTTGCTGCCAGGCCGTTTGCTGCGAGGGCACTCCCGGAATTGAAGGCGAACCATCCGAACCATAGGAAAGCTCCACCAACCAGAGTCAGTGTGATGTTCTCTGCTTCCATGCTGAACTTACCGAACCCTGATCTCTTACCAATAACTAAAGCCAGAGCAAGGGCACCGAATCCGGAACTTATATGTACTACAGTGCCTCCTGCGAAATCCAGGGCTCCAAGTTGTGAAGCCCAGCCTCCGCCCCATGCCCAGTGAGCGAGCGGGTCATACACGAGGGTGGTCCAGAGCACACCGAGTACTATGAAAGAACTTAACTTAATCCTCTCGGCAACTCCCGAAGTAAGGATTGCAAGTGTAACACCAGCGAACACGAGCTGAAATGCCATGAACAGTATATCGGGTATACCTTCTCCATCCATTCCCACACCAGCAAGGGCAAAGTGTTCCAGACTTCCTATAAAGCCCGAAATATCAGACCCGAAAGCCAGGGAATAGCCAGCTATTACCCACTGGATGGTCACTATCGCAAATGCTATGAAAGACATTGCGATCATTGAAATAACGTTCTTGTTCCTTACCATACCACCATAGAACAGTCCCACACCGGGAGTCATGAGCATTACCATAGCCGTACAAATTAGAATGAATGCTGTGTCTCCTGTATCAAGGGCCATGTTAATAACACCTCTTCATTGGATTGCTGCTTTTGGACCGTGTCCTATTGGACAGTTGTGTACTGTATAACAATGTTCTGCTCATAAGTGTTGATGCCATATCCATACTCCATACTATTGAAATCCTTCACTGTTATTTACAGTGTGTAGCCGTATTCCGATGTCATTCAATAAATAGTTTTTGCATACAAAAGTAGAAGATAAATAATAACGGAAAAAAGAGGAAAAAGATTACATTGAATAATAATACGCATTGCACAAAAACTCAACAGAAAAAAAGGCTTATAGAATTAAAAGCAAACAAAAAAATGAAGCACATTGTTAAATGTGCAGAAAAATAATTCCAGATCTTACTCCTGCCAGGTTCTTTTGAGAGAAATCTCAAAAACACCGTTCCTGCAAGTGCATACCGCAGTCGTGGGATCAACTGGCACAGGAAGCTCTAGGACTTTCGAATATCCTATAGTAGGGGCTATGACAACCAGCTCCAGTGCATCTTCGGACGGAGAGTATTCCACGTACTCTTCATCTACGCCAAGTTCTGCGGTCACATACACGGTATCTTCGGTTTCAAAGATTTCGATTACCGGTTCCGCACTGTTGATATAGATGTCCCCTTCTTCATCGTCCTCATCCTCGGAAAAAGAGGAGTGGGCTATCTTGAAACCCTGTATATCAGGTTTCTCTCCCACTTTCTGGAATATGCTATAGCCATAGATAAAGGACTCACCAAGGTCATCAGCATCTTTAGAGAACATGGACAGCAGGTGCTGAATCAGCTGTTCGATGTCCATGACCGGGTTTTTATCAAAATTCTCATCGAAAGAATGCTTTTTCTTGTCGTCCATATAATAACTCCTTTGCAGGCTCTTTGCAAATTAGCTTGCTTGCCTACTTGTCCCCATTTGTTCTGACTTATACGAACAAGTGATATATAAAGGTATACTTTCGATCTGTGCCTTTACAAGTGTAAGTGCTGTATACCCCATATGAATACATATCCCACTACAATAAACATGTTTCGCCCTTAAGAAGCGGGATAAACAGTATATTCTCATAAACATATATCAACACAATAAAGAATATTAATAGTGGAGTGGTTTTATGAAAATAGATACGAATCTTGCAGTCGAGCTCATAGACATTACGGATGATGTTATAACAAACGTGAACAAAAGCTCAATAAGGAATGGTATATGTGTGGTAAGCACACCCCATACAACTACAGCTATTATCATTAATGAGAATGAACCGGGACTGCTTTCCGATATGTTCAACCTCCTTAACAAACTGGTGCCTCCCGGAGCAGGCTACAATCATGATCGTATAGACAACAATGCCGATTCTCATTTGCGGGCCATGCTCCTGGGATCCAGTGAGACGATACCCATCGTAGACGGAAAAATTGTATTGGGCACATGGCAGAGGATTTTCTTCGTGGAGCTGGATGGGCCGCGCCAGAGAAAAGCTAATGTGACACTGATAAAACAAATATAAAAAGCAGAAAGGAACAAAAAAGAGTTAGCTGCTTATTCAGCAGAATAATAGCATCTTTTAGGAGAGATTACCTTCCCTTCCTCTTTCAGGGAACTGATGATCTTACTAACTTCTTTGCTGTCAATTCCGGTCATCTTGGCAACATCTCCAGGCCTTAGTGGCTTCCCGGCATTCTTCATTGCTTCAAGAACAATCTGCGTATTATCGGTCATAGAATATCTCCGTGATGTATTAGGCGAAGAATACATAAAAATATTAGGTTCGGCTGTGATACTGAAAGACCTGGAGGCTATAATCAATAAAAATCAATGTACAGCAGGGATCTGTATCATATTTGCCTCTATTACCTCTATTTTCTCATAGCTACCTGCATATAGCGTACAAGTTCTTCCGCTTTTTGAGATCCGATTAGTAAACTTTTCCCGTCTTTGAACTCCAGTTGCACGCCAAGATTACCACTTACATTGTATGCCATGCCCTTGCGTCCATAGCGTATACCCCATCCTCCGTATTCTTTCAATGGAGAGTATTCCCGTACTTTATAAGTGCTTATGCTCTCATAGGGATAATGCCTGAAAGAAAGATGGAACGGATAGAAGCGGACATATAATCCATCCTGCCGCACCTCAGTGATGAGTTTGAGGGAATACATGAAAAGAGGCAGAAGGACACCAAAGAGAACAAGGATTATTGACATCCCTGTGTCTGAGGTGGGATTATCGCCAAAAGCCTTACCAAAGACCAACTGCTGGATAGCACCATACCACACCATAGTCGTAGGTACAAGGATCAGTAACCAGAGCCACCACTGATCGAAGCGTTGCTCCTCCCTGAAAAAAACAGTACTTCCTGTGCTCATAACAATATGAGCAGTGAATCCTGAATATGAATCTTGTGGTGGTTCCGGTTATTAGAGTTCTTGAGTATTTAATCTCTTTATTAAGTAATCATAAAAACTATATTTGCCTAATCTGCTGAATTATAGAGAGTAATTATATTCGCCTATGATCTGTATTTGCTCATACAATGTAGTAAATTATGTGGCTAGTATTTCTTAATACCACTAACAAAAGGGAGGAATAATGAAGCAAGAAAATATCTACAGCATATTGTTGTTCATAGCAGGCATAGCAATTGGTTCACTTGTCACGTGGGATATCACAAATGAGCCACAGAAGGCTACTCTTTCTATTCCTCATATGACAGAAGGTATCGGTGAAAACATCACTTATAAATTATTCTTGTATAATAGCGGAGTTCAAGAAATGTACATAATTAGCATTGAACCTATCTTCAAGGGGAAACTGGGACAGATTTTAGGGATTGATAATATAATACTGCCTGTGAATAAAATGCTTCAGCCGGGATCTGCCATAGAACTACATGGTATAGTTGATCTCAATAATACTAACCTTTCAAAAACAGATTTCCTTGAAATGGATACTGTCACAGTAGGGTTCAATGTAACCTCTGTGACCTCATGTATGCTTGGTGAACACTGAGGTCACAGAAAGATCACATTCCAAAATGTTCCATCAGCGGGTGCAGCAGAGTGAACAGGCCAACAACAATGATGATAGATCCGCTTGCAAGGGGTAATTTTTCCAGTTTACTGCTGCCTACATAGCTTTGCAAAAATCCGCGGCCTTTTACGAACAGCACAGACAGGCAAACTATGGAAAGAGCCAGCCCCGTGCTGAATAC
>NZ_JBFYLB010000072.1:0-8401 GCF_041305605.1 Methanomethylovorans sp.
ATAATGATCGCGCGGGGTGATCTGGGTGTGGAGATCCCGATAGAGGATGTCCCGATAGTTCAGAAAAAGATAATCCACAAGGCAAACCTTCGCAGCATTCCGGTAATAACAGCCACACAGATGCTGGAATCCATGACATCTAACATACGCCCCACACGTGCTGAGGCAACTGATGTTGCCAATGCTATCATAGATGGTACAGATGCTGTTATGTTATCAGCTGAGACCGCAGTAGGTAAATACCCGCTGGCAACTGTTGAAATTATGGCAAAGATTGCCAGACAAACTGAAAAATGGCGCAGTACCTCCAAAACAGGCATATATCAGATGAAGAAGGCCATGACCAAGATGCAATTGCAGATCGATGATATCATCTCCCTGCAGATAAACGAAGCTTTGCAACAATTACCTATCAAGCAGGTACTTGTGCCTACTGTATCCGGAGAGACTTGCAGGCATATTTCCCGTTTCAGGCCTGATGCCTGGATCATAGGTTTTAGCAGGTATCTGCACACTTGCAATCGTCTGGCCTTCCAGTATGGGGTTATTCCAATATTCGTGGAAGGACAGGTCACCGATTGGGAATATACGGCTTTTGCAAAGCTCAGGCAATATGCTATTTATGCTCCCGGAGAACTGGTGATAATTACCCAAGGGCAAACTGCCGGACATGGAAAACAGGGAGGAACGAATCTTCTTAAATTCATCAGGCTGGAATGACCCTAGGAGATCCTGCATCCACCCACGCCTCCCTTTTCAAAGTATTGCTGATGGTATTCCTCTGCCCTGTAGAAGGTTGATGCAGGCACTATTTCAGTAACTATAGGTTTTTTGAACTTCCCAGAGTTCTGAACTCTTTCCTTTGATGCGATGGCTGTCGATCTTTGTTCTTCGCTGTGGTAGAAGATCACTGACCTGTATTGCGTGCCAATATCCGGTCCCTGCCGGTTGGGTGTGGTTGGATCATGAATGTTCCAGAACACTTCAATCAATTGTTCATAGTTTACGACCGCAGGGTCAAAGACAATGTCAACTGCTTCAGCGTGTCCTGTCTTTCCGGTACAGACATCTTTATATGTCGGATCTTCTAAATGGCCACCAGTGTAGCCTACTGCTGTTGCTATTACTCCTCTAACTCTTCTCAAATTAGCTTCTACTCCCCAAAAACATCCTGCTGCAAATGTGGCTTTTTCCATAATCTTTGCCTCCCACTTCATCAATTATACTCCTATATCTTTTTTGATCTCATTTCTTATTTGTCTTTTCGTTCTTATTAAGTAGGGAAGAAGTTAACTTCCTTCTATCATAAAGTATATATTTGACTTGTATATATTATTCCCACCTTATTTCCAGAGGTTGAATGTTGAAAAAAAGCAGAAGCATGTATCGAATAATATTTCTTTTTTTGATAGTGTCGGTCTTTTTTCTTCATTTAGTTGGCGGAAGCGAGATATGTGACACAATCCAACAGTATGGTCCAGCTTTGGGTTCATCATCTTTTGTATCCGGTGGAGAATATGGTCAAATATCTCTTTTGCGGACCATACACATCTATTGGGTGTGGATAGTCCACCTTTTCATCGTAATAGTTCTTCTGGCACTTTATGGCATATATGTTCATAGATACAACAAATTGCTCAAAGAAGAAGTGTCAGAACGCAGGAGTATGGAACATAAATTACAGCAATATGCTGCTGAGCTGAAGCATTCCAATGAGATGAAAGATCTTTTTACGGACATACTGCGGCATGATCTGATCAACCCTGCAGGTGTAATTGACAGTTACACGGACCTTTTGCTGGAAATAGAAACAGATGTTAAGAAGCTTCAATATCTTAAGAATATATCCAGGTCAAATCAGAAGCTTATGGAGCTTATAGAGGATGCAGCTTCTTTTACAAAACTTGATAGCATTGACAATATACCCCTTGAAAAGATGGATATTGGGAGTATCATCAACAATGTCATTGAATCCATGCGGATCCAGATCTCAGAAAAGAATGTCAAACTATCTTTTTCTCCTTCTGGTCTATATCATGCAAATGTTAATCCCCTGGTGGAACAGGTATTTGTGAATTTCCTGTCGAATGCACTTAAGTATGGCCCTCAGAGTGGAAGGATAGACATTAACATAATGGATGCCGACAATTCATGGAAGGTATGTTTTGCTGATGAAGGTGAGGGTATACCCGAAGATTTTAAAGAAGCTGTCTTTGAGCGTTTCAAGAGATTGGAGAAAAGTGCAATAAAAGGTTCGGGTCTTGGTCTTGCAATAGCCAAAAGAATAGTAGATCTTCACCGTGGGCAGTTGGGCGTAACTGACAATCCGAAGGGTAAGGGAAGTGTTTTCTGGGCAACTTTCCCTAAGGCATAAGATATTCAGATCTTCCTCATAACTATGGACCCATCTCTCATATGCACTGCCACGAACTTTTCTTTTTCCTTTTCAGGTTCATATTTGTTAAAGAGCATGGATTCCACACGGCCGGTTTCCATGGTTTTGCGGATTAGTTCGATATCCTCTTTTTCCATTCTGGCTTTAGCTGCCGGAGGACTGGTACTGGCTTTTTTCTTTGAATATATGGCTCCTCCTGTCATGCCAGCACCCACATAGCCTTTTGCATCCATAAAGATCAATTTGCCATCTTTCATATATGCACCAGAAAACTCACCTACATTTCCATGCACCACGACCGTCCCTCCATTAAGGTGCGAACCCGTGTTCATGCCTGCATTTCCATTGATAACGATCGTGCCTTGTTGCATAAGAACACCGGTGCCGTTATAGACATCTTCTTCTACAACAATAGTGCCTTGCCAGTTGCACCTTGCTCCTATTGTTCCCCGCAGAATGCCATCATTCAATTTAAGGGTATTTTCAGTCAGTGAATTAGCTTTTAGTGCATCTTTGCCGGGTCCATTGCAGAGTATGTCAGTTATGGATCGGAATTTCCTGTAACCTTCTACATCAGAAGTTACCTCTAAGAGGTTTCCCAACGGTTCAGCTATATTGCCTTTTACATACAGGCTGCCGGATGCCATTCCCATGCCAGCTTCAGGGCCGACGTCACCTTCGACGAACACATTTCCCGCTTTTTCCATCTTACCTGTGCCGCCAAGGTGTTTCAGGTCGGTGCCCATGCTGTAAGCGAGCCTTTTCCCTACATTTCCCTCGATGTGTAGATCTCCACCCGCCTTGAGCATAGCTACAAGGTCTGCGTATGTGAAATATGTGCCTTCCTGGAAATGTATTATATCTTCAGGCCGCAGTTTGCTGTCGTTCCAGCAAAAATTGAATGTGTAATCGCAAAGATTGTCGATTGGTTCGAGGATCCTTATCTTCGGCATATTCTCATCCGTGTATCAGTGATGGCAGGCAGCGTGTGCACACCCAGATACTTTCCATTTTATGACGCAGAGGCATAAGATATCTCTCATTCTCTCCTTTTCCGCATTTAAAACATCTTATGGAGATATCCGTACTGCGAGGCTGTGACTCTGCCTTTTCCCTGTTGAATTCAACGGTTTGTCTCTGTTCCACTGATATAGCTCCCTGCGGGCACACGCCTATACAAAAGCCCATGCCATCACAAAGCTCTTCTGATACGACTCTGGCTTTGCCGTTGACAAGCCTTATAGCACCCTCTGCGCAGGGAGATATGCATTTTCCGCAGCCGTTACATTTTTCTTCATCGATTTTCACTATTGTTCTTAGTACCATAGCTCCTCCCGTTACCCTTAATGATGTGTACCTTCCACCAGTTCCATGCCTGCATTCCTCACTGTTCTTTTTATTTCCTCTATGTAAGGGCATTTCGGATAGTTATCCATCTGTATGCATGAACTGAGATGTACCACGTCTACTTTGAATTTCTCAAGTGATTTTAGCAGGCGATATACTCTGCGTCCGGAACATCCTCCGCAGGTAAAGAAGGCCACCATTTCAGTGTTACTTCCATATTCCCTGAAATGTTCCTTTCTCTTATTAAACGCCATGAAGCAACCGACACCCGGACAAGCTTCTGAAACTATGTCACATCTTATTACTGCTATCTTTTTCGTTTGATCATCTGTCATTTTGCACCTCAGGAGCGTAACATGACCAATAACATCTTAAAATTCTTCAAAGCCATCAGGCTGTGGGGCTGGTTCGCAGGTATTATGATCATCTCTCCTGCCTTCAGTAGATGCTCTTTTTCCTGTATATTGACCTGGGCTTCTCCTTCCAGCAGGAATGCCATTGCATCAAAAGGTGCAGTATGTTCACTCAGTCCCTGTCCCTCATCAAAGGCAAAAACAGTGACGGTACCATTCCTTGTTTGTGAGAGAGTGCGGCTGACGACTGCCTCTTCCTGATAACCTACCAGTTCAGAGGTTGTAAGTACTTTCCCGGAAGGGGTTTTGCTGAGGAATTGCATAATGTATCATTCCGTTAAATGGGTTAGCAGGTTGATCTGCCATTTTTTCTCACTTCATTCAGTATCTTTAAGATATTAAGTATAAGTAAGATATTAACTTATATACTATGTAGTTTCTATGTGGATACTATGAAGGATTGTACCGTCTACAAGACAGTGGACATAATAGGCAAAAAATGGTCCCTCTACATCTTATTTGAACTTCATAAGGGTGAAAAGGGGGAAAAAGGTTTCAATGAACTTAAGCGCAAGTTGAAGGATATTACCCCCAAGACCCTTTCGGCCAGGTTGAAGGAACTGGAGGAACAGGACTTGATACAGAAGGTTGTAGATGACTCCGTACTTCCGGTACGCTGTGAGTATTCGCTTACTGCCAGCGGGGAGGACTTCATATCTATAATACGAGACATCAAGGCATGGGGTCTTAAATGGAAGTTCAGTAATAAGGCATGTGAAAGCTCTGTGTGCAGGCTTTGTGAACTATAGACGGATATCTTATATTCAGCTTATATTTGTTTTTGAAAAGCTATATAACCGAATAATTTGAGAAGATTTAAGTAGATGGAAAAAGGTGTGTTCTGGCACAGTTTCCCGTAGTGGCGATCTTTGTAGATGATGGACAGATATACCTGATAAGTTATGGGTCCATAAATGTAGGCTTACAGTCAGGTTAAAGGAAGTCATATGGGAAAGTAAGGCAGGCAATGAATAAGAACAGAGTTTCTTGAGTGAATAGATTATGCACAATGGTCTAAAAGAAAATGCAGCTGAGATCTTTAAAAGTGCCATAGAGGCTGTGGAGCCTTCTGTTGCTGTCAAAAGGGCATTGGCACGAGATAAGAACACGTTACAGGTAGGAAATCGTTCATACGATCTGGGTCAATATCAGAAGATATATGTCATAGCTTTTGGAAAAGCCTCGGTGCCCATGGCAAAGGCTCTTGACGAAATTCTATATGACCTACCTCTTCAGGGTTTAGCAATTACCAAATACGGTCTCGGGGGCCAGCTTGAACGTATAGAGGTCTATGAGGCAGCACATCCTGTTCCTGATGAGAACAGCCTTAAAGCTGGCCAGATGGTAAAGGAAATATTATCTAAGGCAGGTGAGGATGATCTTGTCATTTTTCTCATATCTGGTGGCGGTTCTTCTCTTTTCGCACTTCCGCGTAAGGATGTATCTTTCAAGGAGTTTGTCAAGCTTCATGAAGCTTTGCTTACCTCAGGCGCAACGATAAAAGAGATCAATACCGTAAGAAAGCACCTCTCTACAGTAAAGGGTGGAGGTCTTGCAAGAATGGCTTTCCCTGCACAATCGATCAGTCTTGTGCTTTCGGATGTGGTGGGTGATCCTCTTGATGTAGTTGCTTCCGGACCTACTGTACCCGATTCTTCCACATTCGAGGACTTCAATGATATTGTGGAAAGATACCATATCACACTTCTCCCTTCCATAAGTCGTTTACTGGAGGATGGATTGAACGGATTGGTGGAAGAAACGCTTAAAGCAGGAAATCCTGTATTCGATATTTGTTATAACAAGCTTATAGGCACCAATTGCATTGCTCTTGACGCTGCCGCAAAGAAAGCATCACAGATGGGATATAACACTTTGTTGTTAAGTTCCTATATCACAGGTGAGTCTAAAGAGATAGCCAAAGTGTTTTCCGCTTTAGGAAGAAATGAGTTGCTCCATGCAAGACCCATGTCAAGGCCTTCCTGCATTCTGGCTGGCGGGGAAACGACTGTTGCCGTAAAGAATGGAGGCAAGGGTGGCAGATGCCAGGAAATGGCACTTTCCTTTGCGATAGAGGTGGAAGGTCTTGAAGATCTTTTATTCCTTGCAGCCGGTACGGATGGTATCGATGGTCCCACCGATGCAGCTGGAGCATTCGCTGATGGTGACAGCGTGGAGAAAGGCTCAATGAAAGGTCTGGATGCAAGGTCCATGCTGAATTCTCATGATTCCTACAATTTCTTTGACGGCATTGGTGATCTGCACAAGATAGGCCAGACGGGTACAAATGTGATGGATATCTATATTCTGCTTGTGGAATAAATTATCATATAGTTTCAAAGCTCGATATCAACATCATATACAAGTTCGGGGTTTTCCTTGTGGATCTTCCAGAAGGGCTCCTCTCCGTACTCTTCGGCAAGTTTTATTGTCCTTTTAGGGATGGTCTTTGGGCCAAGCACAGCGCCTGGTCTTTGCGGGTCATCGATATAATCTGTTTCCATCATGAATCTGGTGCCTTGGGTCAATGCTTCTTCTATAGCTCCCTTGCCTGCCAGTACCCCGGGGAATATTCCAAGCCTTTCACAGGCACCCACGAGCGGGGGAGCATAATGCTTTACCACTTTGTGAAGCCTGATGCCTGTTTTTCTGGCATGGGCAGTAATGTCCTCAAGCTCAGGCTCTCCTACGCTTTCCGTATGCAGCTGCACGGCACAATCCAAGTCTTTTGCCAGTGTAAAAGCATGTTCCATTATCTCATTGGAAGCTTTCCATACTTCGGGTGTGACCGGATAGTGTGGTCTTCCACTCTTCAGACCTACAGCAAGTCCCTTTTTAACAAATTCAGCAGCTATGTCCAAGCCTCCTTTCATGGTCCTCACTGCAGTTTGCAGGTCCATATACTCAAGCAGGTGTGTGATCTCTGCAGGATGTACGCCCAGCACAGGGAAAGATGTCACTCCGGTTTCATTGATCTGCCTGGAGACCTCAATGGTCTCTTCGAAAACAGCTATCTGGTCCTCAGGCCTGGTAACTTTGATCCCTAGTGTCCAGGATGGCTTCATTACAAGGAATATGTGTGTTCCCCCCGCCTGCTGGAACTCTTTGACAGCTCCAAGTCCTTTGCCTCTGGGATCTATATGCATGTGTTCGTCTGTTATGGGGAAATTACCTGTCATGTTTGGTTATATGTGCCCCGGCGGGATTAAAGTTTCGTGTTTGTGGCGAAGGCTTAAAAATGACGTATGCCTTTAGAATGGTCGGTGATTAATAGTGAGCAAGACTGCAGCAGTAATTAAAGGAGATGGAGTAGGTCCCGAACTGGTGGATGCGATGTTCAAGGTAATGGAAGCTGCCGGAACTGATGTGGAGTTCATAACCTGTGATGCAGGTGCCACATGGTGGGAGCAGCATGGTGGAAATTCCCTTGTCCCGGATGAAACCTGGGAGATCCTTGATAGTTCAGATGCATGTTTCAAAGGTCCAACGACAACACCGACAATAGTGGGTGCCCCAAGGAGCGTGGCTGTTTCCATCAGGCAGAAGTATGATCTATATGCCAACGTGCGACCCATCAAGACCTTTCCTAATACCCCCAGACCCCTTGGTGATGTGGATTTCGTGTGCGTGCGTGAAGGTACTGAAGGATTGTATATCGGCGAGGAAATACGCCTCACTGATGATGTGGCCATAGCCATAAGGAAGATTACACGCACAGCAAGTGGAAAAGTTGCAAGATACGCCTTTGAAGAGGCAAAAAAACGAAACTACGATGCTGTTGTCCCTATTCACAAAAGTAATATTCTAAGGAGAACATGCGGCCTGTTCCTGGAAGAGGTTAACAAGGCAGCTCTGAACTATCCCGGCATTGAAGTGTGGGAATACCACATTGATAATATCGCCCAGCAACTGATCAAGAATCCACAGATCTTTAACAAAAAGGTGCTGGTCTCCACGAACCTGTTCATGGATGTGCTTAGTGAGGAGTGTGCAGCTCTTGTGGGAAGCATTGGTCTGATATATTCAGCCAATATCGGTGATAACTTCGCCATGTTCGAGCCAGCTCACGGTTCAGCTCCCAAATATGCCGGGCAGGACAAAGTAAGCCCTGTGGCCACAATACTCGCAGGTGCCTGGATGCTAGGATACCTCGGTGAATCAGAGAAGTCAGCAGCCATATTCAGGGCTACTGAGCGCGTCATATCCGAAGGCAAGTATGTTACCTATGATCTGGGAGGCAATGCAA
>NZ_JBFYLB010000073.1:0-46650 GCF_041305605.1 Methanomethylovorans sp.
ATATTTAAAGAAAAATATGATCAATGGGGCCGTGGAGATTTGAACTCCAGTCACTAGACCCCCAGTCTAGTAGGATGGTCCAGGCTACCCTACGGCCCCATAAGGGACAAGCATACCCTAATGTACATTGTAGTATATCTCTTTTTCCGATGGGGTTGGTATAGCTGAGGCCCAGATATTGTATGCTTCTATGACCTCTGAACCTTCGATAAATATCATTTCATGTTTCTCAGCATAGGCTTTCGCATCTTCTTTAGGCAAAGCTCTTCCCGTGTTGTCATCCAGCATCTCACACACAACCATGGCTGGAGTGACATCGGCTATCTTGGCAAGTGCAATAGAGAGTTCAGTCTGGCCAAGCCTCTCATTTATCAATCCTTTTGCTGCTCTAAGGGTTGCCACATGGCCAGGGGTACGGAATTCGGAGCCAAAGTTAACTTCTTCTCCTGCAAGCACTTGCTCCACAATATCTCCTAATTTTTTGATTGTAATGGCCCGGTCATTGTCAGGAATTCCTGTGCGGGTATCTCTGTGGTTTACCCAGATTGAGAAAGAAGAACGTGAATCATATCGAAGGTCGCCTCCCTTTTCTACAGTAGTTCCAAGGGTACTGCTGCATTCATGTGCAGAACGAACCACGTCTGCCATAAAAGGCAATCCTATCTCTTCACAGGCCACAGGGTCTAAGGCCACACATATAAGCCCGCCCCCGTCCTTGCGCATGAGCTTCACATCTTCAGGCTTCACAGCCTGTGCAAGAATAGTAAGGTCTGTTTCGGCTTCCCTGCCCTCGGCATCAAAAAGCAGGAACATCTTACCTTGCCTTATGGCATCTATAGCCTTCACTATGTTATTGCTGTATCCTTGCCCGCCTGTCATACCTGTCATTTTAGCCCTCACATTTGTCTGTTTTCTCCACTACTATGTTCACTTCGTCTCCATCTTTTAAATGAAGTTTTTCCCGTAGGTTTACGGGAGCTATTATTTCCAGCAGATTGGTTGGATAATGTGTTCTTTCCGGGACAATGACCGCGCTCTTTATTCCATTGATTCTAATCGGATAACACTTCCCAGCGCCGAAGGTACGCTCTCCGTCGTTGAAACCCTGTATACAGACCGGTTCTGTGCAATCCATTAGCTGGCGCATTGCAACATTAGCTTCATTAAGTTTTATATTCAGAGTTCCCGGGAATGGTTGGAAACCCAGTTTTTCAGAGAACTGTGACATATATCCATGCTGTGCGATGTAGTATTGCCCTTCTCCAAGGCCTGCTATGACATGGCCGTATAGCTCGATGTCTGTACCATTGCGGCAGAAAATGCGCTGGTATTCAGCGTATTCCTTACGCAGTAGGTCTACTCCATTGCAAGTGAGCATGATTTTCTGTCCACCTGGAACAAGTTGGCGTTCTATGTATTTGTCCTCTTCAAGCTGTTTGAGCAACCTCGCTGCTGTTTTGGAACTGGTGGTGGTATACTGCGCAAACTCAGCAGAAGAGATTTTTATAAGATTTTCGATAGCACCAAGAAGTGCCAATTTCTTTAAAGGTTCTGCAGCATACATAATAAAAGTCCCATCTCAGATTCGAGATGAAACTCATATTTGAGACGATGCATAGATAAAGGTTTTGATAGAAGTTTTTTCATAATCTCATTTCCAATGACAATATTGGTGAAAAACAAATAATATTATCATGCAGAATCAATTATGCGTAGATAAGTAAAAAGAGAAGAATGGGGATGATATCTCATCTCATTCTTCAGAGATGGTAACCTTTTTCATCACATCTTTAGGTTTTATTTTGTTGACAACATCCATGCCCTCAATTACCTGTCCAAATACTGTATGGACTCCATCCAGGTGTGGCTGGGGCGAGTGAGTGATAAAGAACTGGCTACCGCCTGTGTCCTTACCGGCATGTGCCATGGATAAAGCACCTTTGCCATGTTTGCGTGGATTGCCTTTTGTTTCACATTTGATTGTGTAGCCCGGCCCACCTGTGCCATTTCCCTTTGGACATCCTCCCTGAATAACAAAGTTGGGAATAACTCTGTGAAATGTCAGTCCATCGTAGAATCCCTGTTTTATGAGCTTTTCAAAGTTTTCCACAGTTTTCGGAGCATCTTTTTCGAACAGTTCCAGGACGATATTACCTTTCTCGGTCTCAATGGTAGCTTTCTTCATTATCCCACCTTATTTCAAGTGCTTAACGGATGTGACTGATTTAAGCATTTCTATTGTCTATTTTTTTGGCTGTTTTTATTAATGCTATATAATACAATTGTGCGCATATGATACTAATGCTCATCCAGACTTATGTCACAATATTTTTATAAAAAGAGTTACATAATAAATCCGATGGATGATAGAGGTCAGATTGCCATGGACTTCCTGCTGGGAGTTTCATTGGTGCTCATTGCTATAGGTTTTACAGTACAGTTTGTTCCCGGTATTTTTATCTCCGGCTTTGCTGGAGAGGAAAAGCTTGGCTATGCCGCATACCGCACTTCCTGTATTCTTACAGAAGACCCCGGCTGGTGGTCAAACAGCACATCCAGCCGCACTGATTGGGAAGCACATTCCTCAAACGTGCAACGTATAGGTCTTGCTGCAGATGATGACGTAAATTCCAGGCTCACAGAAACTCCCAATATGCTTTCGAAAGAGAAACTGATCAAGTTTAAGCAATTAAGTGAACTCAATGAAACGGAGTTTATACGCAAGCTCGGCCTGTTCGACAGTGTCAAAGGTACCCAGATGAACTATGGATACAACATATCTTTTTTGATGGATGGAAAACCGGTGGTAATGGACAATCATACCATGGTTATAGGCAGTTCATTGCTACCTGGTCAAAACATGGCTAAAATGACTCGGATAGTGCTCCTTGAAACAGGTAATATTTCTGTTTTTGATGGCAGGTCTATGAGCAGTTATGCAGGAAATGAAAATATGGCAAACATTCGTATTATAGGCCCTGTAACAGAGAACATTACAATACAGATAACCAATTTCAATATCTCAGGTTCTAATGCTGCATTTATAAATGCCAGCCTGAATGGTTCAGTCTTACTTCCATCTTCAAATTACACTGTACAAACGAGGCCACTTTACAGGAACTTCGGTTCATACATAAATTCTAGCCCGCTTGTAAATAACGATAGCTTGCGGATAGATCTCAATAGTAGTCTCTTTTTTTCGAATACATCTTATCAACTGAGACTTAATTTCAATGATGTGTTTTTCCCACAAGGCTCTATTTCTTCAAGTTACGAGGACAACATTGAGAAAAGATACGAGCCTGCTTTGCTCATAGTGGAGGTGTGGTGATGGACGATAAAGCTCAACTCCAGACCCTAGAGGGACTTGGAGCAGCCTTACTTATCACAATGACCGTTGTGATCATCACTCAAAGTGCTACGGTGATGACTCCTCAACATGAGATGATGATCGATGTCCAGTTTGAGCAAATGGCATATGACACTCTTACTTTACTGGATGTTGCTCCATCGTATGCAACAGGTGCCAATCTTACAGAATGTGTTTCAGGGTGGGATATGAAAGACGCTACTATGGATCATAATAGTTTGCCTTATCTGGACAGTGAGCTCTCCTTATTGTTGCCGGGATTCCTCTATAATTTAGACTTGTCATATATTCAAAATGGCAGTTTGGTCACAAACACCACTATTCTCCACGGTTATCCTACAGAAGATGCAGCAGTTGCACGCCGGACTGTCATGCTTACAAATTCCACAGTTAGTGCGGCTAAAGGGAAGTGGTCAATAGCATCTGATAAACTCCAAATGGTAGAGGTGAGGCTTACAGTATGGCAGGTTTAAGGGAAGACACTTCAGGGCAATTGATTATCCTCTCAGGATTTGTTCTATGTTTTTCACTGGTAATTCTCACAATACTGGTGAATCAGGCGATGATCACTGGTTATCATTCGTCGAATGCTGTCTTGGAATTTCCAAAGCACCAGATTAGAGATATCACCTCACAGACAAGGGAAAGCTGCGTATACATGACAGAACTTGCTCGTGAACTTAACCAGAGCAACAGTACAGAAAGTAATTATCGTCTACTTTTTGAGAATTATACGGAACAGATGGCGATGCTATATGCAGGTCATGGGGAGAGGATCACACTCGATCTCAGTGCAATGAACCTGACATCTATGGCGGGGAATACTTCTAATCTCAATACTGTATGGGTTAATATAACATATAACAATGGTATGACCTACTATTCTTCTGAACCAGAGATTATTGAGGTGGAATCATGAAACATCTCTTTAGTAACGAAGATGCTATTTCTGTGACTATGGAGTACATCTTGTTCTCAATGCTGTTCATCACTCTTTTTGGTCTGCTGTATATGAGCTTTAGTGATATGATGATAAAAGGGCCAAAAGAGACCGTGATTCAGAATGAGTTTGGTGATATAGGTAATATGATGAGCACTCTTGTTACTGATATGTATCTTATACTTCCGGAAAATGGTGTGATAGAATCTGATTACATTATACCTGCGGAAGTTGGCGGTGAATCTTACACCATAAACGCCAACCTTGCCATGACAGATCAGATATTTGAACTAAAATCTTCCTCGGGTGAGGAAACAAGCGTTACAATAAGTGGAATCGCGACTACGATCCCTATCAATGGTACGGTTTCAAGCAGTGAAATAAATCACAGGATCAGCTATGACTCAAGAAAATAGGAATGATGCTGCCGTCTCCGAGACAGTAGGATTTATTTTGATGTTCTCCATCGTGATATTGTCTATGAGCATGATCTATATATTAGGATACCCGATACTACAAGAGCATATTGAATCCAGTGTGTTTGAAAATGCTCAGCAGAGTTTCATTGTTTTGCAAAGTGACATGAAAAGGGTCGCATTTGAGCAGGTGCCCGTGAAAACAATGAAGATCAAATTGCACTCTTCTACTTTATCTATTGATAATCGCTCCTCGATATTTATCAGTTATAGTGACAGTACGAGTCATTCTTATAACTATTCTACAGGAGAGATCGAATTCACTAAGAATGACAATGTATTGACTTATGAAAATGGTGGATTGTGGATGAAACAACATCCATCTGGGGCAATGATGGTATCCAAACCCCCTATCTATACAGGCAGAATCAAGAACGATAACATGACCACTATAGGTGTGGTAAGTGTCAATGGTCGACGCTCCACAGGTGGGAATGGGATTGCAAGCATAAATATGGAACACAATTCAAGTTATCTGATTAAACCTTCAGAGAAAGTGGATGTCACTGTTACAATTAATAGTGCATATGCCAGTCAATGGGGAAGATATCTTGAAGAAAATGGTTTCGATATAATCAGTTCCAGCCCGTCAAGCGTATCTGCCAGCAGGCTTCAGACCTGGCTTATTATAGGCAGCCATGAAGTAGATGTTTCTATTACATGAAATTGACGAATATTGTTTAGAAGGTATTTCAGAAGCTAATCTATGAACTCCCGGTGAATCGCATCCGAATATCGATAAGTTTTTATCTGAGTTGGCTTATCGTATATTCGATAATTGCTATATATAGTAACGATTGTCATAAAAGCACGGAGAGTAAAAAAATATGGTTGCAGTAATCAATGTCAATGAATGCGTAGGCTGTGGAACATGTATTGATGAGTGCCCCGCAGAGGCAATCTCACTGAATGGCGACAACATTGCAGTAGTCGATGCTAACGAGTGTCTGGACTGCGGTGCATGTGTTGATGTGTGCCCAACCAGCGCTATATCAATGGAATAAAGTATTGATCAATCTTTTCCTATTTTTCTGATCGTTTTCTTTTCTTCGAGGTTACAATATGGCAGAGCCAATCAGAGCCGGAATATTGGGTGCTACAGGAGCTGTCGGACAGAGGTTCATACAAGCACTTGCCGACCATCCATGGTTTGAGATCACCTCCCTCGCTGCTTCCGAAAAGAGTGCAGGGAAGAAGTACAAGAATGCGGCTAACTGGAGGTTGGATGTAAAACTTCCGGATGACGTTGCAGATATGGAAATTGTGCCTGTTGACCCCACCAAGGTTGATGCAGATGTTGTTTTCTCTGCATTGCCTGCAAGCCTTGCAAAAACAGTGGAAGCAGATTTCGCAAAACAGGGTTTTGCTGTGGCAAGCAATGCCTCTGCGTATCGTATGGACAAAGATGTTCCTCTTGTGGTACCGGAAGTCAATGCAGATCATCTTGGGCTTATAGAAGTCCAGCAGGATAAGAGAGGTTGGGATGGATATATCATTACGAATCCTAACTGTTCTACGGTCATGCTGGTAGCTACACTAAAACCGCTCATGAAATTTGGCATCCAGAACGTAAATGTGGCCACAATGCAGGCTATATCTGGTGCAGGGTATGAAGGTGTTCCATCAATGGCCATCCTTGACAATGTAATACCCTACATAGGAAGTGAAGAGGAGAAAATGGAAACCGAACCTCTCAAGCTCCTGGGTGAGTTCAACGGCTCAGAGATAATAAATGCTGATTTTAAATTGAGCGCTTCTTGTAACAGAGTGCCTGTTATGGACGGACACACTGAAGCAGTGTGGATAACTATGAGGGATAATCCCACTCCTGCGCAGGTAAGGCAGGAATTCCTCAATTTCAACCCTCATTTGGGTGACTTGCCCACTGAGCCGGAAAAGGTGCTCATAGTAAGGGATGAGGCTGACAGGCCACAGCCCCGCCTTGACCGCAATATGGGTAATGGAATGAGTATCAGCGTAGGACGCATAAGAGAAGGTATACGCTACGTTCTGATGGGGCACAATACCATTCGTGGAGCTGCTGGTGCCAGTGTGCTCAACGCTGAACTACTGCACAAACAAGGCAAACTTTGAAAAGTAACAGGAGATGATGTGATGCACCGTCTGATTGCATTCTTATTGATCGGGTTGCTGGCAATGGGAAATATATCGGACGTTGCTGCATCAGATATAATTAATATTTTCGAGCTTGAGGTAGTACCTCTGTCAGAACTTGCAGAAGATCCCGCAAAGTATGACAGCACAATGGCCTATCGCAAGATCAGTGTTGTGGGCAACATTTCAGAGATAGACAAAAACCTTGTGATCATTGTTCAGGAAGGCTACGAATTAAAAGTGGAAATCACCGATAGTTCCCTGTTCACTGGTTTTAATATCGGGGATGGTATCAAACTCACTGGGGAGTTCCGAGATGAACCTCTGGAAGGGGGACTATTTTATCCAAAGTATGTCCTGCATTACCCCACTGTACAAGTAGGTGACGTGGAAATAAAAAATATCAATTCCAATCCTTCTGACTTTAACGGTAAATATGTCACAGTCACGGGTAATATTACAGAAATCAAAGCAACCATGGGGGAGTATATGGTTTACCTGTCAAGCCCGGAAACTGGCCAAACCCTTCGGGTATCCTACTATGGTGCCACAGACCTTCTGGCCGGAACCACTGTTAGTGTTACAGGTCTTATCAACGGTAATATCCTCTATAGTGAACAGATGGGAGTCAAACGCTCTCCTCTGTCCATAAGCACTTTCATACCGGGTTTTACAGGTCTTTGGACCCTGTTTATCTTGGGGTTACTAGTTATATATATGAATCATGAATGACTTAAATCCCCAGGATCATCATGTTAATTGCATTATCAGTTGGGGGGTCCATTCTTGCAAAGGACCTGAGTCCTGAGAGTTTCCGTGCCTATGCCGATGTGCTCAAAATACTAGCGAAAGAACACAAACTAGTAGTCGTTACTGGCGGGGGTGTTGCTGCCAGAGATTACATAAGGACTGCAAAGAGCTTGGGAGCTAATGAAGCTGAATCTGATTACATCGGCATCTCAATAACCCGTTTGAATGCACAGTTACTTATTACAGCGCTGGGGGAGGATGCATACCCGGAACCACCTCTTGATTACAAGGAGGCATGGAAAGCGCTTTCTTCAGGCAAGATCGTTGTCATGGGAGGGGTTATTCCCGGACAGACCACCGATGCCGTGACTGCCATAGTTGCTGAATACCTTAAAGCTGATCTTATTGTTATTGCAACATCTGTCGACGGAGTATATTCTGCTGATCCTAAGAAAGATCCTACTGCGGTCAAGTATGAGACCATGACCACGAAGGAACTTGTAAAGATAGTTATCTCCACCGAGATGAAGGCTGGTTCTCAATCACCTGTGGACCCTCTGGCAGCCAAGATCATAGAGCGCTGTAACATTAATACCATTGTTATGCATGGGGCCAACCCTATGAACGTGGCAGATGTCATTATACAGGAAAGTAAAGGTTCCGGATCTCATAAAGGAGTTCATCTGGGTACACGGATCCTTGGATAAACTGTGGCAGGTTTATCCGTATAATGGATGAAGCCCTGTCACAGGAGGAGAGAAGAGATAATCAGCAATATGCTACAAGATAAGCAGTGTCTTCTGTTTTCTTCTCACTTTCTACAGTAGTACCTGGGTTAATTTTAGTTTTTGATTCCTTCATAGCTTCCAGGTTCATTTCTAACTGCTGGATCTGCATTTTTGCCCTTTGTACTTTTTCGTTTTCAGCTTTCAGCTTTTCCAACAGTTCTGTCTTCCTTTCTTCACTAATGTTTGAATCAGAGATTTGCTTCTGGTACTGCTGAGATACTTGAGCGTATTTCCTGAACATTTCGTGGAGAGTATCAAGGTTCTTTTCCAGATCCGTTATAGTTTTATCCATGCTGATCGCTTCCTTCGTTTTTCGAACTTATTTTGTAATCTGTGGCTTATTTATTAGTTCTAAGCTCTATTTGAAAAAAGAGAAATATATTATATAAGGATTTCTATACAACAGTATATGCTTATTGTCATAATAATGAGGTGGTCTTTCCAGCCATCCAGAATCTACAGTAAATGTGGGAAATGGAGAGAATATAAAAATAAAAAGTAGTAAAAAATAGTACAAGATAAAGGTTCTTGTCAAATTTTGTCAGAACCCTCGCAGAGCTGTAATATTGCAGCTTCGGGATGGGAATGTATCACTTCATTAAGCTGCTCTTTACAGTTGGTGGGAATGTTTGAAAAAGTACTATCCTTTTCAATGAAATCTACTATAGATTCATTCTCTGTGAGTTCTATAACATCGAAGTCGTTTACCATTAACATTATTTCCAGGATAGATCTCTTTATTGAATTCTCATCTTCGTTTTGTGCACTGATGACAGCTTTATCATGGTGTTTGAGTTCAGCATGCATTTTTTCAATTTCAGGAGCTAGGATGTCCATGCCCGTTTTCATGGTTGTGGATGCAGCAAGCACCTGAAGCAGTAATACTTCATCTGCTTCAAACATATCTCCTATCTCTCTCATGGCTGCTATGCAACCTTCATCGGCAAGTATCACGGGATCTATTCCCTTCTGTATGCCTTCTGTTACAGCTGACTTTACTGCCTTTTCATCAAATTCCTTAATAGCTTTTTTTATCCTGAAAAGGATACTTTCTTTTGTTTTTTCCAAATTAGTTTGTAGCACAATAATACCTCCCGCATTCCCCTCAAAGGTAAGGCAGGAACATTGTAACATATTGGACAAAAACAGAGATGTATTTAAATCTTGCGAGTACTAAATGATAAATCATTATTAATCTATTATTTTTAATAAAAAAAGAAAAATTGTATTATGTGAGATGTCTTTCTCAAACAAAATCACAACAAATTTAGAAAAATGATACTTTTTGTTGGTCTTAAAGAACAAATAGTGCACTTATAAAAAATATAAATACCTGCAATTGCAGGTATTGCATCTTATATTGAAGAAACTATTCTTGCAATATCGTTACCTACGTCGGATGTAGTTGATGTGCCACCCATATCGTAAGTCTTTACCTTATTGTCAAGGATATTCTTTTCAATAGAAGCAATTATTGCATCTGCAGCCTCTTTTTCCCCCAGCTGCTCCAGCATAAGGGAACCTGCCCAGATCGTAGCTATGGGGTTTACCTTGTTTTGTCCCTTATACTTTGGTGCAGAACCATGTATGGGCTCGAACATGCTCGTGCCCTCTGGGTTGATATTGCCTCCTGGGGCGAGTCCAAGGCCGCCTTGTACCATTGCACCGAGATCTGTGATTATGTCACCAAACATGTTAGGAGCAACAACTACATCGAACCATTCAGGGTTTTTCACAAACCACATGGTGATAGCATCCACATAGTTGAAGTCAGTTGTTACTTCAGGATAACCTGAGGCTATGTCCTTAAACTCCTGTCTCCAAAACCCATATATATCGGAAAGTACATTCGCCTTGTCCACTGAAGATACGTGTTTCTTTTTTTTCATAGCAAGGTCAAAAGCGTATTTGATTACCCTTCTGGTTCCTTCCTTTGAGATCATGCCTATCTGATAAGCGATCTCATCGCTATCTGTCTCAATGTCAAGGCCGAACTTGGCTGAATAAAGATTTCTTTTAACTTCCAGCAAATTCTTGCTAACTCCTTTTCGAGCCTTTCCGCCGATACCTATGTAAAAGTCTTCGGTATTCTCCCTTACCACAGTGAAATCTATGTCCTGGGGAGTTTTGTCCTTCACAGGTGTCCACACGCCCTCGAGCAATTTTATTGGCCTTAGGTTCACGTACTGGTCGAAATAGAACCTTGCTGCCAGAAGAATGCCCTTTTCCAGAACTCCGGGTTCAATTCTTGGGTCTCCGATGGAACCAAGGTATATCACAGGGTAATTGGAAAGTTCTGTGAGCGTATCAAGGGAAATCAATTCCCCTGTCTGCAGGTAGTGATCAGCTCCCAGAGGGAATTCCACCCACTCAACATCGAATCCGAACTTCTCACCCGCAGCGTCTATAACCTTCTTACCTTCAGCAATGATCTCTGGTCCAATGCCATCGCCAGAGATAACTGGAATCTTGTACTGTGTCATGTTTCTTCCTTTCTGAAATTGATATTATCTTTGCATTTACCTTACCATCTTCTTGGCGTACTCTATGAGGCCACCGGAATTCACAATTCCCCTTACAAAATCTGGCAGTGGGCTGGCCTGATACTGCTCATTCTTCGTAATGTTCTTTATAACTCCGGTGGCAAGGTCTACATCAAGGGTATCTCCATCATCTATCCTGTCCGTGTCCGGGCATTCCAAAAGTGGAACTCCTATATTGATGGCATTTCTGAAAAATATGCGTGCGAATGATTTTGCTATTACGCAGCTTATCTTTGTTCCTTTAAGGGCCAAAGGTGCATGTTCTCTCGAAGACCCGCAGCCAAAATTGTTACCTGCAACAATTATATCATTCTCTTGTACTTTCTTGGGGAATTCAGGTCTCACTCCCTCAAAAGCATGTGCTGCAAGTTCTTTGGGTGTGTTCATTATAAGATACCTGCCCGGGATAACGGCATCGGTATCTATATCATCACCAAATTTCCAAACTTTTCCTTTCATATTATCACAGCCAAACGTATAATATATTAATGATGGTTATTTTGCCAGGTTTCCAGTAACTGACATCAAGTACCTAAATACAATAATCCTAAATAATACTAATGTAAAGTGGCTAAAAGTGCATATGTCCTATAAAGGGTCGCATTTCATTCATTTTTTTTGTGTTTATGGTCCAATGCACTGGGTTCATTGCCCCCATGCCAGCTAAGCCGTGGGCGCATCCTTATCACATGAGCCGCCTCGGTGGTGTCGTCAAGTATGAAAGCTATTCCCTGTTCCATTCCCATTTTCCGGATAGAATCACCAATGTTCTCTTTCATGTAGCTTGGTCTGAATGATTCAAGAGCATTGATATCTTCAGCTGCTGTCAGACGATGACATATCAGTATATCTGATTGTGAAGTGACTTCAGGGTCAAGGGCGGAAGGACGTTGTGTGGCAAGAATAAGTGAAAGTCCCGGCTGCCTGCCCTGTCGCAGCCATTCATTGGTAAGTACGTCTGAAGCAAGTGTCTTGTTTCTATTGGGTACAAAGAGATGCGCCTCATCTATGAACATCCATGTCATTGGCATACATGTGTTATTTTGTACATGGCCCATTAACATACGTTCTTCTGATCTGCGTGCCTCAAGGCGCTGGTAATATATTTCCTTGCTGATCTGCCCAATTACAGCTGCTCTTACATTAAGATCTTTAAGGGTGCTAACATCCAGCACTGTTGTGCAGCCTCTACGCACAAGGTCTTTTACATGAACTCCTTCTTCTGTGAAAATTCCCCATGAAGATGCAGTTCTTATGTAGTTCTCAGCAGCATTCTTTGTTACATTGTCAGCTCTTTCGTCCTCTATTACCATGTCCATTATGGAATCAAATGAAAAACTTTCATATATTGATCTGAGTTCTGCAATCACTCTGATAAGCAGCACTCCCAGCGGAGATACTTCATCTATACTGAAAAGTTTGCACCAAGAATAGCCATCCATTGCAGAAATAGGTATAGAGAACGGGAGGACTTCAATTTTTTGTTCATCATATTTTTTTACACTTCCGGAAGGTACGAATACTTTTATGTCTATTTCTTTTGGGGCGAGGGACCATTGCTTCAGTAAACTTTTCTGTGGTTCATTAGATTTTTTCATTGTCCAGAAGATCCCCATGGTATCGATTACAAGGGAAGCGATATTATTCCTTATGTCATCAGGAAGTAACGAAAGTTCTTCTATCAGGGTGCCCATGGTATAAGATTTTCCATATCCTCTTTTTCCACATATAAGGATACAGTGAGGCCCAAGCGCATCCAATCCTACATAAGAAGCAGCTGAGCCATCCAGTGCAAGATATCTTCCAAGATTAAGAAGCCCTTGTTCTTCTTTATTTCTTCTGCCAAGAACATAACGGTTTTTGGCAACACCTGCTCCAAAAGTATCAGAGATAGAATTCATACATGGGAAAAATAGGCAACATATATATTTATTTCCATCTGTTGTTATGTGTCCCAGATATGTATCTACAAAAGATATTGTTTTAAGTAATAATAAAAGTAAGGCAGAGTCCCTGGGAAATTAGGTGAGTGTGGGATTAAAACGAAAAGTATATATTCTAACGTATTGAAGCTTTTAAGAGGAATCTCCACCCTAAAGAATCATTCCCATCGATGTATTGTCTTAAATGCATCTTTTTAGTCAATGAGAAGCTATCCCCGTAATTCACCCAAAAATAGTGAGGTTCCTCTATTTCTTTGAAGTTCACGATAAATACAATTTTAGCATCCCTCTGGCTGCAAGTAGTCCTGTTGCCGCAGAATTCACGAGATCCCTGGAAAGGCCAGTACCATCCCCTGCAGCAAAAAGTCCCTTCACGCTTGTTTGCATGTTCCTGTCCACAGATACTTCCATAGCATAAAGTTTTACCTCGGGTGCATATAGGAGCGTAGGATCAGAGTTCACTCCAGGAATGATCATATTAAGAATATCTAAGCCTTCTATAATGTCCATAACTATTCTATGAGGCAGCGCCATGGAAATATCTCCAGGTGTTATGTCTTTAAGAGTGTTCTTTATCGTATTTTTTGCAATTCTTGCTTCAGTGGAACGGCGGCCTCTACGCAGATCCCCCATCCTCTGCAATACTGGCTTCCCACCACCGATGGTAGTGGCCAGTTTTGCCACGGATTTTGCATACTTGATCGTATTCTCCATTGGGTGTGTCAATTCCACATGTACCAGAAAAGCGAAATTTGTGTTCTCTGAGGTCACAGTGTGCATAGAATGTCCATTTGTCGCAATGAAACCCTCATAATTTTCTTTAACAACAAATCCATGCTCGTTGGTACAAAAAGTCCGCACGAAATCGTCATATCGGGAAGTGTGGATATGGAATTTGGGATCATGGTTTATGCGGGTGACAGGATCCATTATTATTGCAGGGACTTCCACTCTTACTCCAATATCAACTCCACTAAAACCTGCCCTAATAGAATGCTCGTTTACCAGTTGATTCACCCATTCACAGCCGATCCTTCCAGGGCAAAGTAACACATTACTTGAAGTAAGGCGTGTTCCATCTTCAATTATCACACCGTTGCATGTAGAGTTTTCAATTATCAAGTCGACCACTCTTGTCCTTAACATGAAATGCACGCCTTTGCTTTCAAGGTCTTGTTTGAATCGTGAAATAACCTCTTTTGCATTGTCGGAACCTATGTGTCTCTGCCGTATCTCTATGAACTTGGCGCCCACTGAAGCAGCCTTGCGCTGCAAGATCTCAACTTCTTGTTGATCTGGCATGGATATCTTAGTTGTAGCACCATATTCCAAGAAAATAGTGTCCACCTCTTCAACAAGCCTCCAAGCCTCACTTTCATCATCTGTGAATGCCGAGAGGTCACCTCCAATATCTGGCCTGAGGTTCAAGGTACCGTCAGAATAAGTGCCAGCACCGCCTACTCCGCACATAATATCGCAGGGTAAACAGTGTGTACATTTCAGTTCAGGCTCAAGGGAACAATGTCTGTCGTTGACATCACTTCCCATATCTATAACCAATATTTTCAATTTATGGCAGGCAAGTTCCCTTGCAGCAAACATGCCTGCGGGGCCTGCCCCTACTATGATGACATCATAGCCAAGCCTATTAAAAGAAGAGGTCATGCACATCATCCTTTGAAATATGAACAATGTGCAATATGTTCTCTCAAGATAAAATCTTATCCAGTTGTTTCAGCTTCCTTGCAAGAGAAATTTCCTGGGCTATCCGTCTTCCAGTTGACAGACCAGGTTCGATGAAGTCTGAATATGGAGAACCCGCGGGATAGAGATTTGTACCTGCAACTATACGAGCTGATATCTCAAAGACCTTTATCTCAAGTTTATCGGTGAACACCGTCTCAAGACAGAAGGGGCCTATCATGCCATCGAACAGTTTTAGTGACTGTTCCACCACTCTTTCACCAAGTTCGAATATAAGTGGGAGCAAAGATTCTCTTGCAACAAGTGGGACGTTCCCTGTGACTACGTATGTGGGATGAATTCCCGCATCTTCAAGCTCCCTGGGGGAACCCAGCCTGAATATCTCATCGGCATTGGATTCTACACGTCTGTCCATACTTAGCATTTCAAGCACACCTGTGCTTAGAGTATAGCCTTCTGTCTTCAGGGGCGAATAGAAGAAATGAAGGTAATACCTTGTACCTACTATAAATTCCTGGATGTTGTACTTCTGAGTCTTGTCGACATTCTCAAGGAAATCCTCATAATTCTTGGCAACAAAGAAACCACGTCCTCCTTTAGCGCCGTGGTATTTTACCATGACCGGGCCATTTATTTCCTCAGGTTTCACCAATTTTGGCATGTGGATTCCTGCACCTTCCAGCCATTCTCTTTCTTTGTTCCTGTCTGATTCCCACTCAAGTACATCCCTGTTGCCAAAAGTAGGCACTGGAAACTCAGTGAATTTCTCTGTACCGAGATATTCCACAAAAGATCCATGTGGCACAACAATAGCATTCTTTTTTACAAGCTGTTCCGCTATGGATGGAATAGCTTGGTAGCTATCCACTACTATGAACTCGTCGGGCTTTGCTTTTGGAAATGCATCATAGAATTTAGGAGGTTTTTTGACGCAGATACCAATAGTCTTGAAACCTTCCTTCCTTGCACCATCAAATATCTGAAGGCTCGAGTGCGAGCATACAGTTGCAATTGCAAGGTTATCCAGATCATAGGTTTCGATGATTCTCATGATTTGGTCTTTTTCGATCATTATTGTGCCCCAAAAAGTTACATTATATTGTTCTACCTATTTTTTAAGTTTGCGGAATCTTCCCGATAACTGCGAATTGTTTTGAAGTTTACGGAAAAGTTATGAAGTTCACGGTGGTTATAATAAAACATGCAAGAAATAGAGGATGAAAACAATAATTTCGATAAAGTATTGGTCTTACCCCTTAACGAGGATTCAAAAAAGGTAACTCAGGCTCTCTCCAATGAGAAAGCTCTGAAAATGTTAGAGATGCTGGCAGACAAACCCATGTCTGCCACTACTTTATCTGAAAAGATGGGTTTGCCCCTTACTACTATCAAATATAACCTGGATAGCCTGATAGAAGCTGACCTTATAAAAGTAAAAGAGACAAAGTGGAGCCAGAAAGGCCGTGAGATCAAAATATATGAACCTGTGCAAAAACTCATTGTGGTGGTTCCTGGGACAAAGAATGTTGACAGATCATCTATTATGGGAATGTTGAAAAAATATCTAGGCCTTTTCATGGGTGCAGTTTTTGCAGCTACTGGTATAGAATACCTCACACGCCAGATCGGTCTGTCTCCTTCTGCAAGCTATTATCCCACCGCTTTTGAAGAGGCTGCCATGAAATCCGGGGAATACAGCGGATTCGTCAATGATAGTCTTGGTAATGGTGCGAGAGTGGCAGATCAGGCAAACCTGGTAGATGAGGCATCTTCCATGCTGCCAACTATGATAAACGATAGCGAAGAAGCTGCTATCATGGGTTCTGATCAGGTTGTTAATGCTACCTCAATGCCCTCCACGGAAAGCCTCACAGCATACCTGAATACTACCGGATTGAACACCACAGATGTGAATTCAACTCTTGTACCTGTACAATATCCTTCAACTGAAGATGTTACAGTCCTTACTGGCACCAGCCCCGGTCTCATTCCACCTGACCTCTTGGCTCATGTAAGCGTTTGGTTCTTTTTCGGCTGCATATTTATCATAATATTCATGCTGGTAAGGGAAATATATTATAGAAAAAAGGCACTATGAGAATACGTGAGACTGAATGAGGGTTGCACTTAAGATTGCATATGTGGGGACAGGCTATCATGGGTCCCAGATCCAGCCGGACGTAGCTACCATTGAAGGAGAGCTCTTCAATGCCTTGAAAGAGCTGGAAATAATAGATGATCCAAAAAAAGCATCTTTCCAGAGTTCAGGCAGAACAGATGCAGGTGTACATGCAAGGGGACAGGTAGTGGCTTTCAATACTGATAAGCCCAACCTTTCTATTCCAAGGGTCATTAATTCTAAATTGCCTAATTCCATATGGGCATGGGCACATGCAGAGGTTCCAAATGACTTTGATCCGAGAAGAGACGCAAACAGCAGAGTCTACAGATATATCATGAGCGGAGAACAATACGATATATCCAGGATAAGGTCTGCTTCAAAGATATTGGTTGGAGAACATGATTTTTCTAATTTCTGCAGCAAAGATGAGGATAAAGGTACAGTTCGAGAAGTGAAAAGAATAGATGTCAGAGTAAGTGGAGCACTTACAAAGATAGACGTAGAAGCAAACAGTTTTCTTTGGAACATGGTGCGGAAAATAGTAACAGCCCTCACAATGGTGGGAAGTCGTGTAAGGGATGAAGCATGGCTTAAACAGATGCTAGATCCCGAATCATATGAAGAAGGATTAGAACCTGCTCAATCTTATGGTCTCACGCTGATGGAAGTAAAATATCCGATGCCCATATCATGGATCGAAGATACATACTCTCTGCGAAGGGCCTCTGAAAAAGTACAGGAATATCTTGTGAGGCATCGTGTAATGGCCGAGGTCATGCAAGAACTCGTGCCAAAAGAGTGAGATCATTATCCTGAAAGGGAGTTATTGGGCGAATGTGTCCGACGGTTAAATGACAAAGAGTATCATCTCCTCGGTTAGGATAAATGGCACAGATGTACCTTATGAGGTAATATCCCGAAAAGTCAAGTATCCAAGACTGGAATACCGGCATGGTAATCTTAAACTGGTGGTACCTCCAGGATTTAAGGAACATGAAAAACTGCTGAGTAAACATAAAACATGGGTATATAGAAGATTCGTTGCTTACGATCAGAGGAATGTATTTGCTGCGGCGATAGAACTTCATTCCACAAGGACCGAGGTGCATTTGCAAGAACATGTTCAATCTTTAATAGCTTCTATTGGTACTGAACTTGGTGTGTTTCCCAAAAAGGTGGTATTCAGGGAGATGCGCACGAAATGGGGTAGTTGCAGTTCAAAAGGGAACATTAATCTGAACACTTATCTGAAATGCTTGCCTGAAATACTGATAGAATATGTTGTGTTCCATGAGATGGTCCATTTAATAGAAATGAATCATGGACCCAGGTTTAAGGAAATGATGCATAAAAAGTTCCAGGAGCACAAGATTCTTGAAAAACAACTACGAGGATACTGGCTTGCTATTATGGAAAAATATTTTGTTTAAGGAGTGATAAGAAAAAAAGCACGGCCATCTATAGCCGTGTCTTAGCTTTCTTCATATCCTAATTCTTTGGCTTTATTATAGTATGAAACAGCTTCACTATATTCTCCGGCTTGGTCAAGTGCAATACCTTTGTTATACCAGGCTAAAGCATACTGTGGATTAATTTCTATAGCTTTGTCATATGCTTTAATCGATGCGTCAGTTTTGCCCATCTCTCGAAGCGTATTTCCTTTGCTATACCATGCATCGAAGTTTTTCGGATTAAGTTCTATGACTTTATCGAATACTTGATCTGCTTCTTCATACCTCTCCATTTCATAAAGGGCGTAGCCTTTGTGCATCCAGATCCAGGTGCCCTGAGGATTGATCTCTATGGCTTTGTCATATGCTTCTATTGCTTCTTCGTATTCGCCCATTCTACGGAGTGCATCACCTTTACTGTCCCAGGCCACATAGTCCTGTGGTTCAAGCTCTATGACTTTATCGAATGCCCGAATTGCATTTTCATAATCCTTCAGGTCATAAAAAGCCATACCTTTATACTTCCAGGCTTCCGTATACTGCGAATCGATCTCTGTGGCTTTATTATAGTTCTGTATTGCTTCTTCGTATTCCTTCATCTCATAGAGAGCATTACCTTTGTAGTTCCAGATCTCAGCATCCAGTGGGTCTATTTTTATGGCTTTATCAAATGCCTGAATTGCCTCTTCAGATTTCCCCATTTGATTTAGGGCATAACCTTTGTAATTCCACGCTTTTGAATCCAATGGGTCGATCTCTATGGCTTTATCGCATACCTGGATCGCTTCCTCAAATCTTTCCATTTGATTTAGGACATAACCTTTGTTATCCAAGGCTTTAGTGTACTGTGGGTCAAGTCCGATAGCATTGTTGAATGCTTCCATGGCTTCATAATAACTACCAAGTTCAATATACGCAACTCCTTTATAGTTCCAGGTTCTTGCATCCTTCGGATCAATTTCTATGGCTTTGTCATATGCTTGTATCGCTTCTTCGTATCTTCCCATATAATGAAGAGCATATCCTTTATTATACCAGGCTGTGGCAAACTGTGGTTCGAGTTCTGTTGCTTTATCATATGCTTGTATCGCTTCTTCGTATTTTCCCATATGGTAAAGTGCAATACCTTTGTTATACCAGGCAAAGCCATCAAGAGGATCAATTTCCATTACTTTTTCGTATGCCTCTATTGCTTCTTCGTACCTCCCCATTTTACGAAGAGCAATGCCCTTTTCACTCCAGAATTCAATATTACTAGGGTCAAGTTGTATGGCTTTATCAAATGCCTGAATAGCTTCTTCATTATTTCCGATTTCAGCAAGGGCAATACCTTTGCCAGACCAGGCATTTTCATTTTGCGGGTCCAATTCTATGGCTTTATCGAATGCTTGTATTGCTTCGGTATATTTTCCTTCTTCAAGAAGGTCATTACCTTTTCCATTCCAATATTCTGAATCATCAGTTCCAATACATCCTGCACAGAAGATCGTAATAAATACTAAACCCGGGATAACATATTTCATGTTCACTACCATTTTTCCTCCAGATTTGCCATCACTTGTTAAAATGTAGAAGTTTTTGGGAATTAAGTTTTTCTATTTAGAAACAAGGCTGATGTCCGAGCTTCTAAAGCTGTTCATTTTCTTTATGTTTAATTACTTCGCTACAGCTTGTATACTAGCTTTAAACCAATAACTCTAGATAATATATACAAAGATGTACATAATCCTGGTTGTGTCTGTTGGTGGTTATTTTTATGTTTCCTTGTGTAACAATGTAATCCTTCTGGTAAGACTTCTATGTACTCTCTGGCTATACTCATCTGTTATCTTGAAGCCTGCATCTTTTGCAAATTCGGTTATATCTATTTCAGAGACCACTACGGCAAGTTTGCCCTTTCGAAGTAATCTGTGCATTTCTCTGAAAGAACCAGTATAAAGATCGTGCAGTGACTCAGCTTTAATGGCCGCAGAACGTCCATAGGGGGGATCTGTGACTATGGCATCTACACACTCATCTTTAAGGGGAACCATGCACGCGTCACCTGCTATGACGTTATAGTAGCCACCGAAAGCCTGCAGGTTCATCTGTGCACCTGAAGCGATCATGGAGCGCACTTCAATACCTATAACTCGGGCACCTATCATAGCACCTTCTACCAGGATACCAGCTGTGCCACAGAAAGGGTCAAACAACACTTCATCTGCCTTCCCCCTTGAAATGTTCACAAGGGCTCTGGCCACCCGGGGCATGAGCACACCAGGGTAAAAAAAGGGTTTTTTGTGAGGTAATCTTTCTTCATAAGCACTTCTGTCTACCGATGCCACTATCGGACCAAAGATACATTTTTCTCCCAGGATCAGCCTGAATTGCACATCCGGTGTCTTTAGATTTGCCCGGAATCCTTTTCTGAATATCCTGCCACCAACGTGCCCTTCTATAAATTCTCTTTCAAAATTACAATAATGTTTGATCTTCCTCGCACGCACCACGAATGTCTGGCCAGGGTCAATATGATTTGAATAATCAATATCTTCTGTCATTTCTAATATGGTTTTTGCCGAAGTATCACACATGCCTGCAACCCTCATTATATGGTGGGACATGGCAAGCCGCTCTGCTACGTACAACAAACGAGGTTCGATCTCATTCACAGTACCATCAATTTCTACGATCAGGCATTGATCAAGTATCTCTTGTTCTTTGAAGTCCAGTCCTGCTATTTCCATGCAGGCATATGCTTCCATAACCGGAAGGGACTCATGCTCCCCGGAAAGTTCAAATGCGTACAGCATAACAGTTGCATAGAGAATCCCTTTGGTATTAAAAGGCTGCTACGAACATTCTTCTGAAGTGGTACGGTGACATTCCCTTAAATTAAAGAATCTAAGGCAAAGGACTATTTACTATGACAATCTTGACAACTTCTAATGTCAAAACCCCTTTATCTTGGTCAAATGCTGCTGCACTGGTGCAGGAAATGTAACGTACCTATCCTGGGAAAGGAATGTGCATGTGGCAGTAGTACAGAAGTAGTCACTGTAACACCTCCGGGTGACATACGCCCGGCCTTTGAATATGATCTTGAACTTATAAATTCTGTTTCCATGCAGCAGTTCAATGCTCCTATTATAGCTGATCAGAGGGTGGTGGTGCTGAACAAGGCTCCTTATGATGACCGCATGGATGAGATCATAGTTGATGGTGAGGTGTTTGGTAGCATCAGGTTCGAACTTGATTCTCTTAAATGGGTACTGCTGTTGCGTGTAGAAGGGGCAAGGCGTCTTTTTCAAAGCAAGTCCCTGTCTGCCATGAAAGGCTGGGTTATTCTGGAGCAAGGTGCAGTAAAGTTCATACTGGGAGGTGCCAATTTGCTGGCTCCGGGGGTGCTGGATGCAGATCCCTATATTAGGGAGAAGGATGAAGTGGTTGTTCTTGATCCCAATGGTCAGATAGTAGCCACCGGCAGGGCTCGTATGAGTGGTGAACGAATGAGAGAGCGTCCCAAGGGTGTGGCAGTAAAGATAAGGGATAAGGAAGAACCATGTGAAACAGTTGTGCTGCAGGGCGGACAGGTCTGGAAAGAAGTGGTCGATGCCAACAAACAGTTTATGGAAGAATTCATAGGCCGTTCTCATAAGTTCATCAATAATGTTGCATCAAGTATGACCAAACCAGTAACAGTTTCATATTCCGGGGGTAAGGACAGTCTTGCTGTGCTGCAGCTTGTAAACGAGTGTCTTGAAGACTTCGATATCCTTTTCGCTGATACTGGTATCGAGTTTCCGGAAACGGTAAGTAATGTTCAGAAAGTCTCTCAGTTGTACGGTAAATCTCTGAGGTCCATAAGTTCAGGCAATGCTTTCTGGGAATCAGTGGATAGCTTTGGTCCTCCCAGTGTGGAGATGCGCTGGTGCTGTAAAGTATGTAAGTTGGGTCCCATTACTCAGCTTATTGAAGGAAACTATGAAGAGGGTTGCCTGACATTTATCGGACAGCGCAAGTACGAATCAGGCACAAGGGCAAAAAGTGAAAGAGTCTGGAAGAATCCTTGGGTGGGGAACCAGGTAGGTGCTGCTCCCATACAGGACTGGACTGCCATGCATGTGTGGCTGTACATCTTTATGCATGATCTGCCTTACAATCCTCTTTATGGAGAAGGTTTTGATAGGATAGGGTGCTGGCTTTGCCCATCGTGTTCGGTAGCTGACCTGCACAGGCTCAGAGAAACACATCCGGAGTTTGCTTCAAAGTTGGAGACGTACCTCTTGGGCTATGCAGAGAGGTCTGGACTTTCTGCAGAATGGGTAGAGCATGGTATGTGGAGGTGGAAGAAATTGCCACCAAGGCTTGAGGAAATTGCAAGGGCAAAAGGTATTCCGACCATTCCAAAGGCTGAGATCAATGCTAAACTAGAGTTTACGGTGACCTCAGGCTATCGTCCCTGCAAGCAGGGCGGTGTATCAGCCGAGGGTAGTTTTGGTACAGCCATAGACCTGGAAACAATAGAGTCTTCAGGGATGCTTGAAGCTGTAGGCAGGGTGTCGTTCATGGAAGGTGTAGCTTCTATATTCCAGGGTGAAGACAGTGCCCAGGTCTTTGCTGCCGGCACAGTAACAGCTCGCAGTGATACTGAAAAGCAGGTTCGTCAGCTGATAAGGTATGTGGAACTATCCATACAGAGGGCTCTCCGTTGCAGCGGATGCGGTGTATGTGTGGGCAAGTGTCCACATGATTTGATTAAGATAAAGAATTGCATTGCTGTGATCGGTGAGGGGTGTATACACTGCGGGAAGTGTATAGATGTTTGCCCGGTAGTGAAGTTTGGGTAAACTTCAATTCTGTTATTTTCCAACTTTTTTTCAACCAGAACATTTATACATGATATACGCTAACCATTGACGGTGATTTTTTGGTAAAAAGGGCACTGCTAAGCGTTTCTGACAAGGCTGGAATTGTAGAATTTGCGCGAGGGCTTGCAGCCCTTGGTGTGGAATTGATCTCCACTGGTGGAACTGCACGGATTTTACGCGACTCCGGGATTGAAGTGAAAGATGTTTCGGAGATTACAGGTTTTCCTGAGATGATGGATGGCAGGGTCAAAACATTACATCCTAAAATACATGGTGCCATATTGTGCAACAGGCATGATCCGGATCATATGGATCAGGCATACAATGCAGGTATCGAGCTTATTGATCTTGTAGTTGTAAATCTCTATCCTTTTGAGATCACGGTGACAAAAGAAGGTGTTTTGTTGGAGGAAGCTATCGAAAATATTGACGTAGGTGGTCCAACTCTTTTGCGGGCAGCAGCTAAGAACTTTCATTCTGTAACGGTTGTGTGTGAGCCTGCAGATTATGGGCATGTGCTCAAAGATATCAGATCAACAGGTGTAGTATCAGAGAAAATGCGTAAGCAACTTGCTGTAAAGGCTTTCAGGCACACGGCATGCTACGATGCAACTATTGATACTTACCTGAGCAAGGAAATAGCTTCCGAAGAGGTCATACATCTGAACTTTACCGGAGGTATGGAGCTGCGTTATGGTGAGAACTGGCATCAAAAAGCTAAGTTCTTCAAGGAACCAGGCGTGAAAGGTCCATCTCTTGCAAATGCAAGACAATTGCATGGAAAAGAGTTATCCTACAACAATTATGTAGATGCTGATAATGCTCTGCTGACAATAAAAGACCTTCATTCTGAAAAACCTGCAGTAGTTATTGTAAAGCATAACAACCCATGTGGACTAGCTACAGGTGATACTCTTCTACAGGCTCTTAGTGCTGCATGGGATGGAGATCCCATCTCTGCGTATGGAAGTATCGTTTGCAGTAACACAGCATTTGATCTGCGGTCAGCAGAGTTTCTGGAAGGCAAGTTCGTAGAAATTATCTTGGCCCCCGGTTTTGATCATGATGCTCTTGAGTATCTCAAGAAAAAGAGCTCTAATCTGCGGTTGCTTGAAATGCCTCAGTTGAATGATATCTTTGATGTTGATCATACCTACAAGTATGTAGTTGGTGGCTTGTTAAAACAATCAAGGGATGTAGGTCTGTATGAGAAGTGGGAATGTGTAACAGAAAAACAGTTCCCGGATTCGATGCGCCCTCTCTCCGAGTTTTGCATAAGTGCCTGCAAGAGCACAAAATCCAATTCCATAACCCTTGCTTATGAGTACCAGCAAGGTTGTTATATGATGCTTGCTATGGGTGCAGGCCAACCTAACAGAGTTGATTCTATCAGAAAACTTGCTGTTACTAAGGCCAGAGAGAACCTGAAGGTAATACAAGAAAGGGACAGTCCGGCAGAGGATTTCGATGACTATTGTAATAAAGTGCTTTCAAACTGTGTAATGGCATCGGATGCGTTTTTCCCCTTCGATGACAGCATTATTCATGCCGCTGATAATGGTGTAGTGTATATAGTTTCTCCGGGAGGCTCCATCAGGGATAATGAAGTCATAACAACTGCAAACAAACGGGGAGTTTCTCTTGTATTCACTGGCATGCGCCATTTCCTGCATTGAGTCACTCCTTCTCTTTTTTTATAAGAATTTCACCGGTTTCCTCACATACTTTTGTATGATATGTTTATAACTAATATTGATTATTGAATATACGGGTAGTATACAGTTGTTGAATGCGGTGTACATCTCAAATTTGTCTCTCAGGGTAAATGGCGAGTGATTACAATGAAATCTAAAGGTCTGTTGAGTTTGCTCACTTTTTCGGAAAAAAGAAGAGATCTCCTTCTCTTTCTTTTGGAGCAGCCGTCAAGCCTTACCAACATACGTAAAAAATTTGATGTCTCTTCTCCGGAGATCGCTCCACGGATCAGAGAGATGGAATCTGCCAACCTCATGTATAAAGATCCCTCTACTAAGATGTATACACTTTCAACTACGGGTAAGATAATTGCCAAGTCTTTTAAACCGTTTGTTGATATGGTGGATCTTATCGAGAAAAACGAGGATTTTTGGAATGATCATGACTTGTCCGGAATACCCGATTATTTACTTGATAGGTTAGCTGATCTCAAGGATTGTACTTTTTATGTAGACAGGCTTGAGAATATTTATGATTCTCACAAGACTTTTACTGAAAACATAGCGAATTCAAACGTTATCAAGGGTGTATCTCCTATCTTTTTCCCATCCTATCCCGAATTTTTCACACAGCTTGCAGAAAAAGATGTTCCTACAACCCTCATTCTAACAGAGAATATTTATGACAAGGTCAAACATGAGCACGCAGAGAAGATGCGGGCATATTGTGATGCCAAATACACTGAACTATATCTTCTTGATAGCGCAAAGGTCGCTTTTGTGGTAACAGATGTTTTCTTTTCCATGTCTCTGTTCTTTAAATCAGGTAATTACGACCCTCGCACAGACCTCATTTGCTTTGATAATATGGGTATCCAATGGGGTAATGATTTATTCGAATATTATTTGTCGAAAGCAAAAAAATATGAAATGGGCATTTAAACCAGATTTGTAATTACCGCCCTCAGGTATAAAATTGATCCTGCTTCACCATCAACGAGAAAGAGCCTTTCTATTTTTCCACGTGTAGTTTCGTTTTCCTGGTTCCACGTGAGCCTGAATATGTATAGCATTCCTATAAAGAAACTATATAGCACTACTACAGGTTCGAATGCCAGCAAGTGCATTGCTATGGCGGCTATTAGCAGTGAATGAGATATTATATGCAATACTAACAGTAATTTACGGGTATTCTTTTCTCCAAAGCTTACAGGAAGGGTCTTGATACCTGCCATCAAGTCTCCTTTCACGTCCTTGAAGTCGTATATAGCTGAATTAATGAAGAGTTTAGATCCATAATAAAAGAATACTAACAGCACTGGTAGGAAACTCTCAAGCCCCACTCCGGCTATGCTTGCAATGAAAGTGCCCCATGTAAGTCCAACTACGAGATTCTTAATTCCGAGGCCACCTTTTAGTTTAAGGTTCAATTTTCCAAAACTCAGCCCTTTACTGTAAAGGTATCCGGTTACAAGTGGCATTAAGGCTATGAACAGCAAACCATTTGTGGTGAGTATGCAGCACCCAAGTGCAAATGTAACCAGACAGACAAATAGTGCTAAATTTTTGTTCGCTCCATTAAGTTCCGATCTGTTAATAACATCTTCAGTTGATTCGAGTGCTCTGTCAAGAGTGTATACTGCGTATACAATGAGCCCTCCGGCCAAGCAGTTTAATATACTTATTTCTGCCAGAAGCAGTAGAGATGCTATATATATGCGTAAAGCTCCTGATATTGATACTAAAACAGAACTTTTTAAAAGACTTATTGTCGGCAGAAGATTTTTATATTTGTCTGTATCTGTACCTAGGATTATCTTTCGGGCATAGTTGTAGTTTATATTATTGTTTGCGTTCATACGCAACTAAGTTTTACTACGTCCTCAATATTAGTAACTCAATATAATCTTATATTTGTGAGTTACTTCGTAATTCAAATAATTTATGACTGCTGATGTGGATTATTATCTCTTGTTTGAATTATATGTAAGGTGATTGAAGTGATAACACCTCATTCTCTTTTTCAGATCTGTTATTGCTTTGTTGCAGAGGTACTTAGTATAGAGTTTGGCAGTGTAATATGATTAGTTAAAATTTAAGCATGGTGTAACTAAGTAAAGTTTTCTTTATTTAGTCAATATTTCCAGTATTTCCTTTTTGATGTTTCCACCTTTTTTTAGTATTGCTCTTTTTATACAGATTGTTTAAAAATGAGTTCAGATGCACTTCTTCATTCGGTATGAAGTGTACTCTAATGGGCAGCTTATTTAATATACATCGATGACATTTACCTTATTATGACACTATCTAAAAAACCTTTAATGCTTATGATCCTTGATGGATGGGGCTACAATCCTGAACTTAGAGGTAATGCTGTGCTGGCCGCCAAGACGCCAGTTCTTGATTCTCTTTTGGAAAAATACCCTTCCACTTTTCTGGAGGCTTCAGGGGAAAGTGTTGGTCTTCCCGCAGGTCAGATGGGTAATTCTGAAGTAGGACATCTCAACATTGGTGCAGGAAGAATTGTGTACCAGGACCTTACACGAATTAACAGAGCCATTGAGGATGGTGAAATATATAACAATCCAGTACTTCTTGAGGCAATAAGAAATATTAAGGAAAACGGTTCCAACCTGCATTTTATGGGTCTTTTCTCATACGGTGGTGTGCATAGTCACATGAACCATCTGAAAAGTTTGATAGAGTTTGCTGAAAGTCAGGGACTCGCAAAGGTTTATGTTCATGCTTTTCTTGATGGCAGAGATGTGCCCCCCAGACAAGCTCTTTATGATATGGAAGAGTTTCAGCAAATGTATCCCAAAAAAGGAAATGCTGTTATTGCTACCGTTTCAGGAAGATACTATGCTATGGACAGAGACAATCGCTGGGACAGGATAAAACTTGCTTACAATGCATTGGTCTTAGGCGAAGGTTTGACGTCTAAAGACCCTGTTTCTGCAGTAAGAGAGGCATATATCAGAGGTGAAAATGACGAGTTTGTCAAACCTACAGTGATCACTGGTGAAGATGGCCAGCCTCTTACCACTATTAACGACAATGATTCAGTGCTATTCTTCAATTTCAGGCCGGACCGGGCACGTCAACTGACATACTCTTTTGTAAGTGAGTGTTTTGAGGGTTTTGAAAGAAAGGTTCATCCTCATGTCCATTATGTGTGCATGTCCGAATATGATGAAAAATTGGACGTGCCGCTTGTCTTTCCAGCTGAATGCATTGAGAACACACTGGGGCAGGTTCTTAGTGATCATGGTCTCAAGCAGTTAAGAATAGCTGAGACCGAAAAATATGCACATGTTACTTTTTTCCTGAATGGGGGAGCGGAGCGGCAGAATCCCAGGGAGGATAGGTTATTGGTCCCATCCCCTAAAGTAGCCACTTATGACCTTAAACCACAAATGAGTGCTTATGAGGTCACTGATGTGCTTGTGGAACAGATCAGGTCAGGGTCATACGATGTCATAATAGTGAATTATGCGAATATGGATATGGTAGGGCATACAGGTTTCTTTGATGCTGCCGTAGAGGCGGTACAAACCGTTGATGCATGTGTGGGCAGAGTGGTGGATGCTGTCATGGGGTCAGGTGGGTCTGTTATTATTACTGCTGATCATGGCAACGCTGAAAAGATGATGGATACAGTTTCAGGTGTTCCGCACACAGCTCATACGTCCAATCCAGTACGCTGCATCTATATATGTGATGAACCAGGTTTACAGCTTTGCAAAGGAAAGTTATCGGACATTGCGCCCACCATGCTTGAAATACTGACTATCCCTAAACCAATGGAAATGACAGGTATATCGCTTCTTAAAAAGTGACCTTAGAACCATTGGTCCAAGGTTCTCTGCCCTGGTCCACTGGTCGTTTCCAGCCGTTGACAGGCTTTCATGACTCTGTCTTTTGAAAAGTCATGCTCTTCACAAAGGAATGCAATAATTGCATGGGTATCGGGTTTCTTCCATTTGAGAGCATAGTTGTCTGTTACTGAAGGATTTAAAAAAATATCTTTGATCTCCTGCAGGTTCTCTATATTTTGCCCAACTGCCTGCAACACCTTTTCGATGTTACCGTGCTCTTTTATAAGTTTCAATGCTTTTTTGGGTCCGATCTTCTCAAGCCCAGGGTTGTAATCGGTCCCTACACATAATGCAATATCTATAAGTTGTGAGTGATTGATACCCAATTCTGCCAGATTTTCCTTGAGTTTCATTATCTCAGGTTTTACGTCCACAAAAATGTTTTTCTTTGGCAGTTTACGTTTACCTGTTATGCTCAGGTTCCTTACGACCAGAGGCGCACCGAAAAGTAATGAATCGTAATCCTGCGAAGCAACATAATTTGCATTTCCTTTGATTACCATGTGGGCTGCCTGAGCCTCTCCTTCCGAAGGGGCATCAACCCAGGGAATACCCATGGCCAAAAGCAGTCTTCTGGAATCATCAGTTATTTCCTTGGTAACCTTAGAAGAAGCCTGTGCATACATATATGCCTCTTCTGCTAATCCCTTTTCCTTTGCTTCTTCCCATTTTATCGTTGCGCTCTCTCTATCAGCCATTCGCTTCTCTATAATACGATCTTTGAGATGTGATGGTTTCCCATCAAAAACAAATACTGGCTTTATTCCTTCTTCCATAAGGCTGGTCATACGGTAAAGAATGCCTGAAAGATGAGAAGTGGTGTTCCCTCTGGAATCCTTAAGCGGCGTTCCATCTCTTTGCCTTATTATACTTAGGAATTGATAAAGCATGTTGTATGCGTCTACAGCTACAACTTTATGGGATAATTCGGATATCTCGACTTGCTGTTTTTTCAGAAGGTCTCCAATATCTGTTCCCATGAATCAGAATAGTTGTCAGATACTCTTAGTTGTTTCGCTAGTGTCCAGCCGTACGTCTATGACCGAATCATCAGATGCATCGATCTTTCCTATTTTTAATATGTTCCCTACCCTTTCGATAAGGTCTGCTTTTGTTATCTGGACTTGATGTCCGTCTCCATCAGAACTTCTGTTCTTATGTACAATAAGTAACTTCTGTCCGCTGATTTCATTGCCAATCTTTGATATGACATTCTTGACGACTTGCTCGAAATCAGAATAAATCATTATCTCTGAGTATTTTCCAGCTTTTTTGATAATACCAATCGGTTCCAGATGAATGCGCATATACGCACCTCTTTGTAGAATGAGACTTCTAAATTACTCTCCATTACGTGAGCACCTGTTAATATCATTTTCGCATCACATGAGAAATAACTGATACTCTACAGTAACAATCTTCCATCAAGTCTCATCTATACCTTTTGCTATTAAGGGTTTCCAGAGCTTCATCTACTCTGCCAATCACCTCGTTCATTTTTCGGTCCATGTTGTTCTCTATGCTCTGAACATTGATCCTCAGGGACCTTTCCTTTACATCGATCATACTTTCCATTTTGCGCATGCGTATATCTACTGACAGGATCATAGCTGCCAGAGCACCTACCATTACTATTGCTGCGAGTATTATAAGAGAATTCGCAGGGTCATAACTAAACCTTCCAAGCCATTCGTACGTCAATACGAAAGATGACACAACCATTACTATGGAAAAAACAATATCTCTTGTTTCCATCATCGACCCTCATAGAATAGAATTTAGATTGCTTTATTGCTACTTTTCTTTAAGGAATATAAAACCAATAGATTGACTTTGTAGAAAAGCCTTTTCAATCGTATTCAGGCTATACCTTCTGGTCTTTTTGCTTACTTCTTATCTGGGTATCTTTTTGTTGTAGTATTTGTCTCTATTTGTATATCTACTTTTTTATATATTATGTATTATTAAATATAAATATATACTTAGATAACGTATATTCGAATGGTGGTATCGATGCACAACAACATTTCAACAAAGTACATAGTAGTTGTAATGGTCTATCTCCTAATGCTGCTAGCAGCTGGTCTTATGGCTGGCCTCATTGTGGTATAAAACCGGACTGCTTTTTCGAGCATATGTTTGATGGAATGTTATTTAAGTGACCCCCTTTTATTATTATAGGGGGGATTCTCTTTGAGTATAAAGGATCTCATTAACGTCTGGGTTGTAAAGACAGGGTATTCCGGCAAGCAGGCACGGGAATGTCTCAAGAAAAATGTAATCTCTTTTGATTTGGAATTCCACATACTTGATGAATTTGAAGAAGATCTGAAATCCTCATCAAACCCAATCATTATGCAAGACCGCTACAGGATGCTTGATCAAAAATATGATGATTTTACCAATAATCTGGTCATTGAACTGGAGAGCAGTCTGGATGATCTTAACTACTTTTCCGGTTCTCCTCTTCGGGAGGAAAAAATATCCAAGCTAAAAGAAATGCTTGAAGGTATGGACCGAGAGTTATCAGGATTTCATAAAATTATGGATAAGTTTGATGAATTTGAAAGAGCAGAACATCTAAAAGCGGCAATCAATGATAAACTTTGCTCCATTGCACAGTCCAAGCTCGAAACATGGTCCTTTGATATGGCCAGGTTTTCAATAAGTATCCTCACAGGCGATATTGTGGTAATGCCTCTTCCTGAAAAAGATCTTTTTGCTATTGGCAGGGTCATGGGGGGATATGAATACAGCAATAAAGAAATATATACCCGGCATTTTCACAATGTTGAGTGGTTGAATATGCAAGCTCTATTTCCGGAGCTTAAGGAAGAACTTAATGATCCTCCGGTAGTTTCTCTTCTTACGGGAGACTCCAGAGAAAAAATACTTGGCATGCTTGTTCCGAGGAGGGTCCGCCCAAGTGAATCAATATGGGGCGATTCCTAAAAGTTGGACCAAGCTGCATTTGGAGAATATTACGAGCAGGTTATTTATCACAAGGAATACACCTAGAAGGCTGACCGTACTTCTGGATGCGAACCATATGTGAGTTTTCCATGCAGATTCCGTGTTCATTATAGTGAGATAGTACCAATAAATTATCCCAATAAAGAGAACCTTCATTATGAGCATTGACCAGATGCCGAATTCATTCATCAGGATGACAAGGAATGGATTTTCTTCAAATCCATAATCAAGTGCGTGATAGGTAGTGATGAAGTCCCCAAAAACATAGAATAGGACTACGTACTTAATATCCCCGAGGAACTGTACAAATGGATTCGATCCTGGCACAAAGCCGTTTTTCAGTAACATATCCCTATATGCCCATGAACCAGTATATATCCAAAATGTATACAATTCATATTCTTGTGTACATGTGGTGTCAGATGCTGTTTATATTCTTTGTCATCATATATTCAGGTCATCGAAAAGATAAGACAATTGTTTTGTACTATTAACAACAATGCTTATAGTATGACAGAGAGGATGGAGAACATGGATATATCAGATTTGCTGGCCAAGCACAAAGCAGATGGTTTCATGATCGTAGGCAATGTCGATAATGCTGATTTCTACTACGCCACAAGTTTCTTCGTCTCAGATAAGTACACCTACATACAAACATCGACTGCAAAAGAGATATTAGTGGTCTCAGAAATGGAAAAAGGCCGGGCTAAAATTGAATCCAGGATCACGGATATACGTACATTGCAGGATTATAGCTACAGGGAGAAGCTAAAGATAAGGGGTGACTCATATCAGGCATATGTTGATTGTATAGCGGAGATATTACAAAAAGAAGGCATCCGAAAAATAGGAGTTCCGAGGGATTTCCCTTATCATACAGCTCAGGCTTTGAAAGAGGAGGGCTTTACTATTGTTGATATGGAAAGCCCTTTCAAAAAATTGAGATCTATCAAAAGGGGAGATGAAGTAGAACATATCAGATATACCCAGAAAGCCTGCGAAAAAGCAATGGCTGCAGCTATTAATCTTATTCATAAGTCTGAGATTGTTGATGGTAAACTGTTATCTCGTGGTTTTGAACTTACCGCAGAGAATGTACGCAGGGAGATAGATATTGCATTGCTGGATGCAGGTTGCGAGGCCGTGGGCACCATTGTTGCATGTGGTAAAAAAGCTGCTAACCCCCACTGGGAAGGAGACGGTCCACTGAAGGCTAACGAAGCTATAGTGATAGATATTTTCCCTCGCAGCAAAAGGCACCGTTATTTTGCCGATATGAGCCGCACAGTTCTAAAAGGTGAAGCATCCCCGGAGATTCAGAAAATGTATGATGCGGTCCTGGCAGCTCAGAAGGAAGCTATCGAGATGGTAAAACCGGGTGTACTCTGCAGTGATATACACAATCATGTATGTGATGTACTTGAATCCCATGGGTTTAAAACGATACGTGATGGTTCTAAAGTAGGTTTCATCCATTCTACAGGTCATGGTGTGGGTCTGGATATTCATGAGGCACCCTATGTGGGTACTCAGGCAATTCCTCTTGAAAAAGGTAATGTCATTACCATTGAGCCTGGTCTGTACTATCCGGACCAGGGAGGTATTCGTATAGAAGATCTGCTGTTAGTAACAGAAAATGGTTGTGAGAACCTCACATCACTTGAAAAGAGATTTGTAATATGAATTCTTATAAAGGCATCAAGGTGGTAGGTGTTCTATGACAGGCAAAATGCAGGCGGATGTCCTTGAGAAATATCTTAAGGCAGGAGAGATCCTGTCTAAGGTAAGAGGCGAAGCAAAGGATAAGATCAAAGTGGGTGCAAGCCTGCTTGAGGTTGCTCAGTTCGTGGAGAACAGGGCTATTGAGCTAGGGGCCGATGGTTCAGCTTTTCCGTGTAATATTTCGCGTAATGATGAAGCTGCCCATGCCACACCGATGGCAGATGACAAGGCAGTTTTTGGGGAAGATGTAGTAAAGCTGGATATTGGAGTGCATGTGGATGGCTATATTGCGGACTCTGCCATCACGGTGGATCTCACAGGTAAACACGGAGATCTCGTCAAAGCCTCAGAAGCTGCTCTTTATGCTGCTATAGATACGGTAAAAAGTGGGGTAAGTACTGCACAGCTTGGTGCTGTGATAGAAGATACTATTGTAAACCTGGGTTTCAGGCCAATAGTCAACCTTACGGGTCATGGGGTTGCCAGATATATTGCCCACACGCATCCCAGCATACCCAATCGTCGTATAGATCATGGTTCCATTCTTCAGGCCGGGGATGCGATAGCTATAGAACCTTTTGCCACAGACGGGGCAGGAAAAATAGTAGATGGTTCATGGTCTGAGATTTTTAGTGTTATAGGGAACAAACCTGTACGTCTGCCAGCTGCCCGTAAGCTCTTGAAAGAGATAGAACCGTACCAAATGTTGCCATTCGCCAAGAGATGGCTCAAGACCGAAAAACTTGACTTTGCTCTCATGCAGCTTGCTAAGTCAGGTGTAATCACCTCGTACCCGGTATTGAAGGAAGTTGCAGGTGGTCTGGTATCTCAGGCAGAGCATACGCTTATAGTTACAGAGGATGGTTGCAAGGTGACAACTCTTTAATGAGGGATAGGTTGAAGTTTTCAATTTTAGCATTTTCAGTTCTGTTTTTGTTCACGGTGCTTCCGGTGAATGCAACCTTTACCTGGGAGAACAATGTTACCGTGGGGTATGATAAAGTTCAATGGGTGTATACAGAAACGTATACAGAAGGCAATACTCTTATCTATAAAGATTACATTGATGTGTCGCTGGGTAATCAGGATGGCTTCATCAGTGCCTGGGAAATCCTTAAAACCGACGTGAAGGCCAGATCTACTTTACAGAGTTCTATCCTCGGGCAGATGGATGTAATTGTAAACAATTCTTCTGAATCTGTCGTGCTGGCAGGTGTGAGTTCTTCAATGTCGCCTGAATTGCTGGGTCCGGTAATGCAGGGGGAAGTAATTACGAACCTCTATACGACCAATTATCATCTGGAAAATCCGTTTTTAGGATCGGGTACCAATAGTATAAGTTTTATTGGTGAAGAAAGCACACCTCTAGTTATCAATATGCCCAAAGGAGCATCTCTCAATTCTACTGAAGGGATCGATAATCTATCTATCAGTAACGGTGAGGGAGTTTCAAAGATTTTGGGTAGTTTTGGTCCCACAGGCAAGGCAACGGTTCATTTCCATTTGGATGGTGTTGAAGATATCGTTACTTCGGTTCCGGAACTCGCTGAAATGAATGTTTCAGGTGAATTCTCGGTATTGAATAACGAGAATGATCACAATTTTTCTCTTGCAGAAAGGCTATTACCCGCTTTAGGGATGTGCAATACTGAGAGTGCTTAAAGATAAGTATCCAGTCCCTTTGATATTGACGAGGTCAACAGATGATAATTGAACAGATTCAACTAAAAAGGGGTATTGCTATAGGTCTGAACTTTGAAATGCAGCGTGCGCCCTTGCTTGTGATAAAAGCTACTCGAGGGTTTGCTATGTGCGGTTATCTTGATATGGCCACAGCTGAGAAGCTAGGAGATGTGGCTATACGGGTTTCAGGCGTTAGCACCTTTGACGATGTCCTCGCAGCTGAAGTGAAGTCGCTCACTTCGAAAGCGAAAGAACTTGGCATTACAGTAGGTATGAAGGCTAGAGATGCCCTTGAGTTAATGTTCTGAATACATAACATATCTTGCGGTATTCGGTTTCAGATTGAATAGCTAAAGCTTGCATAGTATTAAATATTCTTAATTTGTAACTTAAACAAAATAATTTTAACTTCAACCGAGGGGATACGCTTTGAGTTCGGAAAATGGTTTTTTAAAGACTTATGCTCCAATCTTTGCTATGGCTGGCATCATATTAGCTGTCCAGTTTCTGTCATTGTTGCTGGCACAACCTATGAATGCTGAAGGTATGCAGGCTTTTGAGGATCCGGACTCTACAGCCAATAGCTTGTACTACATAGTTATCATCCTTGTATTCACTTTCTTCTTGCTCATAGCATTGAAGAATAATATGCAGCGGATCATTCAGTTTGTGATACTACTGGCTGTGGCTTCTACCGTCTATTATGTGTTCATAGCTCTGCTGTCACTGGTAACAGATTCAAGCACAGTGATAAATTCTGTTTCTTTATCCCTGGCAATAGTTCTTACTGTTCTGCTGTACAAGTTTCCGGAGTGGTATGTCATAAACACTATTGGTCTGATCGTAGGAGCGGGTGCAAGCGCGATATTTGGCATATCTCTGTCTATAATCCCGGTACTTGTTTTGCTTTCCCTGCTTGCTATCTATGATGCAATTTCCGTATACAAGACCAAGCATATGATAGACCTTGCAGAAGGTGTTATGGATATGAGGCTACCCATTCTTTTCATTATCCCAAAGAAACTAAACTATTCCTTCATCAAAGATACTTTTAAGAAAGAGGATGGGGAAGAAAGGGAAGCTTTTTTCATGGGCCTGGGTGATGCTGTAATGCCTACCATTTTGGTAGTCTCTGCTAATATCTTCCTTGCAAAGTATTCACCTTTACACTGCTTTGGTATTTCCTACCCCTCTATAGGGGCTATGATAGGTACGATTATCGGATACTCTGCTCTTATGGTATTCGTAATGAAAGGAAAACCCCAGGCTGGTCTCCCGTTCCTTAACACAGGTGTCATACTAGGGTATGCAGCTGGGGTAATGGTCTCAGGAATACCCTTCTATTAAATTTTTAAAAGAACCTTTTCAGCGTTGTTCTGATAATTCAGAGCTAAAATTACAGAATACGCAAGCTGGGTCCTTTTTGTTCTCAGTAGATGCAAATTCAGAATCAATGGCACGGGTACCTTCTGCAAGTATGGAAGCATTAGCCACAGTGCTGCTGATTAGGATTGTATCGAATATCTCTTCCTTACTAACTCCAAGCCGTTTGGCTGCCCTTATATGGGTTTTAAGGCAATGGCCACATTTGAGAGCAGAAGCCACAGCAATACTGATCAGTTCCACAGTCTTTGGGTCCATGCGCTTGAACTCGCGCATGATACTGTTCGTGTATATCATCCTGGAGATGAAAAGTTCAGGCATATCTTTGATGAAGTTCACAATATAAGGTACCTCACCATATTGCTTCTTTATATCTAACAGAAGTTTTTCCACAACCTCTTCCGGCTCTTTGTCGAGCAGTTCTTTAATCTTTTCGATTTCCACGTTGCACCCCCACATCTCAGATCTCTATACCTACTTCAGATTTCCTTTTAACCTTCACAAGTATGTAATTTTTCATTTTTGAAGGTGTAATAGTTGCAACATCTGCAAGGCGGATATTATCCTGCAGTTCCAGCTCCTCCATTTTCTTATGGAAATCGGCGTAAGGGAGTTTAACGCGTAGTCCGTCCAGTTGCAGTGTGAGTGGTGCAGGAGTGTATACACTCTCTATCTCGGGGATCTGTTCCTGAACTTCCTTCATCACCCTGGCAGGCAGAACCGCAAGTGGGTCTCTTGCAATGTCTTCTCTCATTCTCTGTACAATCTCTCCCACTTTATCGTTCATGATATCCAGGCCTTCGAGTTCATCGCTTTTACGCAATCGATGTGCTACTCTGCCTATATTCCCTATATACATATCTGCACCAGGCACTTCCTCGGTCTTAAGATCGGGTCCCCCTGTGGCAATGATAGGTACCTTTATGCCTTCAAAGAGTTTTGGTTTTTTATTGATGATACAATCCCGAAAGGTTCCAAAAGAGAACAAAGCAATATCATGCTCATTTATGAGCCTTCTTTCATAATCGGCGGAAAGTGCAACCTTTCGTCCCATTCCTCTGGCAAGTCCTATCATGGTAGTATTGGCACCGCCTCTGCGTAGGAATTCAGCTATATCGCAAGCAGAATGTGGCAGGTGGTGAGATGCCAGTGTAGGGGATACAACAGCTATTTCAGTTCCGGTAAGAGGTGCTCTGGATATTTTTCCCAGTAAATCTTTTGCAAGCTGCTCTACAAGCCGTACATCATCTCTGGGTATGAGCATTACAAGTGTTACCTCTGTGGCTGCCGGTGTTTTTTGGATGAGATATCCTCCCAAATCCTCCAATAGTTCTAAAAGAAGGGTGTGTCTATGTATTCCACCTTCGTATATGTAAGGCTCAAGTACTGCTGCCAAGACCCTCGCCTCCTTTTATTTTATCCAGCATTTGATGTCCCTGTTGTATCCATTCGGGCTTCATGGCATCCTCGGATGCGACAAAAATAAATTCGTTATCATTCAGGGAATGGTATCTCACCCTGAACCCTTCGGGTGTCCCACGTATAGCCATTTCCACAAGTCTTGATAGTAGGGTTCGCTTAGGATCAAATATCACCATCTCTTTTATGGCCCCAATTTCACGATCGATGTCACCTACGCTTATATTTATGGTCTTCCTGTCCTGCTGTATCACTTTACCACGACCGTATTTTGCCCAGAGCTTTTCCAATAGATCAGGCAGATATTTTTCATCACGCAGGACTACCTGTATCTCTTTTCTGGTTACAGCCCCTATGTTGACATCTGAAAAATCCGATGTTTTCACTAAAGGGGGGCTGCCTCTTAGTATAATGGCCATTTGGAACAGAGAGTCTTCAGGTGTTATGATCACATATATCCGACCAATGGCATTAGCAAGTGCGAGATCGGACATCACATCCGAGAGAATGGACTTGTAAGCTTCTGCCTCTTCAGGTATTTTTGTCTCTACCTTGAAGATCTCCAAGGGTTCCATGGGCTTCAGTCCTCCACAAATCCCGATGCCAGCAACGCACTTCCCACGGCACCTATAAGATGAGAATTTGGTGGTACCAGCACATTTATCTTTAGCAGATCACTCAGGGCTTTTGGAACTCCTTCGATCAGTGAAGAGCCTCCGACAAGGATAAGTGGCTCTTTTACATCCACTTCTTGCAATTGCTGTTCAAAGATCTGTTCCACTACACTATGACATGCAGCAGCAGCTACGTCCTCTGGTCTTGATCCCTTTGCCAGAGAGTTTACCAGTGACTGGATACCAAAGACAATGCAGTAACTGTTCATCTCAACTTTTTCCTGCATACCTTTGACAGCCAATGCTCCAAGTTCTGTGATCTCCACACCAAGCCTTTTTGCCGTCATATCCAGGAAACGTCCGGAGGCACCTGCACAGATACCTCCCATGGTGAACATGCCCGGTATGCCATCTTCCACTGAGATGGCCTTGTTGTCCATTCCTCCTATGTCGATAACAGTTGCCGAGCCTTTTTGTTTGTTTGCGAGGTACACTGCACCTTTGGAGTTGACCGTGATCTCTTCCTGTATCAATTGTGCTTTGAAATGTTCTCCGACCAGGAACCTGCCATATCCGGTTGTTCCGATGGCCTGTATCTCTTCAGCCTTTACTCCTGCTTCTTCCAGTGCATGGTTGAAAGCTTCTGTTGCGCTGTCTATAACTTTGATAGTGGGTACCCATCCTTGGCCGATGATCTTGTCATCTCGCATGATCACAGCTTTTGTAGTTGTTGAACCGGAGTCTATACCAGCAGTAAGGCCAGTCTGGTGCTCACGAGCCAGCAAATGTTTTCTTCTTGCGATAGTGGTAAGCGCTTCCATCCTTGTCATAAGTGTAGCTGCAGTTGTCCTTTCCGTGAAAGAATAGCTGATTACAGGAATATCGGAATGCTTGTGTATGTATCTTCTTACTTCGTTTCTTACAATAGCAGCTTCAGCACACCTGAAACATGATGTGATGAACACTCCATCCACATCGGTCATTCCTTCTACGACTGCCTGGGCTCTTGCCATCATCAGGCGCAGATCAGGACTTGCGGCCTCTATTCCAAAATCTCTTCCGATCGTATCAAGAGAAGCTATATCTATCTCAGGAAAAATTAGTTTTGTGTTGACGCTGGCAGCCACTTTTTCCAGTTCACCCTGGACACCTGCATATTCCGAACCGCATGACACCAGTGCCACTTTTACTTGCTTCTCTTCACTCATACTTTATCCTCCAGTGGTAGTGATTTCAGGAACTCGGCTATCTTGTAGACAAATTCTTTACCTTCCTCTTCACTTCTGGGGTACTCTACTTCAAGGATTGGGATCTCTCTCTGGCGTATCAGGTATTTAGTAAGCTCGTTCGTCCTGGCGCATCCCATGCATCCAAAGGCCATAGATGCTTCATTCACTATGATCGCAGCTTCTGCCTCATCTATCATAGGTCCGACGATGGCCATCCTTCCCCTTACACCTGCGGGCACTTCCACAGCTGCATACTTAAGACCCATTTTAGGTTCTTCAGCTGTTATATTAAGAGGTGGTGAATCTACACCCACGGTGTTTACCCTTTCTTTAATCTTTTCCATCATCGCAAGGGGCTTATGGCCGAAACGCTCCACAAGGTCAGAAAGGATCAGGCTGTTTATAGGATAGATGATCACTTTTGCCATTCTCTTGCCTCATAAATTGGATTCAATGATATCCTTCAGTTTCTTTACTTCAATTTTTTCTGTACGGTGTATTTCTGCGGGAGGGACATGCCGGTCATAAGCATCAAGCGCTTTACTGATCATGGGCAGCATCTGCACTTCCTCCCTCAGGTAATGGAAGCCTGGTCTGGGTCCGCCACCCCTTACGGCCCTGCACCTTCTTTCATCCCCGGGATGGAATCCACGTTCCTTCACAAAGATATGGTTCCTGTCCATAGCCCTCAACTCATCCACAACCCGGTTTACAGCAGCCCTGGGGCCGGTAACCATTGTCCCGAAACAGGTCTCTTTGATTGTTATAGCGGTTTCCGATTCATATACTTTCATCGCGGCGTCTATGGGTAGAACGCTGTCAGAACTTATGACCACTATTTTAGTGATAATGTCTTCCTTATTGTCCATGAGTCCCCTCCCTGTTGCGTTCAATGACATAGATCTTGTCTCCTTCTTTGAAATGCTGGAGCTTTTCCATATCAAGGATGCGTCCAATGATATTCGTACTTATGAACTTCTCTCCGGTAGGTCCGAACAGGTCATCATCCTTTGTTTTGACACCTACCATTCCCATACGTTTAGCCGCCTGGTTAGTCACACCTATCTCTCCGGCTATAACTTTTTTCTTTGGTGTGTTCTCAGGAAGTATCTCCTTATATTTCTCTGCAGGTTTTTCAGCCTTGAAAATATAGGTATTCTCATACATCATTACCAAGGGCAATACTCCTATAGGTCTGAATTGCAGGCCGATAGCGTGCCTGAAGAAATCCATAGTGATGGGTGCAGTATCATCATATAGTTCTATACTAAGTATCTTTGAACCATCAACTCCTGTGGCCCTTACAGTACCTTCTCTTAATATCTCGATGGTAGTATCAGGCTCTTGGGACACTATCAAGGCTTCGTCAGCAGTATCTCCTTCTCTGTTCAGTTTTACACCAAACATTGCAAGTTCCGTCTCAGCTTCCTGGAAACTCTTGCCATGCAACATTATTCGAGGGGGTGTTGTGTTGACTAAAAGTTTGTGCCCAGCCTCTGCCATTTTTACAAGTTCCATGCCCAGGTCCACATGTCCAACTACTGAATGTAAGATACTTGCTGTTCTGTCATCGGTTGAGATAAAAGCTTTTCCCGCTCCATATCCCACGGTACGTAGGAATACGTTCCCTCTTGAGCGCGGTTCGTAGTTTTCATACGGAGGAAGTTCCCCAATAAGAGTATGATCTGATATAAAAGAACTTGAAACCATGTCCACTTTGAAACTACCAGTCCTTATAAGTGCAAAGAAATGTTCTGCTCCCAGAGGAGATTCCGGCGACATTACCACATGCAGGTATGTGAATACTTTTTCTCCATCTTTCAGAATTGTTGCACGATCAGTAGTAATGACGTGTTCTCCGGTTTGCTTCCATGATGTTACAGGCTGTATCCCAATTATACTATCTTTCTTTCCTAAATTGTCCAACACACTTTTTCCGCTTACTATCTTTCCAAAAGCTCCTTCCTCCGGAGCTCCATATTCAGCTGAATGTTTGTCCTTGCTAATTATAAGGTGTGTATTATGGGAGTCTCCCCCTGCAGCTGCAAAAAGCACTTGATATTCTCTATAAATGCCAGCCCCTCTCTTTTGGGCCATATCACTTACAAAGGGCCCAAATGCAATTGCATCCCTGCTGGACCATCTCAGAGGGATATTCCTATATTCTTCGAATTTCTCTGTCCATCGTTTCCTTGAAGGTGAATCTTTTGTGAAGAGTTCTATCATGAACTCCCCGGCAGTTGTCATTATCCGATATTCTATCAGGTTTTCATCTTGTTCTATATCAGATCTTTTAAGTATCCCTACTGAATTTCCTTCTCTATAAGGGGCATCAGATGCCTGGATAGCATCTCCAAGAGTAGCGCCTTTAGGTAAGTCTATTTTTATTCCGTTGACCTCTACAGTTATCCTGCTATCCACGCCTAACACCTTTTTTGATGAACTTTTATTTATCTGCGACAGCCTCAACACGCTCAGCTTCGGTAAGTTGTGAGATCACTTTTCTTGGCTCTCCTATATCTACTATCTCACCATTCCTCATGAGTGCTACCCGGTCACATATGTCTTCCAGGAAGTCCATATCATGAGATACGATTATGAATGTATTCCCAAACTCCTCGCGTGCTTTGAGGATGGATCTTGTGACCTCTTTTTTCGTAATGGGGTCCATGGTACCAGTAGGTTCATCCATTACTATTATGTTTGGCTCCTTCATAAGTATCTGTGCAAGTGCCACCCTGTGCCTTTCTCCTTCGCTAAGTTCGTCAGGCATTTTGGATAAAATCGATCTTGCCTTTTCTTCTGTGAAACCAGTAGTTTTCAAAGTAATGATGGCCTTTCTTACTGCAAGCTCATAGGGCAAGTCAATACCTATGGATTCTGTGAGATTATCTATCACGTTACGGTGGATGTAAAGACTATATTCCTGGTGCAATATGCCCATATACTGTACTGCACGCCCCCTGCACTCGGGACCAGGTTTCTTCATATCTATCCATTCCTCTCCCACTCGTGTCATCACCTCACCACTTGTAGGTTGTACTATCCCCATGAGTATTTCGGAAGTAGTTGTCTTTCCCGCACCGCTGACCCCGGCAAGGCCGAATATCTCACTTTCTCTAACTTCAAACGAGATATCGCTCACAGCATTGACGACTCCTCTTGTAACAGATATGTACTTCTTTCTCAAGTTCTGCACTTTTATAATTGGGTCACCTATGGCAACATCTGCTCTCTTCTCGATCGCACATGCCATCCCGGTGAACTTTGTTGCCATTTCACATGGGTCACCCTCGCTGATTATGGCCCCCTCCTCAAGAATAATTGCCCTGTCAGCAATTTCCTCTATCACTTCGGACCAATGAGAGGTTATGACCATCGTCATCTTGTAATCCTTCACTGCATGCTCTATCACATCGTGTACTATCCTTGCAGTTCTCGGATCCAGAGTGCCTGTAGGTTCATCAGCAAGGAGTAGCATAGGATTCCTTACAAGCTGGCGGGCCAGCACAACTCTTTGTTTCTCTCCGCCGCTCAGGTCACGTGCTACATGCATCATCCTGTGTGAAAGTTGTACTTTTTCCAGCAACTCCATGGCTTTTGAAGTCACGTCTTCATCCTGATGTCCAATCTCCGTAAGAGAGTTAACTACATTGGTGATGACCCTTTCATCGCCATACAATGCAAACGTGCGCTGAAGCATTATTGCTATCCTTTTTGTAATCTCTCTTCTCTTTTGATCGTGTATGGACATTGCAACAAAATCAGCATCGAAAGCTAACAGTTTTTCCTCAGAACATGCCGGACATTTCTTCCCAATTTTGCTCGGTGGTTCGATATGACCGCATTTTTCACAGCGTGCCAGATGGTATATTACCTGTCCGCTGATGCTTTCATATTCTTCTACTCCACGAAGTACATGCATCAGCACAGTTTTACCTGCTCCGCTTCGTCCCAATATGCCGATGACCTCTCCTTCGTTTATAGTCAGGTTTATGTCCTTCAGAACTTTAACGCCGTCAAAATCCAGATTAAGGTTTTTGACCTCGATGAACGCTGCCATTTATGTTCCTCCGTTTATAGGCCGGCTGGAATTATTTGAGTTATGATTACCAATTCAAATTACTTAATGGTATTGTATGGTATGTACAAAACTGCTAACAACTTCTGCTGGCCATTCATGATTCGTTCTTAAATTCATTTTTTGTAGAGTATCATCTGCATTATGTAAAATTATACATAAACGTAACGCATATTGTTTTCACTGTTAACAATAAAAAGCTGTTCCCTGCTCTTTCGTACGGTCGGAAGCATTCAATAGATCCACAATGTCTATGATCTCTATGATATTGTTTATCACCAGATCAGCAGCTTCTAGTAACCTTTTTGGTCTTTTGTCTCCTTGCTGCACTGTAACAATTCCCACATCGGCAACCTCTAAGGCCCGGATATCGTTCATGCCATCGCCTACCATTAGTACCCTCTCATATTCTTTTTTCAGATCCAGCACTATATTTGCCTTATCATCAGTAGTGGCTATATCGAATACATTTGCAAGGGGGATCCTTAGTTTTTCAGCCACTCTCTTCAGTGAACGCATGGTATCTCCGGAAGCTATATACGTATCAATTCCTCTGCAGTGCAAAAGCTCAATAGTTTTGATTGCATTGGTATATAATTTTCCTGCAGTACTAAGTACGTAAGGAATGAACTGCGCCTCACTGTCTACTATTAGGGCGGATGCTATGTAATATCTTTCAGGACAATGCACATGTACCAAGGAGAGGACTTCTATCATATCTCTCACTACGACTTTTTCCTTATTGATTATGTTCATGGCTTCCTGTATGCTCATTGGTCCACTGGAGCAACTGATGTCTATTTTCAATTCGTTATCTGCAATGAACTTCCGCAGCTCTGTTGCAGGGTCTGTGTTCTTCAGCAGGTATGGTTCGGCATGCATTACTATAAGAGCTCTTCCAGGTCTCTCTGCTACCAGCATGGTACTTTCGATACCTTCAAGCAAATTGCCAGTTGATGTTTCTTTTGCCACACGGTACATGTGCAGCAGTGTTCCTGCGCTATCAAAGACAACTGCTATGTTCTTTTCCATAGGGCGGGGTTATAAGTCATTGTATTTATCGTTATGCAGCTCGTATTTACTAGTCAATTAACTATTTGTATTGTGGAATAGATGTTCATATGGTGGTCAATGTCTCAAATACTCCATGATCTGGTATGGTATTTATTGCTGGTTTGTTTTTTCACTTTAATGGCAATTCAGGTAGTGTATGCAACCGATGATGTTGCCTATCATGCTCTTGATTCAACACCCTGGGATCATTCTCCTATTACTGTGTATATAGACAATGTAAATATCCCTGAACATTACAGTCCTACATATAAAATACAGGTGGAAAATGCTATGGCATACTGGGAAAATGGTGGAAATGACCATCTAACGTATGAACCGGAATTCAGGTTGGTGGATACTGAAAGTGAAGCTGATATCCATATTATGTGGGTGGAGAACCTGGAACAGGATGTTGGTGTTGAAAATGGTGTTGCAGGCTTTGCAAGGCCTTATGAAGCAAATGGTAAGTATATACGAGTGGACATAGTGTTGGAAGTTGGTGATTACGAGGGTTATGCATGGAGGCAATATGGTGATGCCAATATGCTTGAGCTGGCAAAGCACGAGCTTGGGCATGCTCTGGGTCTTGGCCACAGCGACGACAGGCGTGATATTATGTATCCCACTTATGATCAAAAGGACAATATCGATCCACTACTTGTAGAGAGGACAAGGCCTTTAATATATGCTGCTGTCGTTGTCTGCACAATTCTAGCATCCTTATCTGGTATCAACTGGTTACGATTTCGTGGAAAAAGGCGTTCTCTCGAAGATAAGTTTCTGGGGGGTAAACATGGAAGACCTTGAGCGGCTGTGCCAGGAAATGTTAAGATATCTTAAAGGTGAGCAGGTCGATTTTTCATGGTGTAAAGTGGATCTTTCCCATTTCACAGATTTTGAGAGAGATGTGCTTGAGCAGACACGGCACATTCCCTATGGGCATATGATCACCTATGGAGAACTGGCTGCATATATAGGCAGGAAGGGAGCTTCCAAGGCAGTAGGAAGTGCCCTTTCAAAAAATCCATATCCTATTATTATTCCATGCCACAGGGTTGTATCAAGCAAAGGTATGGGAGGGTTCTGTGGAAGTAAGGATCCTGAAAATTTGTTGGTGAAGCGTAAACTCCTGGAATTTGAAGGAGTTAAACTATGAAGGTGAGAAAGAATGTTCGGTTGGACTGGAAGGACCATAATTGTTGATCTTAGTTCTCATTCGATCACTGAATCAAGAACAGGTGTAAAGCAAGCAAGGGAATATCTGGGAGGCCGGGGTCTTGGTATAAGGCTGATGCACGAATTTGCCGACCCATTAGTGGATCCATTATCGCCTGATAATCCTCTGGTATTTGCCACCGGACCGCTAACGGGAACTGCAGCTCCCATGTCCGGACATTATTCACTTATAACGAAGTCCCCTCTTACTCATACCATATTTGACTCAAATGCGGGAGGACACTTTGGGAAGGCAATGAAATATGCAGGGATAGATGCTTTGGTAATTACCGGGAGGTCCGAGATGCCTGTCTACATCTCCATCTACGATGAAGATGTAGAACTTATCGCTGCGGACCATCTCTGGGGAAGAGACACCCGGGAAACCACATTGGCATTGAAGGAAAAAGGCAGTGTGGCCTGTATAGGCAGGGCGGGTGAAAATAAAGTACGCTTTGCAAACTTTGTGAGCGACAATCTTTATTCGAGTGGCAGGGGTGGTCACGGGGCTGTGGCGGGCTCCAAGAACCTGAAAGCTGTAGTGGTACAGGGTACAAACGATCCTCTTATAGCAGAGACGGCAACTTTTGAGAAGGCCACAGAGAGTGCACAGCGTTTACTACAGGCAAATCCTGTGACTTCCAAAGG